>CAZPMD010000030.1:0-39891 GCA_964587395.1 uncultured Hyphomicrobiales bacterium
GACATCAGCCCGCCACCGGTCATGCGGCCGCCCGGTCCGCGTCCCGGCTGGGATGGTGGCCAGCCCCGTCCGCAGATCATGCGGCCGGGTCCCGGTGACGGCGGACAGCCTCGGCCCCAGATCATGCGGCCGGGTCCCGGTGACGGCGGCCAGCCTCGGCCCCAGATCATGCGGCCGGGTCCCGGTGACGGCGGAATCGGCCGACCCGGCGGCGACCGCCCTGGCAACCGTCCGGACCGCGGCGTCTGATCACGATCGGCCGGACAGCAATGTCGGAGGGGCGGGCCCTGGGGCCTGCCCCTCTTGCCATCCGATGCTTGCGCTATCTCTCCTGAAGCGCCAGCCGGGCCCCCAGCGCCACGAAGGCGCCGGCAAACGCCCGCCGCATCCACGCCAACACGCCCGGCCGCGAGATGACATGGTCGCGCATGGCGGCGGCGAAGAGGCCGTAGATGGCGAAGATGACGAAGGTTATCGCCATGAACACCGCCGACAATTCCAGCATGCGGGCGAGCGGCGCGGCCTCCCCAGCCGGAATGAACTGCGGCAGGAAGGCGACGAAGAAGATCGACAGCTTCGGGTTCAGCACGTTGATGGCGATGCCGTCGACGATGACCCGCCAGGACGTGCGCCCGTCCGGCCCGGCCTCGACCTTCAGCGCCCCGTCCTCCCGCAGCGTCTGCCAGGCCATCCAGAGGAGATAGGCGACGCCAGCATATTTCACGAGGTTGTAGGCGAGCGCGCTGGTATGGAGGAGCGCTGCGAGGCCCATCATCGCCGCAATAAGATGCGGCACGATGCCGAGGGTGCAGGCGAAGGCGGCAAGAACGCTGGCACGGCCTCCCCGGGAGAGGCCGGCGGCGAGCGTGTAGATGACACCGGTTCCGGGCGACGCGACGATGATCAGGGTGGTCAGCAGGAATTCGAGGGACATCGGCGCTCTCCGCGGCAACGACCCGATCAGGCCCGAGACGCCGGCGCATGGCAAGTCGCGCCCGACCGTCATCCCACACTTAGGTGTTGACCTAAGTATATTGCGGCCCTAGCCTCCCTTCGATGAACGCCGCACCCGCCTGCCTCGACGGCACGTTCCGCGCCCTCGCCGACCCGACCCGCCGGGCGGTGGTGGAAGCCCTCGGCCGCGGGCCCGCCTCGGTGAGTGACCTCGCCCGCCCCTTCTCCATGGCCCTGCCGAGCTTCCTCCAGCACCTGAAGTTGCTGGAGGAATGTGGCCTCGTCGCCACCGAGAAGACCGGGCGCGTTCGCACCTGCCGGCTCAAGCCGGAACCGTTCGCCGCGGCGGAGCACTGGCTGGAAGAGCAGCGGGGCTTCTGGACGCGCCGCCTCGACCGTCTCGACGCCATGCTCGCCACAATGAACGACGAGGTGGGCGGCGAGCCCGACCCTCCCCCCCAAGAAGCAGCCGACAAGGACATGCCATGACGACAGAGCCCTACTCCGTCTTCAACCCCGCGCTCGACCTGGAGCTCCGCCGCGAGGTGGACGTGCCGCCGCATCTCGTCTGGCGCGCCTGGACCGAGCCGGCGCTGCTGATGAAGTGGTTCACGCCCGCGCCCTGGCGCACCACCGCCTGCGAACTCGACCTGTGTCCCGGGGGCGGGTTCCGCACGGTGATGGAGGGGCCGAACGGCGAGAAGCACGACAGCACAGGCTGCGTGCTCCACGTGATCCCCGAACGGTTGTTCGTCTTCACCGATGCGCTCGGGCCGGGCTTCCGCCCCACCGGCAGCGCCTTCATGACCGGCGTGATCGCGATCGAGGCGACGGCGAAGGGCACGCTCTACACGGCTCGCGCCCTCCACAAGGATCCCGAGGCGAAGAAACAGCACGACGACATGGGCTTCCACGCGGGCTGGGGCACGGCGCTGGACCAACTGGTGGCGCTGGTGAAGGGGATGTGAACCCGCGCCGCGTCCCGCTACGGCAGGGTCGGCTCCATCAGGGATTCTTCTCGTCGTCCTCGGTGTCGGCGTGGAACACGTGCAGCACGTGCTGGACGATGGGCGACAGCACAACGCCCGTCGCCAGCACGATCACCAGTCCGGAGAAGATCGCATAGGAGCCCGCAAAAAGCTTGCCGCCGTTGGTCTTCAGCTCCGTGACCGGCCCCATGCCCGAGAGGATCATCGCGGCATTGAGGAAGGAATCGCGCCAGCCCATCCCCTCGAAGCCCGAATAGCCGGCCATGCCGAGGGCAAGGCCAACCACCATCAGCGCCAGCCAGATGAGGATGGAGCGCCCAAGACGCGACCAGAGCGGCGATCCGCGCGGCACGTGGAAGACCGACCGGGACGCGGCGCCGCTACGCGAGCTGGACGTTCCGCCACTTCCCGCCCGTTCCTGCACCATCCCGCGTCCCCCGATGGCCGAGGCGATTGCGTCAGTTGTCGAGGAAGCTCCGGAGCTTCCTTGACCGTGACGGATGCTTCAGCTTCCTCAGCGCCTTGGCCTCGATCTGGCGGATGCGCTCGCGGGTCACCGAGAACTGCTGGCCGACCTCTTCCAGCGTGTGGTCGGTGTTCATGCCGATGCCGAAGCGCATGCGCAGCACGCGCTCCTCGCGCGGCGTGAGCGAGGCCAGCACGCGGGTCGTCGTCTCGCGCAGGTTCGACTGGATCGCCGCGTCGATCGGCAGGATGGCGTTCTTGTCCTCGATGAAGTCGCCGAGGTGGCTGTCCTCCTCGTCGCCGATCGGCGTCTCGAGGCTGATCGGCTCCTTGGCGATCTTCAGGACCTTGCGCACCTTCTCCAGCGGCATGCCGAGCTTCTCGGCGAGCTCCTCCGGGGTCGGCTCGCGGCCGATCTCGTGCAGCATCTGCCTTGAGGTGCGGACGATCTTGTTGATCGTCTCGATCATGTGCACGGGGATGCGGATGGTGCGGGCCTGGTCGGCGATCGAGCGGGTGATCGCCTGCCGGATCCACCAGGTGGCATAGGTCGAGAACTTGTAGCCGCGGCGGTACTCGAACTTGTCGACCGCCTTCATCAGGCCGATGTTCCCCTCCTGGATGAGGTCGAGGAACTGCAGGCCGCGGTTCGTGTACTTCTTGGCGATGGAGATGACGAGGCGGAGGTTCGCCTCCACCATTTCCTTCTTCGCCTGACGGGCCTCGCGCTCGCCCTTCTGCACCATCTGGACGATCTTGCGGAACTCGCCGATCTCGAGCGCCGTCTCGGTGGCGAGCGCCTGGATCTCGGCGCGGATCTCCTTCACCGTCTCCTTCTCCTCGGCGACGAAGCTCTTCCAGCCGCGCGCACCGAGAGAGGCGACGCGCCGGATCCAGTTCGGATCGAGCTCGGAGCCCTGGTATTCCTTCAGGAACGACATGCGGTCGACGCCATAGCTCTCGGCGAGGCGCAGGAGGCGCCCCTCGTAGCCGACGAGGCGCTTGTTGATGTCGTAGAGCTGCTCGACCAGCGCCTCGATGCGGGCGGTGTTGAGCGACAGCGACTTGACGTGCTGGACGAGATCCTCGCGCAGCTTCTTGGCGCGGCGCTCCTGGCTCGGCGACAGCTTGGTGTCGTTCAGCCGGTTCTCGACGTTCTGGTCCTGCAGGCGGCGGAGCTTCTTGTACTCGTCGGCGATGGTGTCGAAGATCTCGAGCACCTTCGGCTTCAGCTCCGCCTCCATGGCGGCGAGCGACACGGCATTCTCCATGTCGTCCTCGTCGAGATCGCCCTCGGTCACGCCCGGCGGCAGGCCCTCGCCCTCGGCCTCCGGCGCGATCGGCGCCTCGCCTTCGGTCACGATCGGCGCGTTCTTGGCGTCGGGGCCGGCATAGGTGGCCTCGAGGTCGATGATGTCGCGAAGGTAGATCTTCCCCTCGTTCAGTTCGTCGCGCCAGATGATGATGGCCTGGAAGGTCAGCGGGCTCTCGCAGAGACCGGCGATCATCGCCTCGCGGCCGGCCTCGATCCGCTTGGCGATGGCGATCTCGCCCTCGCGGGAGAGAAGCTCGACCGAACCCATCTCGCGCAGGTACATGCGCACGGGATCGTCGGTGCGGTCGAGCGGCTCGGAGGCACGCTCGGACTTCACCACGGCGCGCGGGGAGGCTTCCTGCAGCTCGCCATCGGGCTCGTCGGCCTCGGGCTGTTCCTCGGTCTCGCCGTCCTCGGCGGCATCGTCGTTGTCGACGACGTTGATGCCCATCTCCGAGAGCATCGAGTTCATGTCCTCGATCTGGTCCGAGGTGAACGAGGCGGCGGGCATCACGGCATTGATTTCGTCGATGGTCACATAGCCGCGCTTCTTCGCGCGCTTGATCATCGCCCGAACGCCGGCATCGGAGAGGTCCAGGAGCGGGCTGTCGGGGCCCTCGGTCTCCTGATCCGCGCCTTCCGGTTTCTCGGTTGCCTTCGTTGCCATCTAGACCCGTCCATCGTTCACGGACCGCAAGCGACCCGAATGACGCGCCGGCGACGGGTTCAAGGCCCGCCTCAACGCCAAAAAAGGGGCTGCGCTCGCTCTTCAGCGCGCCCCCGTCAAACCTGACATGTCCGCCCTAAGGCCCTCGTCCTTAAGACCTGGTGAACCATGACCTGCCGCCTCGTCTCCGCTGCGCGGTCCTGACCCGTCCCCGATGCCAACCAAGGCCTATGCACTGCGACTGCCCCGACCGGACGCCGCACCGAACCCCTCGACGAGGGCCTCGGTGCCGACCAGCTCCGCCTCTCGATGCTTCACATCGGAAAGCCATTGCCAGTTGGCCTCTGTCGGGTCCTCGCCATAGGCTCGCTCGGCGTCCCGGATTTCCTTAATTAGCGCCTGCTTCTTGCGATGCAAGGCCATGAGCTGATGGAAGGTCACTTCGACGTCGCTTTTTGCCGCGCCCGGCATGGCTCCCCAGACCGAATTGAGCGAGACGACCGCCCTGACCTGATCGACGAGGACGCCATGGCCATCGGCCGCCAGCGCCGCGCGATAGGCCTCCTCCTCGCCGTCCACGCCCTGCGCATGGGCGTCCAGCAGCGCGCGCTTGAGGTTTTCCGCCTGCGGATGGCGCAGGTCGAGCCCGGCGATCTCCTCCTCGCGGCCATCGATCAGCCAGGGATGGTTGAGCAGCGCCGTGAGGATCAACGCCTCGCGCATCGGCAGCGCGGCCCTGGGGCCGCGCACCAGGGCGCTGGCGGTCAGCGCCGGCGAGGGGCGATGGTCCGGCACGGCGAAGGGCGAGAAGCCGCGTCCCTGCACCCGGCCCGCACCGCCCTGCCCGCCACGACGCTCGCGCTGCATCGGCCTGAACAGGTCGGACAGGCGGCCGAACACGTCGTCGCGATAGTGGCGGCGTACGTTCTCGTCGGCGATGGTGGCCACCACCTCGCCGAAGCGCGCCTCAAGCGCGGCGCGTTTCTCCGGCGTGCCGAAGACACCGGCCTCCGTCTCGCGTTGCCACAGCATGCTGGCGAGAGGCTGCGCCTGCGCCAGGATGGCATCCATCGCCTCGCGGCCGGAGGCGCGCAGGAGGTCGTCCGGGTCCTGCCCCTCCGGCAGGGCGGCGAACATCAGGCTGCGGCCGGGCTTCAGCAGCGGCAGCGCGATGTCGACGGCCCGGTAGGCGGCGCGCCGTCCCGCCTTGTCGCCGTCGAACAGCAGCACCGGCTCGGACGCCATCCGCCACAGCAGCTCGAGCTGGCCCTCGGTGAGCGCCGTGCCGAGCGGGGCGACGGTCTCGCCGAAGCCGGCCGTGACCATGGCGATGACGTCGACATAGCCCTCGACCGCGATGACACGATTGGCCTTGTGCGCGGCCTCGCGGGCGGTGAAGGCGTTGTAGAGCAGCGATCCCTTGTGGAAGAGGTCGGTCTCAGGGGAGTTCAGGTATTTCGCCGGGACATCCTTTTCCAGCGCCCGGCCGCCGAAGGCGACCACCCGTCCCCTGAGGTCGGTGATGGGGAACATGACGCGGTCGCGGAAACGGTCGTAGGGCACGGGGATGTCGTCGCCGTGGACGAGGAGGCCGGCCGCGATCATGTCCGCGACGGAGACGCCCTTGGCGCCGAGATGCTCCTTCAGGGCGAAGCGCTCGGCCGGTGCGTAGCCCATGCGGAACTTCAGCTGCGTCGGCGCGCGCAAGTCACGCCCCGCGAGATAGCCGCGCGCCTTGGCGCCGGCGCGGTCCTGCAATTGCGCCTCGAAGAACTTCGCCGCCAGTTCCATCACGTCGTAGAGCGTCTTCGCCTTCTCGGCGCGCTGCACCTCCTCGACCGAGACCTTGGGCATGGCAAGCCCCGCCTCGCCCGCAAGGCGCTCAACTGCCTCTGGAAAGCTCAGGCCCTCCGTCTCCATCAGGAAGCGGAACTGGTCGCCGTGCTTGCCGGAGGAGAAGCAGTGATAGAAGCCCTTCTGGTCGTTGACGTAGAAGGACGGCGTCTTCTCGGCGTTGAACGGCGACAGTCCCCGCCATTCGCGGCCCTGCTTCTTCAGCTTGACGCGCTTGCCCACCACCTCCGACACAGGGAGGCGTTGCCGGATCTCGTCCAGGAACGATGGCGGAAAGCGCATGGCCGAGACATAGCATCTCCCGGCGATCAGGGGGACAGGGCGCTGGCGCCCTGTTGAGAACTTTGGCGCTCAGGCGGCAGGAGCAACGGCACGCGCCAGACCGGCGTGCATGTCCCTGACGGAACCATTCCCGCGCGTCTCCATCCACTGTTCGAGATGCCCGGGCGCCATGGGCAGGCCGAGCAGATAGCCCTGCATGGCGTCGATCCGCGCCTTGCGCAGGAAGGCGGCCTGCTGCGGCGTCTCGATGCCCTCGGCGATGGTCTTCAATCCCATTGCATGGGCCATGCCGATGACGGCGAGGATGATCGCCTCGGCCTTGCGGTCGAGGCCGATCTCCATCACCAGCGACCGGTCGATCTTCAGCGCACTGACCGAGAGGCGGGACAGTTGCGAGAGGTTCGAATAACCGACGCCGAAGTCGTCGACCGACACCGACAGTCCGGCCTCGCGGAGCAGGCGCACCTTTTCAGCCGCGGTCGCGAAGTCGGCCATGACCATCGTCTCGGTGATCTCGACCTCGATCATATCGGGAGCGACATCGGCGTCCCGAATGATGTCGAGCAGGTCGGCGACGAAATTGACATCCTCGAACTGGAGCGCAGAAACGTTGACGGCGACCGGAACGATCAGCCCGCGTGCCGCCCATTCGTGGTGCTGCTGGATGGCCGCCCGGAAGACGAAGCGCCCGAGTGCCGGCATCAGCCCGGCCTTCTCGGCAATGGCGACAAACAGGGTCGGCGGCACCATGCCTCGGGTCGGGTGCTGCCAGCGCAGCAGGGCCTCGACCCCGGTCACGGACAGGTCGGTGGCCCGCGCCTTCGGCTGGAAGTAGAGTTCCATGGACTGCCCGGCGATCGCCTGCCTGAGATCCTGCTCCAGTTCGGCCTTGTCCTCGGCCAGCGCCTTCAGCTCCTGGTCGAAGAACACCGCGCCGTTCTTGCCGCGGTCCTTGGCGATATACATGGCGAAGTCAGCGAAACCGAGAAGATCGGCGGCGCGCAGGCTGTCCTCCGGCGCGCGGGCAATGCCGATGCTGGCGCCGACGTGGATTTCGTTGCCGAAGATCTGGAACGGCCTCCTGACAGCCGCGAGGATCGCATCGGCATGGTCCTGCAGTGCCTCCTTGGGCGTGTCGCCAGGCAGGAAGGCGACGAACTCGTCGCCAGCGAAACGGGCGAAGACCAGTTCGCGCGGGCAGCTCTGGCACAGCTCGCCGAAGGTCGTCGTGCAGCGTTCGATGTCCTCCGGTCGGCGTCCGAACCCCTCGGTGATGATCCTCTGGCTCACCAGGCGCAGCAGTTCGTCGCCGGTCTTGTGACCGAAGCGGTCGTTCACCGACTTGAAGCCGTCGAGGTCGATGAAGAAAAGGGCACCGAGACAACTGCCCTGCGTTCCCTGCATCGACGGAAGCGACAGGACATGATTGATGACGACGCGGTTGGGCAGTCCGGTGACGAGGTCGGTATGGGCCAGCACGTTCATGCGCAGAATGTTGGCATTGAGGCGGGCCACCATCTTGCGGAAGCTGTCGGCAAGGCCGCCGACCTCGCAGGCGCATTCAACATCGACGGGCTGGTCGATATCGCCCGAGGCGATGGCTTCCGTCGAGCGACGGAGAGCCTGAATGAGGCCGGCCAGCTTCGAGGCGGCGAAAAAGGTGACCCCGGCCGGCAGCAATGCCATTGCCGCGACAAGGACGGTCATGGTGATCCAAGAGGGCGTTTCGGTCCACGTCTGCGTCAGCACATAGGCGAGCGTCCCGCTGCACAGCCCGGCAAGTACGAGGCTCATCAGCGCGAAGCGGATGGGAATGCTGTTGATGCCCTGGCCAAAGGCCGGTCCGTCTTGCTGAAGTGACATCGTGCCTGCGCCACCGGGAGCCGCCGTCGCGGGAGCAATCCATGTGCTCTGTACCTGTCAGCGCAATTTGAGACAATTCGGATGGAACGGCCAGCAATTCCCTGCCACATCGTCACCGATGACTTAACGTCAGGTTCGGCAAGATCTTGCTGCCTCCCAACATCTCCCGGCGGCCCGGGAGCACCGGTCATGCCAGCTAACGCCGGTCCGTCCAGCGGTCCGCTGCCTGGTCGTCCGCGTCCTTCGCGGCGACCCACTCCCCCTCGCCTGCCGTTTCCTCGAACTTCCAGAACGGCGCCTTGGTCTTGAGGAAATCCATGATGAACTCGGCGGCGGCAAAGGCCGCCTGCCGGTGCTCGGACAGCGTCACGACGAGCACGATGTTGTCCCCGGGCTCCATGCGCCCATGGCGATGCACGATGAGGACATCCTGCAGCGGCCAGCGCTGGCGTGCCTCGGCCTCGATCCGCTGGAGCTCAGCGACCGCCATGGCCTCGTAGGTCTCGAGCGTCATGGCACCGACGGCCGCGTCGCCCGTCACGCCCCGGCAGAGGCCGGTGAAGGTTGCCACGGCACCGACATCGATGCGCCCGGCTGTCAGCCGCTTCACCTCGGCACCGAGATCGAAATCCTCGCGTTGGACACGGACCGTCATGGCCACAGACTAATCGCTGGCGGCCATGGGACGCCAGTCCATGCCCACATGTCCTGGTAGCGCTGCAACACGGTCGACCCAGGCCTGCACGGCCGGGAACAGGGCCAGATCAAGCTCGGCCTCATGGGCAAGATGGGTATTGGCGTAGAGCGCGATGTCGGCAAGCGTCAGAGTGTCTCCGGCGATGAAGGCCTGCCGCGCCAGCTGATCATCCATTCGCGCGAGGGCCCCCTCGGCCTGTTCCATCCAGTCGTCGACGAGATCCCGCTTCAACTCGCGGCCTCCCGGCACCAGCGCCATCCAGAACCGTGCCTCGCCGATGGAGGGGTGGTGGGAGTTCTGTTCGAAGAACAGCCACTGCATCATGATCGCGCGCGCCACCTTGTCCTGCGGGACGAAGGCCGTGCCCTCGCCGAGATACATCAGGATGGCATTGGACTCGATGAGGATCGTGCTGTCGTCGAGCTGCAGGACCGGCACGCGGCCGCGCGGATTCATGGCGAGGAACTCGGGCGTGCGGGTGTCGCCACGCAGGATGTCGACGTCCTTCAGGACGAAAGGCATGCCGAGATGCGCCAGAAGGAGGCGCACCTTGTAGCAATTCGCAGACCGCTGCATGGCATGAAGGATGAGGCTCATGTCGTTCGATATAGCGAACGCCTGAAGCAAAGTCAGCCGACAGATCGAACAATTCTCAAGGGACCGGCGGCGGGTCCGGAGGTGGCGGCGCCAGTGCCTTCAGTTCCAGATAGCGCATGCGCTTCATCTCGCGCCGACCGCCCGAGACGGCGTCGACGATCAGGCCGCAGACCAGCATCAGAACGGCGAGCTGCATCACCGCGGCGGAGAGAATGGCCGTGGGGAAGCGTGGAACGAGGCCGGTTTCGAGATAGGTCTGGATGATGGGCGCCGCGAGGCCGAGGCTGGCGAGGGCGAGGCCGCCGCCGATCAGGCTGTAGAAGCGCAGCGGCTGGACGGCGCGGTACATGTTGACCAGCGTCCAGAGAATGCGCGCGCCATCGCGATAGGTCTTCAGCTTGGAGTGCGAATTCTCGGGACGGCGCCCATAGGGCAGCGGCACCTCGTCGGTGCGCAGCTTGAGGTCGAGGGCATGGACTGTCAGTTCCGCCTCGATCTCGAAGCCCGAGGATGCCGCCGGAAACGACTTGGCGAAGCGGCGGGAGAACACCCGGTAGCCCGAGAAGATGTCCTTGAAGGGCGAACCGAACATCGTGAAGGTGATGCGGTTGAACAGCGCGTTGCCGAGCCGGTGGCCGCGCCGGTAGGCGGCCTCATCGCTGTCGACGCGAGCGCCCACCACCATGTCCAGCTGGTCCCGTACCAGCAGATCGACGAGGGCCGGCGCCGCCGTCGGGTCATAGGTCATGTCGCCGTCCGCCATCACGTAGATGTCGGCATCGATGTCGGCGAACATGCGCCGCACCACGTTTCCCTTGCCCTGGTAGCGTTCGTGGCGGACCACCGCCCCTGCCGCCCGGGCGATCTCGGCCGTGCCGTCGGTCGAGTTGTTGTCATAGACGTAGACGACCGCCTGCGGCAGCGAGGCCCGGAAGGCCGCAACCGTGTCCGCGATGGTCGTCGCCTCGTTGTAGCAGGGGAGCAGCACCGCGACGGAGGGCTCGGACGCCTGTGCGGCAGCGAGGCGACGGGCGAGATCGTCGATCAGGGCGCGGGCAGGACTCGATGCTGCCGCGGCCGCGGATGAAGCGTGACGCGTCTTCGGTTCAGCCACGGACGAGGCTCCAGCGCCTGGGAAGGAGATCGGGTGTGTCGGCGAGCGCCCGGCGTGCGGTAACGACGAAGAAGGCCGCCATGACGAGGACGCCGAGCGGCAGGCCGGTGGTCATCATCATGCCGCGCGCCGCGAGGGGCACGAACCAGACGAGGGCGAGCAGGCTCTTCTCGTAAGGCGCAAAGCCCTTCTCGACCCCGTGAACGACAGCGAAGGCCACGGCGATGCCGAGGATGGTCATATCGTAGTCGAGGCAGTAGGGCGTCGCGAGCAGCGCCCCTGTCGCGGTCATAGCGGCCAGCAGCCGGCTGTCGGCGCCACGCCAGGTCATCAGGGCGAGCGTCGCGATGACGGCGCCCGTCACGGCGAACTGCGCGCCATAGGCGAGCGCCAGAGGCGCGCCGAACGAGCGGAAGGCCGAGAATGTGGACTGGATCTTGTACCAGCCGGTGATCCCCTGCTCGAGGATCACCTCGCGGGTGAAGACGGCACCCTTGAGGAAGGCGAGCCAGACCTCGGGCCCGAGCCAGAGCGTCACGCCGAGGCTCATGACGGTGACCGTCACGCCCGCGGACACGACCGCACGCCAGTGTCCGCCGAGCAGCATGACCACCGGCAGCACGAGGCCGAACTGCGGCTTGTAGGCAAGAAGCCCGATGCAGATCCCCGCCAGCACCGGCCGACGGCCGAGCCAGAACAGGCCGAAACCGAGGAGGCCGGCGGTCAGGAAGGCGTTGTGGCCGTGGCCGAGCGTCACGAACACGGCCGGGAAGCCGACAGCCGCCGCGAGCACCAGCCGATGCGCCGGCGCGATGGCCCGCACGGCAGCAAGATAGAGCGCGAAGGTCGTCGCCTGCCAGACCAGGAGCGCCGGCACGTAAGGCATCAGCGCCAGCAGGGCGGCGATGGCGAGGAAGAAGGGCGGATAGTGCCAGCCGAAGACGTCGATGCCGGGGTTGCCGAACACCTGGCGCTGGAAGGCGAAATGGCGGTCTGGATCGAACAGGCCGATGGCGTCGCCGCCGACCAGCATGCGTCCCGCCGTCCACATGCCGGAGAAGTCGGTGGCGATCGGCCGGCCGAAGCGGTCGGTCATCGGCCCGCCGGTCGTCCAGATGAAGATGAGCGAGGCCGCGCCGATGACCGCGATCATCAGCGCATAGACGCGCGCGCGCTCCTCGGTCAGCCAGTCGCCGCTACGGATGGTCGAGAGCATGGGGGCCCCGGATGAAACTCCGGGGCACCTTGGCAGCAAGGGGCGAAGAAATGGTTAGCCCCGCCGCGGGACCTCAGCCAGACGGCTGGATGTTGGCCGCCTTGATGATCTCCGCCCAGGTCTGCATCTCCTGGGCGTGGTAGGGGCGGAACGCCGCCGGATCGCGCGCCGTGATGGTGAAGCCGAGCTTGGTGATGGCCTCCACCACCGTCGGCTTGGCGAGCGAGGCGAGGATCTCCCTCGACAGGCGGTCGAGGGCGGGCTGCGGCGTCGCGGCGGGCGCGAAGAAGCCGGTCCAGCTCTCGGCGTCGGCGTTGGTGACGCCCTGCTCGCGCAGGGTCGCGACGTTCGGCAACTGCGCATTGCGCTTCGGCGAACCGATGGCGATGCCGCGCAGCGTGCCGGCCTGGATCTGGGTGAAGACGCTGGCCATGGTCGAGTTGGCGACGTCGATGCGGTTGCCCACGATGTCCTGCACCAGCGGCGCCGCGCCGCGATAGGGCACATGCGTCATCTTGATGCCGGTGCGCACCATGAAGAGCTCGGTCGACAGGTGCGAGCCCGAGCCGACTCCGGTCGAGCCGTAGTTCAGTTCGCCGGGCTTCGACTTGGCGAGCGCGATAAGCTCGGGGATCGACTTCACCGGCAGGTCGTTCTTGACGACGAAGATATGCTCGAAGGCGCCGGCGCCGGCCAGCGGGGCGAAATCCTTCACCGCATCGTAGCCGGGCTCCTTCATCAGGAACATGTTGTTCCCGTGGGTCTGGTTGTTGCCGAAGGTGATGGTGTGGCCGTCCGGATCGGCCTTGGCCACCTGCCGGGTGCCGATGGCGCCCGACGCGCCGCCGACGTTCTCGACCACCACCTGCTGCCCCAGCGTGGTCGACAGGTCCTGCGCCACGATACGGGCGATGCCGTCGGTCGGGCCACCGGCCGGATAGGCGACGACCAGCTTGACCGGGCGGGAGGGAGCCCAAGTCTGGGCCGATGCGGTGCGGATGATCGACGGTGCTGCGGCGAGCGAGCCGAGGCCGAGAAGAACGTTGCGCCGCGTCGCCTTGCCGATGGTCGTCATGGGGTCCCTCCAGGGTGATGGCTTCTATGAATGTTTTTCGCTTGTTCGGCCCGCCGCGCGCGACTAAACGTCCCGCCGGACTGCCGGGGTGCGATGAAACTTTTATCGTCGTCATAGCGCGCCACGGGGGAATTTCAAACTCGACGGAGTCGACCCATGGCCTTTCTTGCCGACGCCCTGAAGCGCGTGAAGCCCTCCGCCACCATCGCCATGGCGCAGAAGGCGCGCGACCTGAACGCGCAGGGCAAGAAGGTCATCTCGCTCTCCGCCGGCGAGCCGGACTTCGACACGCCCGACAACATCAAGATGGCCGCCATCAAGGCGATTGCCGACGGCAAGACCAAGTACACGGCCGTCTCGGGCATCACCGAGCTGCGCCAGGCCATCGTCGCCAAGTTCAAGCGCGAGAACGGCCTCGACTACAAATGGCAGCAGGCGATCGTCTGCACCGGCGGCAAGCAGGTGCTGTTCAACGCCTTCATGGCGACCCTGAACCCCGGCGACGAGGTGCTGATCCCGGCGCCCTACTGGGTCTCCTATCCGGAGATGGTGGCGCTCTGCGGCGGCACGCCGACCTTCGTCTCGGCCGGCCCCGAGACCAACTACAAGCTGACCGCCGAGGCGCTCGACAAGGCGATCACACCGAAGACGAAGTGGTTCCTCTTCAACTCGCCGTCCAACCCGACGGGCGCGGCCTACACCCGCGCCGAGCTGAAGGCGCTCACCGACGTGCTGATGAAGCACCCGCATGTCTGGATCCTCACCGACGACATGTACGAGCACCTCGTCTATGGCGAGTTCACCTTCACCACCCCGGCGCAGGTCGAGCCGAACCTCTACGAGCGCACGCTGACCATGAACGGCCTCTCCAAGGCCTATTCCATGACCGGCTGGCGCATCGGCTACGCGGCGGGGCCTGAAGCCCTGATCAAGGCGATGGACCTCGTCCAGGGCCAGCAGACGTCGGGGGCCAACTCCATCGCCCAGTGGGCGGGCGTCGAGGCGCTGAACGGCACGCAGGACTACATCCCCGTGCGCCGCAAGGCCTTCGAGCAGCGCCGCGACCTCGTCGTGTCGATGCTGAACCAGGCCAGGGGCCTCTCCTGCCCGACGCCGGAAGGCGCCTTCTACGTCTATCCCTCCCTCAAGAAGGTGATCGGCAAGAAGGCTCCGTCGGGCAAGACCATCGCCACCGACGAGGATTTCGCCATGGAGCTCGTCGAGAGCGAGGGCGTCGCCATCGTTCACGGTTCGGCCTTCGGCCTGGGACCGGCCTTCCGCCTGTCCTATGCGGAATCGACCGAGACGCTGACGACCGCCTGCGAGAAGATCCAGAAGTTCTGCGCCGAGCTGCGCTGAGCGACCACGACAAGGCCTGACGGCCACAGGCCCGCCCCTCACCGGGCGGGCCTTGTTTTTGTGTTGAACCGAATCGCCCTGCCCTGCGACCCATGGGCAAGTGAGCGGCTTCAGGGCTTCTCTTCGTGGCAATCCCGGGCGACACGGCGCCTCTCGCCGGGATGTCCAAACCGACACACGGGTCAGGGCCGGCACGATGCCGGCGCCGCCCTTTGCTTCTGGGCAGGCCTCGCCATGCCGCTGACGACCCTTGCGGGCCTTGTCCCCGCCACCCTCGCGCTGGCCGCGACGCTCGGCCTCCCCGGCGACGCTCCGCGCGCGCCGGCAGCCTCCGTTCTCTATTGCACCGGATGCCTCTGCCAGGAGGATCCCCCCGTCATGGCCACACCCGGCGAGTGGGTGCCCACGGGCCGGATGGGTGCGCGCATCACGCTGCGCTTCCGCCCGCAGGACCCCTCACGCGTGGCCACGTCGTGCCGGCCGCAGCCGCAGGGCTAGCGGCGAAAAGTGCTGAACCTTTTCGGCGACCGCCGCGACCCATGGTCAAGTTCATCGACCAGCGGCGCGACAGTTCGCCGCGACATCAGGGGAGACCACCATGTTCGCCCGCACCGTCTTCGCCGGCCTCGTCCTCGCCGCCGGCCTCGCCTCCACACAGGCTGCGACCGTCGGCCAGTCGCCGGCCCAGTCCATGTCCCGGCCCGTGACCTATTGCGGCCCCTGTCTGTGCACCGCCGCGCCGCCGGCCATGACCGTCTCCGGCGACTGGGTGCCGAACGGGCAGCTTCTCGGCGGTTCGCAGGTGCTGAAGTTCCGCCCCGTCGGTCAGGCTGTCTCGACGCTGACCGTCTGCAATCGCTGAAGACGGCGCGTCAGGGCCCGTCCGTGTGACGAACCGGAGGTTGACCTGCAAGGTCAACTCGCTTGCGGCAGCGCAAGGCAAGCGAACGAACAACCGTTCAGGATGTTTCTCAACTTCCCGAACGATGGATTCTCTCCATGGATATGACTTGCGGACCACAGATGACGCAGGCCGAGCGCGCCGAGAGCCTGTTGAAGGCCATGGCCCATGCGCAGCGGCTCGCCGTCCTCTGCTGCCTCACCGACGGCGAGCATTCGAGCACGGCGATTGCCAGACGCTCGGGCATGCGGCTCCCGGCGGTCAGCCACCATCTCGGCATCCTGCGCAATGCCGGCATCGTCGCATCCCGACGCTCCGGGCGGCGGATCATCCACACGATCGAGTCGCCGCAGGCCGCGAGGGTGCTGGATGCCCTGCGCGCGGCCTGAGCCGCCCGCCCCATACCGGCACAGCTGATACGCGGTCACGGACAAACAAGAAGGGCCGCCTCGACAAGGCGGCCCTTTGATCGTCTGGTGTCGCTTGCGATCAGTAGCGGGCGACCACGGCCGACGGGCCGGCCGAGAAGGTGTAGCTCACGCCCAAGCGAAACGTGTGGGTGTCGAGCCTGTAGCTCGTCACGCCGCCCACCAGCCCCGGCGTCGGGTAGTTGCGAGTTCCATAGTTCGCATAGAGATACTCGCCGCGGACCGAGACATTGGGCGAGATGGCGTAGGCAAGACCAGCACCGACCGTCCAACCAACGCGCGTTCCCCCGAGATCAACCCCGGGGATGACGCAGGCGGTCCCCGGCGCATTGATCGCGCATCCTCGGGACTCGATCAAGGAGACACCGCCCGTGGTGTAGATCAGCGCACGATCGAGGGCATAGCCGAGAGTGGCCCGAAGCGACCCGTCCCAGGTGGCGCGCACACGCCAGAGGTTGAGCGAACCCGCCATGGTCGCCTCGCGGAAGGTGCCGCCAAGCCAGGACAGATCCCCCTCAATGCCGACCACCACGTTGTTGGCGTACTGGTGGCGATAGCCGAGGTGAGCGCCGAGCTTGATGCCCTGCGGGTTGGGGCTGCCGTTGAAGGTCGGGCCGGGCAGATAGACATTCGTGGAACTCGTCCAGTAGCCGATGTCGGCACCGACGTAGAACCCCGACCAACTGAACGCCGGTGCGGCAATTGCGGCCGCCACCGGGGTTCGCGGCGCGCCGAGGTCGGCGGCCTGCCCGGCAAGTGGCAAGGCGGCAAGGGCGGCGGTAGCGACCAGCAGTCTCATCATGGCAGGCCTCGGACGGCAGAGTGTCTGGCAACAATGTCTAGGAGGATCTTGGCAGAACCACCATATCTCGAGGCGACCGTACGGCCCCATACTTGCGCTCTATGGCGCAATGGTAACAGTTCAACAGTTCGAGAACGTTCCTGGCAGCAGGACAAACAAGAAGGGCCGCCTCGATGAGGCGGCCCTTTGATTGTCTGGTGTCGCTTGCGATCAGTAGCGGGCGACCACGGCCGACGGGCCAGTCGAGAACAGGTAGTTCACGCCGAGCTTCACGGCATGGACGTCGCCGCGCTGGGTGACCCAGATGTTCGGGGCGCCGGCCATGTCGATCCGGAAGCGGCCGAAGCTCATGTAGTTGTACTCAAGCTTGGCGGTCAGGTTCTGCGTGAAGGCGTACTCAAGACCAGCGCCGACTGTCCAGCCGACGCGCGTGGCCGAACCGGAAATCCAGTTGCTGTTCTGGTCGTGGCCGGCGGAGAAGCCGCCGAGAGCGAGACCGCCCTTGGCGTAGAGCATGGCGCGACCGAAGGTGAAGCCGAGTCGCGGGGCAACCGTAGCAGCCCAGCTCAGCGAACGATCAAAGACCGGAGTATTGCCGCGAAGGATCGACGTGGTGGACGACCGCTTGAAGCCGACGGCCGACAGGTCGGCCTCAAGGCCGAGGACCAGGCTGTTGACCTGATAGTTGTAGCCGATCTGCATGCCACCCATCAGCGCCGAACCGCCCATGCGCTGCATGTCGAAGCCGGCGAAGCCGTTCCAGGGCGTGAAGGCGTCGTAGCCGCTCGAAACCGAGGCGACGCCGAGATGGCCACCGATCTAGAAGCCGGTCCAGTTGAACCCGGCCGGCGCAACGGCCACGGCCGCCACCGCCGTGCGCGGGCTGCCCAGATCGGCAGCCGAAGCCGAACCGGCAACACACAGCGCTGCAATAACTCCACCCAGAACCCGACGCATCATTATCCTCCTCAGCCCAAGTCAGTGGCTATGGAGCATTCCTATACCGGCCAGACGATGCATGACAACGATTCGCCCTGGCAGTTCAAAACAATCGCAAGGGCTTGTTGCGAACCAGTCACACTTTGATTGTTCTATTTTTCTAGAACTCTTGTCAAGCAAAGTATCGGATGAATATAGCGGACACTTAATATCACCGTTCCCGCCATTCAAGGCCTGGCCGTTGCCATCAGTGTCTCGCGCATCTTCTCATGCACGATGTTGATCGCCTTCAGAGGCCGGATCATCACCTTGAAGTGCGTGATCCGGTCATTGTCGTCCCAGGTGATCATGTCGATGCCGTTGACGGTGATGCCGTCGATCTCGGTGGCGAACTCCAGCACGGCCGAGCGTTCGCCGAACCACTGGTTCGGATAGTGGAAGGCCTCGTTGTTCAGCACCTTGAAGGCGGCGGCCAGGTACCGCGTCGTGATCGCCTTGCCGACCTGAGGGGTATGCACCACGGGGCTCTCGAACACGGCCTCCTCCGCCAGCAGGGTGTCGAGGCCGGCGACGTCGCGGGCCTCGGCGACGTCGTGCCAGCGACGGATGGCGGCGGGCATGGATGCAGTCATGGCGTCTCCTCCGGGGAAGACGCCACGCTAGGCCGCGGGCGCCATGGAAGGAACCGCCCGCTGCTGTCGTCCGGCTCCGTCAGATGACCGATAGCTCCCAGGCATACTGGTAGCGGCCATACTCGGTGCTGGTGACGCCATTGCGTTCGGTGCCGGGAAAGCTGTCCGGCGGGCTGACGACGGTCACCCGGAGGATCTTGGTCTCTCCGGGTTTCAGCAGGCCCTGGTGGACGGCAGCGGCACCGATGGTGGAGTCACCCGAATAGATGTCCGTCCCCCAGAGCTGGCCCTCCGTGACGCCGGTGACGCGGAAATAGTAGGTCGCGCCCACCTTCTCGCAGAGCCCGTGCATCGTCGCCGGCGCATCGGTGGCGACATAGTGCTTGTCGAGGATGTCACGCAGTTGCCGGCGGGAGAGTGTCCCCTTCCGGTCGAAATACGAGACGAGTTCCTGCACGACTTTCATGGCCTGTCTCCTCTCTGCATGATGACCACCCGGCCATAGGACGGTTGGAAGCTCGCCATGGCGCGCGGCAGCGCCCACAGCACCGCGAAGGGCGGCGCCTCCGCGGGATAGGAAATCTCGCCGTCGGTGATCACCACCACGGCGTTGACGCGCGGATCGGCGGCGAGCGAGGCAAGGGCGGGCGTCATGTCGCTGCCGCCGTAGCCGCTGATCGCGTATTCGGCGAGTTCGGCCGTCGACAGTTCCTCGTCGGAGGTGACCACCGTGTCGCACTGGACGATGCGGATGACGTCGATGCCGGCGGCTTCCGAGAAGTCGGCGATGGCGCCCAGCGCCACGGGGATGTCGTCGCCCATGGAGGCCGAGGTGTCGAGCACGACATTGAGGATCCATGAGTGCCGCTTGCGGCCGGGCAGGACCATGTCGTCGGCGTGGTCGGCGCCGCGGCGCGAGGCGCGGGTGAAGGTCCGCTCGCCCGGCGAGACGCCTTCCAGCCAGGTCTGCATCGCCGCCTGCCACGGCGCATAGGTGAGGCCGCGCAAGGCCCTGACGCTCTGCTGCTGGCCGCCGGGGGCGCTGCCCTTACCACGCATCGCGCCCATGGCCTTCGCCAGCGCCATGCCCTTGAGGGCGAGGTCGCGGATGGCGCGGGCCCGCTGCTCCGCCTCCTCGGCGGCCCCGGGAAACATCTCGCGCTCGCGGGCCGCGTCCATGACGTCGCCCATGGCGCCGGCGGGAGCCTGCCCGGCAGCGCCCATCACCTGCTCGACGGTCACCACCCGGCCCTCCCAGACCTGGCTGCGCGACTCCATGAACTGGCCGCTCCGCCGCATGTCGAGGACGATCTCCTCCGCCGACCTGTCGCGGGCACCGGGCATGTCGAGCCCGCCCGCTGGGATCGTCGCCACCCCCAGCGCATGCCGGAGCGTGTCGTTGATGATGTAGTCGTGGGCGTAGTTGAACTCGAGCTGCCCCGATCCCTTCGCACGCTCGTGGGTGCGAAGGGCCAGATGCAGGAGTTCGTGCGCCAGCACGAAGACGAGGTCGTCCTCGGACAGCCGGGCCGTGAAGCTCGGGTTGGCGACGAGGCGGCCGGACGCGAAGACGCCCATGGTGGGTACCCGCTCGTCGATGTCGACGCGCACCGCCGCCGCGAGGCCGGAGAGATGCGGCAGCGACACGGTGAGCATTCTGAGGCCGCGCGCGATGCGGGCCAGCGTCGCCTCGTGATGCGCCGGTCGGACGCCCCCCGTGCTCATGCCGCGGTGACCTTGCGCAGGAGATCGAACATGGCCTTGTCGGCGCCGAGGCTCCCCCAGGTCTCCACCATGTCGGTGATCAGGGTCAGCTGGTGTTCCGACGACAGGCTGCGCAGGAAGCGGTTGATCACCGCCGGCTTCAGCCCGGCCGCCCGGCCGTCGCGCACGTACTGGCGGATGCAGTCGAGCACGAACCAGCGGGCGGAAGCGCCCTTGGGCAGCAGTTCCGGCTTGCGCAGGTAGTCGTCGAGCGGCCGGATCGCGCCGATCGCCTCCTCCGCCAGGGCACAGAACACCACGGCATCCTCCGGCGACAGGCGGCCGAAGGCGAGCGCCCGGCGGGTGTCGTTGCCGAGCAGGCTCGCCTTCTCCGCAAGGTCCAGCGCCCGCGACAGCTGGGCCCAGGCGCGCGGCGTCGAGAACGGCACAGGATCGGCCGGCACGGGCCGCATGAGGGCATCGGGGATGGTGCGGATGAAGCTGCGGATCTCGGCGCGGATGCCGTGCTGCTGCGCCCAGACGAGCCACTCATCGGTGTCGATGCGCAGCTGCAGGATGGTCACGCGGTTGACCAGGGCGGAGCTCATGGCCCGCACCAGCGCACGGTCCTGCAGGCGATTGCCGGCCGCGACGACCCAGGTGCCTGGCGGCAGGGCGTGCTCACCCAGGCGACGTTCCAGCAGCAGGGAGTAGAAGGCCTTCTGCACGTCGGGGGCGCAGGCGGGCAACTCGTCGAGGAAGAGACAGAAGGGCTCCGGCTTCTCCGGCAGCAGCAGCCGCGGCGGACAGAACACCGAGCGCTCGCCGACGATGCGCGGAACGCCACTGACGTCCTCGGGGGCGATCTGCGTGCCGAGCAGCGAACGGCACGGCAGGCCGACCTCGCGCGCCGCCTCATAGACCATCTCGGACTTGCCCATGCCGGGCGCCGAGAGGAGCAGGAAGCTCTGTTCGTGGGCCATGCACTGGATGAGTTTCTTCGCCTGGCGAAGCGTTACCGCCTCGTCGAATGCGGCGCGCATGCCGTCCATGGACACCTCCCCTCATGGCATCGATGAGCCATGGCCGCGGAGATCTAGAAGGGCGACAAAACCCCCGCCAGATGCCGTCCGGAACATTATTTTTTGGTCATCCGGCGCCTGTTGGGCCGCAGTTCAGGAATGGCGGGCGGGGGATCGGGAATACACGTCAGGACTGCATCCATGCCCCCCTGTGCGCGCATATTGATGCCCATGTTAACCAACTTTTAACCTTGTCGTTGCTGCGCCCCTCCCCGGCTCCTAGGGTCCGATGGGGACATCGGGAGAGCGGGCATGCGACGGATCGTCATCACCTTCTGCGGGATCTATCTCGCAGCGGCGACGCTGGCCGCGGCAACCACCGGCTACGGGCTGATCGAAGCCGTGCCCGGCTATCGCCTCTCGCTTTTCTGGATGTCGCCCGACACGCTCTCGGCCCGGGTCGATGCCCTGCTCGGGGCCCAGCGCATCTTCGAGGCGCAGGTCTATTCGGGCATGCACGCGGCCTCCTGGGCCGTGATCCTGACGCTTGTCCTCGTCGGCGCCCTACGGCCGCTCATCGGCCCGAGCGTACCGCTCGCCAACCTGCGCTCCACCGCCATCGTCATGGGCGGCCTCGCCGGCCTCATCCTGCTGTCGGTCCTCGCCCAGCCGATCCTCGACGAGGCCTCGCGCATTCCCTCGCCCTCGACGTCGCTCTCCTCGATGCCGGGCTACTGGCTTTTCGGCATGGCGCTGTCGGCGGCCATCACGGCCGGCCATCTGTCACTGTTCGTGCACGACCTCGTCCTGGTGGCGAAGCGCCGCTGGCTCGGCGAGGACGCCGCCGCGGCCGCCTGAGCGCGGTCCCTCAGACGGGAACCCGGACGGTCACCCTCAGGCCACCGAGCGGACTGTCGGCCAGCGTGATCTCGCCGCCGTGCGAGCGCGCGATGTCGCGGGCGATCGCCAGCCCCAGCCCCGATCCGCCCTCGTCGACATTGCGCGCATCGTCCAGCCGGAAGAAGGGCTTGAACACGTCCTCGCGCTGGTCGGCAGGAATACCCGGTCCGTCGTCGTCCACCGTCACCGTTAGCCAGCGGTGGTCGCGATGGCCGGCAATGGCGATGGTGTCGGCATAGCGGGCGGAGTTGGTGACGAGGTTGGCGATGCAGCGGCGGAAGGCGTCGGGCCTGACCTTGACCATCGGCTCGCCGTGGAAGGTGACGGTCGTCTGCGCGCCGGTGCGTTCGGCATCGGCGCCGATCTCCTTCAGGAAGGTGTCGATGTTGGTCGGCGCCGGTGTCTCGCCGGAATCGCCGCGGGCGAACGACAGATAGCCCTCGACCATGCGGCCCATCTCGTCGACGTCGCGCCGCAGCGCCTCGGTCTCCGGCCCCTCCGGCAGCAGCGCCAGCTCCAGCTTGAACCGCGTCAGGATGGTCCTCAGGTCGTGGCTGACGCCGGCCAGCATGGTGGTGCGCTGGTCGATCTGCCGTTCGATGCGGCGGCGCATCTCGATGAAGGCGAGAGCCGCCTGCCGCACCTCGCTCGCACCCCGCGGGCGGAAACCGGCGACGTCTCGCCCCTTGCCGAAATCCTCCGCCGCGGAGGCAAGGGCCTGGATGGGGCGGATCTGGTTGCGCAGGAACAGGATGGCGATAGCGATGAGCACCAGCGAGGCAATCACCATCCAGACCAGGAAGATGTGGCTGTTGGAGGCATAGGCCATGCCGCGCCGGGCGAAGACCTTCATGATCTTGCCGTCCTCGAGCTGGATGCGGATCTCGATCAGGGCCGAATTGCCGACCGTATCGACCCAGAAGGGCCGGCCGACCTGCAGGGCGATCTCGCGCGACAGGGCCGCGTCGAGAACGTCGAAGAACGGCCGCGGCCCCGGCAGCGGCAGCGGCTCCGGCGGCAGGATCTCGACCATGAGATTCAGCCGCTCCTGGGCGATGCGCTTCAACGTCGCGAAGTCACGATCCTGCGGATAGGTCCGCTGGACGTCTATGAGGGCGGCGATGTCCTGCGTCACCGCGGCCGAGAGCCGGTGCGTCACGAGTTGCCAGTGTCGCTCCATGAAGACATAGGCGACCACGGACTGGAGGATGACGATCGGTGCGATGACGATGATCAGCGAGCGGGCATAGAGCCCCTTCGGCATCAATTCGTTGAAACGCCGTCCCGCCCTGTCGCCGAAGCTGGACAGACGGCCGAGTGCGTTGGCCATCAGGCCGCGCAGGCCGCCATGGGTCGATCGGGCGCGTTCGATGGTGGACATGCCGAACCATATCACGGTCGCGGCAGCCCGCCGCAAGCCGGCGCCGTTCATGTGCCGTAAATCTCGGGTGTGAGCAAAAGAGGGAATCGCGAGGACAAATCACTTGAAACTCGCGATCGATCACGTTTCAGTGATTCGCGTGGCCGCATGCGGTCCGGGGGGTTCTGCAGTGTCTTCGGAAATTTCGGTTCGCGCCACCGTGTCGGGCGCGCAGTCCCCCGATGTGGCCGGGTCACGCCATTCATCCGAAAACCACTCCTCTCAGACCTCGCGCCGGGCTAGCCTCGCCGTAGCGCTCGTCGCGGTCACCGCCATATGGACGGCGGCCTGGATGCAATGGTGGCTGAACGACCTCGTGGTCCCCTGGGACTCGAAGAATCAATTTTACGCCTTCTTCCGGTTCCTCGCCTCGTCCCTGCATTCGAATTCAACGCCGTTCTGGAACCCCTACCACTACGCCGGTCATCCGAGCATCGCCGATCCGCAGTCGCTGATCTTCCAGCCACCCTTCCTGATCTGGGCCTGGTTCGACGCCGAACCGACCATGTTCGCCTTCGACTTCCTCGTCTATGCGCACCTGCTCGTCGGCGGGCTGGCCCTTGCCGTCCACGGCCACCGTCTCGGCTGGCCGGCAGCGGCCTCGGTTCTCGCCGCGAGCGTCTTCATGCTGGGCGGCGTCGTGGCTGGCCGCATGAACCATGTCGGCATCATCACCGCCTTCGGGCTGTTCCCGCTCGCCCTGCTGCTGCTTGAGGTGGCGTTCGACCGCCGCTCGATCCTCGCCGCCATCGGCTTCACCGTGACGGCGGTGATCATCGCCCTCGGCCGGACGCAGACGCCGATGCTGCTCTGCGTGATCCTGGCGGTCATGGCGATCCGCCACATCGTGATCCAGCAGCAGCCGCTGCGTTTCCTCGTAAGCCGCCTGCATATCCTCATCCTGATGGCGATCCTCGGCGCTGCGCTGATGGCGGTCCCGCTGCTGCTCACCGCGCAGTTCGCGGCCTTCTCCAACCGCCCGCAGATCGACCTCGAATATGCGCTGACCTCGTCCTGGTATCCGGTCAACTTTGCCAACTTCATCGCGCCCGACGTGCTGGGCTCGCTGCAACCCAGTTCGCGCGGCGACTGGGGTCCGGGCCATGGCACCCGTCCGGGTCTCGACAGCACCGATCGCGCCTTCAACTACCTCTTCGCCGGCTCGCTGACGGCGCTCATCGTCCTGTGGCATGGCATGGCCGGCGGCCGCATCGTCGCCTCGGGTCGCCGCGTCTTCGCCGCCATCGCCTTCTTCGCCCTGTGCTATGCGCTCGGCCGCTATACGCCGCTGTTCCCACTCCTGTTCAAATACGCGCCCGGGGTCTCCCAGTTTCGCCGTCCCGTCGGCGGCCTCTTCATCGTCGTTCTGGCCCTCGCCTATCTCAGCGGCCACCTCCTGACCGACTATGTGAGAAAGGGCCTGCCCCGCATCATCTGGCCGATCGCCGTACCGCTGGTGCTGACGATCGTCGCCCTCTTCGCCTGGGCGATCAGCTTCTCCTCCATGGCCGACAAGAGCTGGGATTCGGCCCTCGCCATCGCCAGGGTCGTGCCGATCTACGCCGCGCTCATCCTGCTGCTCGCCTGGCCAAAGACCCCGCGCCTGAGGCTCGCCGCCGCCAGCATCGCGGTCGCCTTCACGGCAGGCGAACTCGTCACCCTGAATGCAGCCTCTTCGATGAACGCCGAGCCGCGCGCCTACTACGCCTTCCTCGAGAAGCCGTCGGGACGCGACGCCAGCATCATCGCCACCCTGACGCGCGAGATGAAGCGGCGCGGCGTCGGCGCCCTGCGCCCGCGCGTCGAGATCGTGGGTCTCGGCGGCCCATGGCAGAACGCGGCCATGGTCTACGGCCTCGAGGCCACCAATGGCTATAATCCCTTGCGGATCGGCTCCTACGATCGACTCGTGCAGCCGGGCGAGAGTCCCTACACGGTCTTCCACCGGCGGTTCCCGACCTCGTTCCCGGGATATAGCTGCGACCTCGGAAAACTGCTCGGCCTCGAATACGTCGTGCTCGACCGGCCGATCGAACTGATGCCTCACCTGTCGCAATGGTCGACGGTCGAGACGATCATGGCCGGGCCGACGGCCTGGATCTATCGCCTGCCCGACCCCGCCCCGCGCGTCGCGCTGGCCAGCGTCGTCAGAGTCGCCGATGCCGACGCCTTCGTCGACGCCGGCAGCTTTCCGCGCCTCAACGGCACGTCGGAGGTGATGATCGACGACGACGACGAACTCAGCGCTTCCTACACCCAGCCCGCTTCGGCACAGCGTCCCGGGACCCAGCCGGCCGGCATAAGCGACGCGCGGCCGTCGGCGAACGTCCTCACCCCGGCCATGCAGGCTCTGATGCGCTCTCCCGGCAAGGCCGAGATCACCGCCTGGCGGCCTGATCGCGTCGAGATCGCCGTCGAAGCGCGCACATCCACCGTGCTGACCCTCCACGAGCCCTGGTATCCCGGCTGGGAGGTGGAGGTGGACGGCGTGCGCAAGCCGCTGCTGCGCTCCGACGTCCTGTTCCGCGGCGTCGAGGTTCCGGCGGGCAAGAGCAAGGTCGTCTTCACCTACCGGCCGCTGTCGCGGGAAAACCTCCGTGCGGCACTCGATGGCATCCTCGGCCGCGACGAATAGGTGTCAGGCCGCGGCGCAGGCCCCTGCCCGCGCCGGCTGCAGCAGGAACACCCGGTCATCGCTGCGCGCGAGGTCCGGGCTCCCTCCCCGGCTGCCCTCTGCCTCGAGCCGCTCGAGGACCAGCCGCACGCCCTCACCCGACAGCGTGATGCGAAAGGCGCCCGTGTCGCCCTCCCCCGTGCAGTCCGCCGCATCACCCGCGGTCGTGCAGATGGCATTCGTCGCATAGACGTCCCTGACGCCGCGCAGCCGGAAGCCGACACGCACGGTGAAGCGCTGCGGTCCGTTCTCACCCGCGACGTCGACCCGTTCGCGCACCATGTGGAAATGCGTGACCTTCTGGCGCGGATTGCGCCGAAGGTGGGCCGCGTCGTAGTCCCGGGCGAGGCACGGATCACTGCCGGCCCCGGGCCCGCTCAGCCGGTCGAAGACGGGCCCGGCGAGGGCGGCCGGGGACCACAGCAGGACCAGTGCGAGGGGGGCCGCCAGACGCATTCTCATCTCCATTGTCATCTCCGGCGCGGGAGGCCGGCGTCGATCCGAAACACGACCGCTTCATCCTGTCGCTGCGGCGGCCGTTCAGCGGGCCGGCAGTATCGCCAGTCTCGCGGCAGGCCTTGTCCGGCCTGCGCCGCGGGAACCACCGGAGTGTTGCGGGAGACGACATCATGGACATTGCAGGACCGACGTCCAGACGTGGAATGGCCGCCATCGCCGCGGGCCTGGCCATGGTGGCCGCAAACCGTGACACCGCGACGGCGCAAGGCTCCCCTCCCGGCATCGAGGACTTCGTCCGCCGCTTCCGGGCGGCAATGGACGAGCGCAACGCCGACGGCATCGCCGCTCTCTATGGCGAGCGCGCGCTCCTGCTCATGCCGGAAGGCCCCATTGCCGCGGGCCGCGACCAGATCCGCGCCGTCTATGCCCGCAATTTCGCCTCGGGCGCGGTCCGGATGACCCCTGCGGAGACCCGCGCCGATGGCGATGCCTCGCAGGCCGTCATCCTCTGGATCTGGAACGTCGAGATCGTCCAGCCGGGCCGTGATCCCGCCCGCCGCCGCATCCGTGCCATGCTGCACCTGAAGAACGGTCCTGCGGGCTGGCAGATCGCCGCCGACCTCTATCAGGTGGTTCCGGCCGGGTGAGCCCTTCCGCTTGCCCCTCCCCCCCTTTTCGGCTATAGGCCGCCCGTCCCGTGGCATCTCCGCACCCCTGGAGGCTCCCGCCACGGGTCTTTCTTTTGGAGATGAAGACCATGGCTGCCAACGAAACGTTGTCGGCGACGGTCCGCGCGAAGGGCGGCAAGGGGGCCGCACGCGCCGAACGTCGTCTGGGCCGCGTGCCCGGCGTCATCTACGGGGACAAGAAGCCCCCCGTGCTGATTTCGCTCGACTACAAGACCCTCAACCTGCGCATCTACGCCGGTCACTTCCTGTCGACCGTCTTCGACCTCGAGGTCGACGGCCAGAAGCACCGCGTGATCCCGCGCGACTACCAGCTCGATCCGGTCAAGGATACGCCGCTGCACGTCGACTTCCTGCGCCTCGGCGAAGGCGCCGAGATCAGCGTCGACATCCCGGTCCATGTGAAGGGTGCCGAGACCTCGCCGGGCGTGAAGCTCGGCGGCACGGTGAACCTGGTTCTCCACTCGCTGACCCTGCTCTGCAATGCCGACAGCATCCCGGACGGCGTGGACGTCGACATCTCGCAGCTCGCCATCGGCTCCTCGGTTCACATCCACGACGTGAAGCTGCCGGCCGGCACCCGTCCCTCCTCCAAGGAGAATGTGACGATCCTGTCGATCGTGGCGCCGACGGTGGCTCAGGACGAGCCGGCCGCCGAGGCCGCTCCCGCTGCGGCCCCTGCCGCCAAGAAGTGAGCCTTCGGGGTCCTCGCACCCCGCAGACTTCCCGCATCGGGGCGCCCTCAAGCGGGGCGCCCCTTTCGTTTGAAGCCCTTGCGCGGCAGATGGCGGATCCCGGCCCATGATCCTGATGGCGGGCCTCGGCAATCCCGGGGCGAAATACCAGAACAACCGGCACAACATCGGCTTCATGGCAGCCGAGGCGATCCATCGTCGCCATCGCTTCTCGCCCTGGCGCCAGCGCTTCCAGGGCCTGTGCGCGGAAGGCGTCGTCGGCAGCGCGAAGGTGCTGCTGCTGATGCCCGGCACCTACATGAACGAGAGCGGCCGAGCCGTCGGCGAGGCCATGCGCTTCTTCAAGATCCCGCTCGACAAGGTCGTTGTGTTCCATGACGAACTCGACCTGCCGCCGGCGAAGCTGAGGGTGAAGACCGGCGGCGGCAATGCCGGCCACAACGGCCTTCGCTCCATCACCGCCCAGTGCGGCAACGACTATCGCCGCGTGCGGATGGGTATCGGCCATCCCGGCGACAAGGCCCTCGTCCATGCCTATGTGCTCAACGACTTCGCCAAGGCGGAGATGCCCTGGGTCGAGGACCTCTGCGCCGCCTGCGCCGACAACGCTGAAATGCTCGCCGCCGGCGAGGACGCCGCCTTCCAGAACCGCATCCACCTCGCCATGGACGGCCGCGGCTGGGGCGAGGTGACGCGTCCCGGCGAGGCGAAGGACGCGCCGAAAGCCTGACCCTGCCCTTGACACCCCCCGCCTCGCATTCGACAAGGCGCCACAGCTTCAGATCGGACCTCCCATGGGCTTCAAATGCGGCATCGTCGGCCTGCCGAACGTCGGCAAGTCGACCCTCTTCAACGCCCTGACGCAGACCGCTGCGGCGCAGGCGGCGAACTATCCCTTCTGCACCATCGAGCCGAATGTCGGTGATGTCGCGGTGCCCGATCCGCGCCTCGACCAGCTCGCCGCCATCGGCAAGTCGCAGCAGATCATTCCGACCCGCATCACCTTCGTCGACATCGCCGGCATCGTCCGCGGCGCCTCGAAGGGCGAGGGCCTCGGCAACCAGTTCCTCGCCAACATCCGCGAGGTCGATGCCATCGCTCATGTCGTCCGCTGCTTCGAGGATGGAGACATCACCCATGTCGAGGGCAAGGTCGATCCGATCGCCGATATCGAGACCATCGAGACCGAACTGATGCTCGCCGACCTCGAGAGCCTCGAGAAGCGTGTCGTCAGCCTCGAGAAGAAGGCCAAGGGCGGCGACAAGGAGGCCAAGGAGCAGGTCGACCTGATCAACCGCGCCCTCGTCCACCTGCGCGACGGCCGTCCCGCCCGCATGACCGAGGTGAAATCCGAGGAAGAGAAGGCCTTCGCCATGCTGAACCTTCTCACCACCAAGCCGGTCCTCTACGTCTGCAACGTCGAGGAGGCCTCCGCCGACAAGGGCAACAGCTTCTCGGCGAAGGTGTTCGAGCGGGCCAGGGCGGAAGGCGCCAAGGCCGTGGTCGTCTCGGCCAAGATCGAGAGCGAGATCGCCGTCATGCCGGCCGAGGACCAGAACGACTTCCTTGAGGCGGTCGGCCTCGAGGAGCCCGGCCTCAACCGCGTCATCCGCGCCGGCTATGAGCTGCTCTCGCTCGTCACCTACTTCACGGTGGGGCCGAAGGAGGCCCGCGCCTGGACCATCACCAAGGGCACCAAGGCGCCGGGCGCCGCCGGCGTCATCCACTCCGACTTCGAGAAGGGCTTCATCCGCGCCGAGACCATCGCCTTCGCCGACTACACGGCGCTCGGTGGCGAGGCGGGTGCGCGCGACGCCGGCAAGCTGCGGCTTGAGGGCAAGGAATACATCGTCGCGGACGGCGATGTCCTGCACTTCCGCTTCGCCAACTGAGGCTTCTCGGGTCTGCATGGCTGCCTGCCGAACGGCAGACGGACGAACCTGTCCGTTTGCGGCATAAGGACGGGACCTTTCACCTGGGCCCCGCACCCATGACCACAATCACGCCCTATCCCGCCTTCGAGGACTTCGTCCCGGGCGAGATCACCACCTTCGGCGCCTATGAGGTGACGCGGGACGATGTGATCGCCTTCGCCAGCGAGTTCGACCCGCAGCCCTTCCATCTCGACGACGAGGCAGGACGCGCCTCCCTGCTGGGCGGGCTTGCGGCGTCTGGCTGGCACACATGCTCGATCCTGATGCGCATGATGTTCGACCACTTCATGGACGGGTCGACCTCGCTCGGATCGCCCGGCATCGACGAGGTGAAGTGGCTGCGCCCCGTCTTCCCCGGCGACGTCCTGTCGGTGCGACGCGAGATCCTCGACGCCCGTCCCTCGAGTTCGAAGCCGGATCGCGGCGTCGTTCGCTTCCGTTTCCAGCTGATGAACCAGCGGGGCGAGGTCGTCATGGAACAGACGAACCCGATCTTCTTTGCGCGGCGCATGGCGGGAGCGGCCTGACCATGTACGACGAGATCGTCATCGGCGAGCGCCAGACGCTCGGCTCCTACACCTTCACCGCCGAGGCCATCATCGCCTTCGCCCGCAAGTTCGACCCGCAGCCCTTCCACCTCTCGGCGGAAGAGGGCGCCAAGACCCATTTCGGCGGCCTTGTGGCCTCCGGCTGGCACACGGGAAGCGTCTGGATGCGCATGCGCGTCGAGAGCCTCCAGCGCATCGCCGCGGATCGGGCGGCCAGGGGACTGCCGCCGCGCAACACCGGCCCCTCCGGCGGCTTCAAGAACCTGAAGTGGCTGAAGCCGGTCCGTGCAGGCGACACGATCACCTACTACACCGAATTCGTCGACAAGCGTCCGCTGGCCTCACGGCCGGGCTGGGGCATCGCCTTCTCGCTCAACACCGGCGAGAACCAGCACGGCGAGCTGGTGTTCTCGTTCGACGGCTCGGTCTTCGTGCCGATGACGGGCTGACGGGCTTCACCCTCCCGCCATCGACGGACGGTCCGCATCAGCCGACGCCACACCGCGCGCAAAGCCAACGCGCGCTCACGCTCGGCACGGCGCCGTCTTTCCGCGTAGCTAAAGGCGTCCCGATGATCGATGTGATGGGTCATGGCGAACTCTCCCGCGCTGACGTGACGTCGGCGTCAGAAGGTCTATCCTGTTCCAGAAATTCGATAATCCAGCTACAATTCGTTTCAATGCGGAACTGGAGGCACGAATGGATCGCGCCGCTGCGATGGAAATTCTGGTTGCCGCGGTCGATCGCGGCGGCTTCACCGCCGCCGCCGATCACCTGGGCGTGACGCCATCGGCCGTCTCCAAGGCGGTCACGCGGCTGGAGCAGCGGCTCGGTGTCCGCCTGCTGGAGCGCACAACCCGGCGCATCGTCCCGACCCCTGCCGGCCAGGACTATCTCGCCGCATCCCGCCTGATCCTCGGGGCCATCGACGATGCCGAAGCCACTGCGATGGAAGGCAGCGGGCGTCCCCAGGGCCGGCTCCGCATCAACTCGGGAATCAGCTTTGCCATGCGCCAGCTCGCCCCTGCGCTTGTGGACTTCAGCGAGGCCTATCCGGACATCCGCCTTGACCTGATGGTCGAGGACCGCATCTGTGACGTCGTCGGCGAGGAACTGGACGTTGCCATCCGCACGGGCCCGGTGGGCGACGAGCGCCTCGCCGCCAGGCGCTTCGCCGAGGTCCGCCGCGTCATTGTCGCATCCCCAGCCTATCTCGACCGCCACGGCGTTCCGAAAAGGCCGGCGGACCTTGCCCGTCACGCCTGCCTCGCCATCACAACCACGCCGGACATGGCGCGCTGGCCCTTCCGGGAGGACGGCCAGCTCAGCCAGATCACCGTGCAGGGACCGGTCCGCATCGGCACGGCAGAAGGCGCCCTCGCCCTTGCCCTCGCCGATGTCGGCATCGCGCGCGTCGGCGACATGCTGGCCGCCCCGGCGATCCGCGAAGGTCGCTTGATCCGCCTCCTCGCCGGGACCCATGTCGACGACCCTATCCCCATGCACCTCGTCTTTCCGCCAGGACGCCAGAGGCTCCCCAGGGTGCGGGCCTTCCTCGACTTCGTCAGCACCCGATTCAGCGACAGTCCCTGGAGGCTGTGACCCGTCGGTGACGCGACAAGTGGAGGATCTGGAAAATCGACGTCGCCCGCGCCGCCACGCGCCGGAAACGCAAGGCTGCGACAAGGACCTCCATAGGGGGTACTACCATGAGCACGCTTCTGGCCTTGATCGTCGCAGGGCAACTGGGCGCCGCCGGGCTCGCCACACCGGGCCACGTCGTCGAGCCGGTGCAATATGTCCAGGATCCCCGCGGCAACCTGCGCGGCGAGGGCCGCCAGTTCGGCCGCGGCTATGACGTGGAGCGCTCGCGCCGGTCGGGCACGACCACCTGGCGTGGTACGGGGCGCAACTTCGGCGGCGGCTACGAGCAGCGCGGCAACCGCATCACCGGCACAGGAACGCGCTTCGGCTCGGGCTACGAGACCTCACGCAACCGCATCACCGGAACGGGGGCCAATTTCGGGGCCGGCTGGGAGCGCGCCTCCAACGGATCCTGGTACGGAACGGGCCGCAACTTCGGGCGCAGTTGCCCGCGCGGCAGCCAGCCTCCGGTCGGCTGCCGCTGACCTCCCGGCGTCACATTCGCGCCAGAACGACCAGCACGGTTCCCGCGCCATCCGACAGGATGAGCTTGCGTCGCGGTTCGTCGATGCGCCAGCGGCGAACACCCGCCAGCGCCGCGAGAAACCTCTGCTCCTGCACCATGACGGCGCCCTCGCAGGCCATCTTCGTTGATCCCATCTGGCCGAAGGCGAGCGCCTGCCCGTCGATCCTGACGGTCCCGAAGATGCGGTTGCAACCGCCCGAGCCGGACACCCGGCCATCGGGCGAGATCGCGAGCACCGTCTGAATGCGGTCGACCACACCGCCACCGTCGATGTCCTCGGCAAGCCATGATCCCTGCAGGGAGGAATCGGCGCGGGCCGGTACGGACATCGCACTGAGGACCGCGAACGCGAGGACGGCGCGCCGCGTCGCCGGTTGGCACTGACCTCTCATGCCGCCGCTCCTTCAGGTCCGCATCAATGCCCGTCAAACGCCATCAGCGCGCGGACCGGCACGCCCATGGCCCTGAGCTTCGCCGCCCCCCCAAGTTCCGGCAGGTCGATGATGAAGCAGGCGGCGACCACCTCGGCGCCGATCTGGCGCAGCAGCTTCACCGCCCCCTCCGCCGTGCCGCCGGTGGCGATGAGATCGTCGACGAGAATGACCTTCTCGCCCGGCCGGATGGCATCGACATGAATCTCCATCTCATCGGTCCCGTATTCCAGCGCATAGGCCATGCGCACCGTCTGGTGCGGCAGCTTGCCCCTCTTGCGGATCGGGATGAAACCGGCCGAGAGCTGGTGCGCCACGGCGCCGCCGAGAATGAAGCCGCGCGCCTCGATCCCGGCGACCTGGTCGATCTTGCCGCCGGCATAGGGATGGACGAGCTGGTCCACCGCGCGGCGGAAGGCGCGCGCATTGCCCAGAAGAGTGGTGATGTCGCGGAACATGATCCCCGGCTTGGGGTAGTCGGGAATGGTCCTGACCGCGTTCCTCAGATCCTCGTCCGTCGTCATCCGTGAAGCCTTCGCTCGAGCGGTGAAACCTTACCGCGAATTCATTGGCGCCCGTCCGGGCCGCCCCCTAATTCTAGCGACGGAGCGACCACCAGGGAAAGCCGCCGCCTGCGGGCGGAAAGGCTTCCCCAGACGACGGAGAGACATCATGACCATGCCGCAAGCCCCGGCCGCACCGGCCACCTACCAGCCGACCCCGATCACCATCACCTCCATCGACGTACCCTTCACCCGCCTCGTCGGCTTCTTCTTCAAGGCCGCGCTCGCCGCCATCCCCGCGGTGATCGCCGTTGCCCTCGTCCTCAAGGTCATCGGCGGCCTGTTGTTCTGGGGCGTCGGCGCCTGGCGCTACGGCTATATGGGCGGCCCCTTCGGCTGGCTCTGACGCCTCAGCGCCCGATCACCCGGCCGGCGATCGCATCGAGCTTCCCCACCAGCGCGGGATCGCGGTGTTCCTTCGCCGTGATGATGGCGTGCTCCAGCGCCCGGTCGGAGTGGATCGGACAGGGCTCGTGCTCCATCGGGAAATCCCGGGCGAGGCGTGCCACCAGCCGGCGCGCCTTGTCGGCATTGGAATGAAGGTGGTGGATGACCTGTGACACGTCCACCGGTCCCACCTCCTCGTGCCAGGCGTCGAAATCGGTGACCATGCCGACGAAAGCGTAGGAAATCTCCGCCTCGCGCGCGAGCTTGGCCTCCGGCATGGAGGTCATGCCGATGAGATCCCAGCCCTGGCTCTTGTGGAACAGGCTCTCGGCGAGGGTCGAGAAGGCCGGCCCTTCCATGCAGACCGCCGTGCCGCCGATCTGATGGGCAATGCCCTCGACCTCCGCCGCAGCCGCCAGCCGCTTCTGCAGCAGCGGCGCCACCGGATGGGAAAAGGCGACATGGGCGACGCAGCCAAGACCGAAGAAGCTCGACGGACGGAGGTAGGTCTTGTCGATGAACTGGTCCGCCAGCACGAAATGGCCGGGCGGCAGTTCGCCCTTGAACGAGCCGACCGCCGACAGTGAGACGAGATCCGTGACCCCTGCCCGCTTCAGCACGTCGATGTTGGCGCGGTAGTTGATCTCCGAGGGGCTGAAGCGATGACCGCGGCCATGGCGCGGCAGGAAGACGATCTCGGTCGACCCGATCCGTCCGCGGCGCAGCACGTCGGACGGCGCTCCCCAGGGCGAGGTGACGGTGACCTCCTCGAGGCCCTCGAGCCCCGGGAGATCGTAGATCCCCGAACCGCCCATCACGCCGAGTACCGCCTTCGTCATCACCACCATCCATCCAAATCATGGCCCGACGGATCAGCCGCCGGATTCCCGCGACAGTGATGTGACACCATCGCCAGCTCCAATGAAAAAGGGCCGCTCGCGCGGCCCTTCGTCAAGTCCGGTGAGGCATCACGCCGATCAGGCGTGGCCCTCGACGTTCTTCCACACCTTCTTCTTGGTGAAGTAGGCGAGGCCGGCAAGGACGATCAGGAACATGAGCACCTGGAAGCCGATGCGCTTGCGCTGCTCCATGTGCGGCTCTGCCGTCCACATCAGGAAGGCCGTCACGTCGGCGGCATACTGCTTCGCGGTCTGCGGCGAACCGTCCGAATAGGTCACCTGGCCGTCCTGCAGCATGTTGGGCATGCCGACGAAGTTCCCCGGGAAGTACTTGTTGTAGTGCGTGCCCGGCGGCGTGTCGTGACCCTGCTCATAGCCGGTCAGGAAGGCCTTCAGATAGTCGGCACCGTGCTCCTGGTAGAGTGTCACGATGTCGAACAGGAACCAGGGGAAGCCCCGCTCGTAGGAGCGCGCCTTGGGCATCAGCGACAGGTCCGGCGGCGCTTTGCCGCCATTGGCCGCCTCGGCCGCCTTCACGTTCGCATAGGCTCCCGGAATGCGGTCGGCAAGGCGCGGCGCGCGCTCGGCCGGCTGGCCGTCGTCGCCGATCTCGCGCACCTTGTGCTGCCAGTCGGCAGCGATCGCCGCGGCCTGCGCCGCGGTGAATTCCGGTCCACCCGGCTGCGACAGGTTGCGGAACGATACCAGGCTGAGGCCGTGGCAGGCCGCGCAGACCTCCTTGTAGACCTGGAAGCCGCGCTGCAGCTGGGCCCGGTCGAAGGTGCCGAAGATGCCGGCGAACGACCAGGTCGCGCGCGGCGGGTTGAGCTGCTCGGCGGCCTGCGCCGGGGCGAGCGAGGCCATGACCAGACCGGCAAGGCCGGCGGTTGCCATGCGGAGAGAGAAACGCTTCATCGTCATGGATCCTTGGTTTCTCTCGCCTCAGCCCTTGGTCTGCGGTGCGGCGGTGGCGCCGGCCGTGACGGGGGCTCCGCCCTTCTTGTGCTTCTCCAGAACCGCGTCGGCGATGGAAGCCGGCAGCGCCTTGGGCGTCTCGAACAGGCCGAGCAGCGGCAGCACGATCAGGAAATAGGCGAAGTAGAGCCCGGTGAAGATCAGCGACAGCACCGTGTAGGGATACTCCGCCGGCTTCGAGCCGAGCCAGCCCAGCATCACGCAGACCACCACGAAGGCCCAGAAGAACTGCTTGTGCAGCGGGCGGTAGGCCGAGGACTTCACCTTGGAGGTGTCGAGCCAGGGCAGGAAGGCCAGCACCGCGATGGCCGCGAACATGGCCAGCACGCCGCCGAGCTTGGACGGGATCGTGAAGATGATCAGGTTGATGTCGAAGGTGATGGCGCGGAGGATCGCGTAGAAGGGCAGGAAGTACCACTCCGGCACGATGTGCGGCGGCGTCACCAGCGGGTCGGCCGGCACGTAGTTGACGGCATGGCCGAGATAGTTCGGCTGGAAGAAGGCGAACCACATGAAGAGGATGAAGAAGACGATCAGGCCGACCGCGTCCTTGATGGTCGCATAGGGCGTGAACGGCACCGTGTCCTTCTTGATGTCCTTCACCTCGACGCCGGTCGGATTGTTCTGGCCGGTGACGTGCAGCGCCCAGACGTGCAGGATCACCACGCCGGCGATCATGAACGGCAGCAGGTAGTGCAGCGAGAAGAAGCGGTTCAGCGTGGGATTGTCGACCGAGTAGCCGCCCCACAGGAACTCGACGACCGTCGGTCCGACCACCGGGATGGCCGAGAACAGGTTGGTGATGACGACCGCGCCCCACAGGGACATCTGGCCCCAGGGCAGCACGTAGCCGAGGAAGGCGGTGGCCATCATCAGGAGGTAGATGATGACGCCGAGAATCCACAGCACCTCGCGCGGCGCCTTGTAGGAGCCGTAGTAGAGGCCGCGGAACATGTGCACATAGACCGCGATGAAGAACATCGACGCGCCGTTCGAGTGCAGATAGCGGATCATCCAGCCGTAGTTGACGTCGCGCATGATCTTCTCGATCGAGTTGAACGCGAGGTCGACATGGGCCGTGTAGTGCATCGCCAGCACGACGCCGGTGATGATCTGGGCGACGAGCATGACCGAGAGAATGCCGCCGAAGGCCCAGAAATAGGTGAGGTTCTTCGGAACCGGATAGGCGACGAAGCTGTCATAGACGAGACGCGGCAGCGGCAGGCGCGCGTCCATCCACTTGCCGATGCCCGACTTCGGTACGTAGTGCGAATGACCCTGCATGGTCGAGTTACCTCTGGATCCGGGCGTCAGACGGACGCTGCCGCACCCGTGATGCGGATGCGCGTGTCGCTAAGGAAAGTGTACTGCGGAATGGGCAGGTTGGTCGGCGCCGGTCCCTTCCGGATGCGGCCCGACGTGTCGAAGTGCGAGCCGTGGCAGGGGCAGAACCAGCCGCCATATTCACCCTGGTTGCCCAGCGGCACGCAGCCGAGATGGGTGCAGTTGGCGGCGGTGATCAGCCACTTGGCGCGGCCTTCCTTGACGCGGGCCGAATCCGGCTGCGGGTCGCGCAGCGAGGCGACGTCCACCTCGACGGCTGCCTTGATCTCCGCCTCGGTACGATTGCGCACGAAATAGGGCTTGCCGCGCCACAGGATCTTGATCTGCCCGCCCTCCGGGATCGGGGAGAGATCCAGCTCGACCGGGGCGCCGGCCGCCACAGTGCCCGCATCGGGCGCCAGTTGGCTGATGAAGGGCCAGACCGCTGCGGCGGCACCGACGGCCGCGGCCGCCCCCGTCGCCAGGAACAGGAAATCGCGGCGGTCGCCCTCGGCATGTTGAACGCTTGCCACTTCTCGTCGTCCTTTCGCTCGTCGGCCCATCGCCAGGGACCCGGTCGCGCGATCATGCGGGCAGCATGGTCTCCTGGACGTCCAGTCCGGCGCGCGGCAGCCTTGGGGGGCGGCGCCGCCACGCCGAGGAGACCCGGATGGGCCTCGTGGAATCCGCGCGGGAACCTTGATCGGCGTCGCTTATTCGCACCGTTATAAGGTGATGTCCAGTGCGCCGGTGGGAACATGGCATTGCGCCGCATGGCACCTTCGTCGGATCGGATGAACTGGGGCCGGGGGGCTTCCGTAGAATGGCCGAGCGGCCGCAGAGTGGAGCCATGATCCGCATCGCGCTCTACCAGCCCGACATCGCCCAGAACACCGGAACGATCCTGCGCCTTGCCGCCTGCCTCGGCATCGCCGTCGACATCGTCGAACCGGCAGGTTTTCCGGTTTCCGACAAGTCCTTCCGCCGCTCCGGCATGGACTATCTCGACCACGTCACCTGGCGGCGCCACGACGACTACGCCGCCTTCGAGACCTGGAGGGCGGTCGAGGGGCGCCGCCTCGTGCTGATGACGACCCGCGCCGCCCTGCCCTATGCCGGCTTCGCCTTCCGGGCCGGCGACGTCGTCATGGCCGGGCGCGAATCGGCCGGCGTGCCCGACGAGGTCCATGCGGCGGCCGACGCCCGCATCCTCATTCCCATGCAGCCGGGACTGCGCTCGCTCAACGTGGCGGTGTCGGTCGCCATGGTGGCCGGTGAGGCGCTGCGCCAGTTCGGCGCCTTTCCGGGTTCCGGCTGACCCGCCCAACGCAGACGGGCCGCCCGAAGGCGGCCCGTTCGTCCCTCCGACGCTGGTGCGTCAGGGATCAGTAGCGCGCGACGACGGCCGAGGGGCCGGTCGAGAAGAGGTAGTTCAGCTTCAGGGTCACGGTGTGGACCTGCGTCGCTACACGGATGGAGTCGCCCGCACCAGAACCGGCCGTAAACCGGCCAAGATCGACATAATTGTACTCAAGGCCAGCCGTCCAGTTCGGGGTGAAAGCATACTCAAGGCCGGCACCAAGCGTCCAACCAACGCGGGTCGAGGTCGTCGTGTAGGCGCCGACGTTGGCAGGCACGACGTCAGAGATGGCATGCCGCACCGAACCAGCAGCGAGGCCACCCTTGACGTAGAAGAGTGCACGGTCGGCAGCGACGCCCAGTCGGCCCGTCACGGATCCATAAATCGGCAACGACGCGCGATAGACGTCATCCACTGCGCCGAGCGCAGGCGTGAAGCTCCGCGAAATGGAAGTGCCGGACAGCGAAGCTTCGAGACCGACGACGAAATTCGACGCAGCCTGCCAGTTGTAGCCGACCTGGACACCACCGATGAACCCGCTGCCGTTGGCGGCGAACCGGTCACCCGGCGCGTAGTCGAGGAATGCGGTTCCGTTCACGCCAGCGAGGTAGCCGCTACGCTGCCAGCCCCAGCCGACATGGCCGCCGACGTAGAAACCGGACCAGTTGAAGGCGGGCGCGACGACCGCCGCGGCGATCGGCATGCGCGGCGCGCCGAGGTCAGCGGCCTGGGCGCCGGCTGCGAAGGCCACGAGAGCGGTCGAGGCGAGGAGAAACTTCTTCATGGTCACCATCCTGGTTGGGGCCGCTTCCGCAACACGACGGCGAGACAGCCCAGCTTCGAATTTCGTCGCAATGGGTCTCACGACTCTGCGGAATGCACAAGGTACCGCGATGCATTCTGACACGAAATCGCCGCGAAAGCCGCGAGATGGCCGCAAGGTGTTGCAGCGCGAACACTCTTCCGCATCACGTCATGCCGCTGGAGGACGCACAGATCACGGCGCCGTGAACTCAACGTCATCAAGCGGTTCAGGGAGGCGGACGCTGCGGGTCGCCCCGGGCGCCGCTCGCCACTTGGGTCGGCGGGCCATTGCGTTTACGATTGCTTTACCATAGGGCCGCAGGCGGCGGCCGTGCTGAGGACCGAACCATGGACCAGGCTGGCAAGGCGCAGCGGACGCTGACTGACGCCATGCGCTCCATCCGCATCGACGAAGCCGAGCGCACCGGCGTGGTCGTCGCCCTGCGCGAGGCTGATCTGGCGCGCCTCGAGATGCTGCACGACCGGCTGAAGCCGGTTCTCGCCGAGGTGCCGCAAGGGCTCGAACTGTTCGACGTGGGGATCACGCCGGGCGCGACGCCGCGGCTGTGGATCGACATGATCGCCTTCGTCGAGATGGGACGCGACAAGCGCAGCTACCGCTTCCTGCAGGACACCCGCAACGGCCGCCGGGTGATGATCGAGAGCGACGATGCCGGCGCGGTCGCCGACCGCATCACCGCCTATGTCGCCCGCCGGCTGATCGAGCGCGAGCGGCTCATGGCGCTGCCGCCCGCCTCGGCCGGGCCCGCGCCGTCCCTGCCGCGGGC
>CAZPMD010000031.1:0-3133 GCA_964587395.1 uncultured Hyphomicrobiales bacterium
TCCAGCCCGCAGCCGGGGCCCGGTCCTCTCGGTGCGCAGCCGGCCTGGCCGGGCGCGCAGCCGCCTCCGGTCGCTTCGGCACCGCGGCCGGTTCCCGTTGCGCCGGACAGCGCCCCGCGGCTTGAACCGCCGTCCTCGTCGAACCCGCCGCCGGTGCAGCGCGTGGTCGACCTGGTCGACAACTGGAATCCGGCGGCCTGCCAGTTCACAGGGCGCGCCGGCTTTGTCCTCCACGCCCGGACCCAGATCGTGAACATCGAGCTCTGGTACAACTGGTCCGCGGGCGAGACGAGCGTCCCCTACCAGATGCGCAGCGGTAACGAGGTCATCGCCCGCGGCGTACTCGAACGGACCTCCTGCGACCCCTACCAGCCGTCGTGGTGCGGCGCGAGCGCGATGGTGTCGCTCATGGTGCCGCCGGGCACCTATGTCGTCGACGTGGCCCGGTCGCGCGTCTGCGGCAACGTGGGGAGCCGCAACAATGGCTTCATCAAGGTGCGTGGCATGCAGTGACGTGCCAAGGTCAACGCGGTCGAGCCAATCAACCATCTGGCTTCAGTGGCTACAGTTCCTGATCAAGGGCGTCAGCTGCGCGTTGGGCCTCCGCCGCATCGCTCGTTGAGCGCTGGTTCGCGCAGGGGATGGCGCGACGGCGCTGGACACGTTCTCGCCGGACTTTTCGGGGAAGCCGCATTCCGATGCCGTCTATCCGGACGTGGGGTCGTCGGGGAAGTCCGGGTCGCGGGCGCTCCGTGCCCCTTCCATCGCCTGCACCCGCGCGAGGCCTTCTTGTCGGGCTCGCCGCTTGCCCCGAACTCCGTCAGCGCCGAGGCTGCGGGTCTCCATCCCCCGAAGGAGTTTCCCCATGTCCGCCGCCATCGACGTCGTCGACAACCCCGAGACCCAGGAGTTCCAGGCCCGCATCGACGGTCATCTCGCCTTAGCCGAATACCGGCTGATCAAGGGCGCGATCATGTTTGCCCACACCGAAGTGCCCGAGGCGCTCGGCGGGCGCGGCATCGGTTCGGCCCTGATCAAGGCGGGGTTGCCGCTGCCCGCGAACGCGAGCTGAAGGTGATGCCGGTCTGCCCCTTCTTCGCGGCGTGGTTCGGCAAGCACCCGGAGTCCTACCGGACGGCGCTGGGGCTCTGAGCGACCGCGCAGATGGGCACCCGGCACGGGTGTCGACCGATATCGCGCGATAGCGCCATTGCCAGCAATTGGCCTCCGATCTACTTTTGCCGCCATGATCCGAGCGGAGGAACGGCCATGATCTACATCGCGGCGGTGGGGGTCATCGCCATCCTCCTGCTGCAGGCGACCGGCTCCATTCCGATGTCGAGCGTCGGCGGACCGATGACCATCGCCGCTGTCATCCTCACCACCGTCCTGGCCGTGGGAATCCATGAGGCCTGGACGATGCGGCGCGGCGTCTTCGGCTGGATCATCAACCTCGTCGTCGCCTTTTTCGGTGGCCTGGTGGGTGCCCAACTCGGCGGCTTCGTTGCGTCCATGACGCTGCCCTACACGGGCTCGCTGGCCGCAACGGGCGGTGCCGTCTTCGCGGCGGCCCTGGTGATCGGCATGCTCGCGGCCGTCGCCGGCGCCTGGGGCGCGCTTCAGGCCGTCAACCGCTTTCGCGCCACCCCTGCTCGCTGAGACCGGACAGGGACCCCGCCGGGATCGACTTCGGTCCGCCGCCACCCCTTCGGCCGATTGGCCGTGATTTCGGCGCCGTGCCACTGTCGCCCGGCCCCAAGGACCCTGCACGCGGAGAGACAGATGCCCCGCCACGCGCCCTCGACCCGCCTGATCACCCACGAGGTCTTCAACCAGCCGCCGGATTTCGCCGGGCGGAACCTGTTCACGTCAGACCCGATCCTGCGTCACTGGGCGCTGCGGGAGGGTGGCGATTGGGTGGACGCGCCGCTGACGGCGCTCGGCGCGGCGGTCGGCTCGGAGGAGGTGCTGGCCTGGGGCGAGGAGGCGAACCGCTATCCGCCCGAACTGGCGGTCTTCGACCGCTACGGCCGCCGCATCGACGAGGTGAGGTTCCATCCGAGCTACCACCGGCTGATGGACCTCGCCATGGAGCATCGCATCCACTCCATCGCCTGGGCGGAGAACCGCCCGGGCAGCCACGTGGCCCACGCCGCGCTGATGGCCCTGTTCTCGGAGGCCGAACAGGGCACCATGTGCCCGATCTCCATGACCTATGCGGCGGTTCCGGCGCTCCGCCACCAGCCGGACGTCGCTGCCACCTGGGTGCCGAAGATCGTCGGCGGCAGCTACGACGCGCCGCTGAAGCCCATCGCCGGGAAGCGCGGCGTCACCGTCGGCATGGCGATGACGGAAAAGCAGGGCGGCAGCGACGTGCGCGCCAACACGACACGGGCCTTCCGCGACGGCGAGGCCTGGCGCCTCGTCGGCCACAAGTGGTTCTGCTCGGCGCCGATGTGCGACGCCTTCCTCACCCTGGCGCAGACGGAGAAGGGGCTGTCCTGTTTCCTGGTGCCGCGCATCAGGCCCGACGGCGAGCGCAACAGCCTCCACGTGATGCGGCTGAAGGACAAACTCGGCAACAAGTCCAACGCCTCCTCGGAGATCGAGTACCACGACACCCATGCCGTGCTGCTCGGCGAGGAGGGGCGCGGCATCGCGACCATCATCGAGATGGTCCACCACACGCGCCTAGACACCATTTCCGGCACGCTCGGGATCATGCGCATGGCGCTGGCGCAGGCCCATCACCACGTCGCCAACCGGCGGGCCTTCCAGAAGACGCTGATCGACCAGCCGGCGATGCGGGCGGTGGTGGCGGATCTCGCGCTCGAATACGAGGCGGCTGCGGCGCTGACCATGCGGGTGGCGCGGGCGTTCTCGGGGACCGGCGAGGAGGACCGGGCCTTCGCCCGCCTCGCGGTCGCCGCGGCGAAATACTGGCTGACCAAGCGCAATCCGAACTTCGTCTACGAGTGCATGGAGTGCCACGGCGGCGCCGGCTACGTGGAGGAGAGCCCCTTGCCGCGGCTGTTCCGCGAGAGCCCGCTGAACGCCATATGGGAGGGCTCGGGCAACGTCATCGCCCTCGACATCCTGAGGACGCTCGGACGCGAGCCGCTGGCGCGCGACG
>CAZPMD010000031.1:3143-29180 GCA_964587395.1 uncultured Hyphomicrobiales bacterium
CAGAGGTGATGGCGGCGCGCGGCCAGAGCGCGGTGCTCGACGCGGCGATGGAGGATGTCGCCGCACAGATTCGGCGCGTGCCGGCGGAAGCCGATGCCCGGCGCATCGCCGAGCGCATGGCGCTGGTGCTGCAGGCCTCGCTCCTCCTGCGCGGCGCGCCCCCGGCCGTCGCCGATGCCTTCATCGCGACGCGCCTCGGCGGCGAGGGCGGCCGTTCCTTCGGCGTGCTGCCGCGGGCGGCGGATGTGGACGCCATCGTCGCACGCGTCGCCACCTGACGGGGCGGCCTAGACCATCGGGCCGAATGGTCCTTTCCCGACGTCGTCCTAGGATGCCCTTTGGGAAACCTTGCATGCGCGATCCGTGGGTGCGGATCGGCGGCCGCGGTCGGGGACAGGCGTCCATGCTCAGAGTGATCATCGTCTTCGGACTGCTCGCCATTGTCGGTGGCATCGCCACATGGCGGCCGGACCTTGCCGAGAAGGCCTATCTCCAGGCGCAGTCGCTGGTCACTGCGGCCAAGCCACCGGAACAGCCGGCCCAGCCGGCCGGGCAGGCCCGCCGGGGCTCCGGCCCGCCGCCGGTCGCCGTGACCATGGCGCGGGCCGAGAAGCGCAGCGTGCCGATCATCGTCGAGGCGGTGGGAACCGTCCAGCCGATCGCCGCGCTGCAGATCAAGTCCCGTCTCGACAGCCAGGTCGTCGCAGTCCATGTCGCCGAGGGGGCCTCCGTGAAGGAGGGCGACCTCCTGTTCAGCCTCGACGACCGGGTGCTCAAGGCGCAGCTCGCCCAGATCGAGGCACAGATCCTGCGCACCCGGGCGCAGCTGGAGCAGGCCACGCGCGACCGCGACCGCGCCATCGACCTCAGCCGCCGCAATGTCGGCACCGAGGTCAGCCGCGACAACGCGATCACCAACGTCAAGGCGGTGGAGGCCCAGCTCGCCGCGGACGAGGCGAACCGCAACAATATCCAGACCCAGCTGAGCTTCACCCAGATCAAGGCGCCGCTGTCGGGGCGCATCGGTTCGATCGCCGCCAAGGTCGGCACCTCCGTGCGCAACGCCGACACCGCGGCGATGACGACGATCAACCAGATCAATCCGATCCACATCGCTTTCGCCGTTCCGCAGGCGACCTTCTACGAAATGCGCGCGCTGCTCGGCGACGACGCCTCGAAGGTGACGGTGGAAGCGACCGTCGGCGGGCGCACCGCGACCGGCACCATCGCCTTCATCGAGAACCAGGTGGACCTCGCCACCGGTACCGTGACCGCCAAGGCGCGGATGGAGAACGGCTCCGAGCAGCTCTGGCCGGGGTCCTTCGTGCCGGTGAAGGTGACGCTCGGCACCCAGGCCGACGCCGTGGTCATTCCCGCCGTCGCGCTGCAGACGGGGCAGAACGGGCCCTACGTCTTCACGGCCAAGGACGGCCGCGCCGCAGTCGTCAACGTCAAGGTGGCGCGCACCCTCGGCGATTCCGTCATCCTCGCCGAGGGGCTGCAGGGCGGCGAGGAGGTGATCACCTCCGGCCAGCTGCGGCTCGCCAACGGTGCGCCGGTCACGGTGCGGCCGGCAGGCACGGCCGAAACGGGCGCCGCGCCGCGCGCGCCGCAGAGCTGAGGGTTCGCCGCCATGCTGTCGGAACTCTGCATCCGCCGTCCCGTCATGACCATCCTGCTGATGGTCTCCTTCCTCGCCGCCGGCATGTTCGGCTACCGGCAGCTGCCGGTCGCGGCCATCCCGCGCGTCGAGTTTCCGACCATCCAGGTGAGCGCCCAGCTGCCGGGCGCAAGCCCGGAGACCATGGCCTCGTCCGTGGCGCTGGTGCTGGAGAAGCAGTTCTCGACGATCGCCGGGGTGACGTCGATGACCTCGACCTCGTCGCTCGGCAACACCTCCATCGTGCTGCAGTTCGACCTCAACCGGTCCATCGACGGCGCGGCGCTTGACGTGCAGTCGCAGATCTCGACAGCCATGCGCCGCCTGCCGGCCGAACTGACGACGCCGCCGAGCTTCAGGAAGGTCAATCCGGCCGACCAGCCGGTGATCTTCCTCGCCATCTCCTCCAGTCTCGCCCGCCTCTCCGACATCGACCGCTTCGCCAATTCCTCCATCCTGCCGCGCATGGCCTCGCTGCCCGGCGTCGCGCAGGTGCTGGTCTTCGGCACGCAGAAATATGCGGTGCGCGTGCGTGCCGACCTCGAACAGCTCGCGGCCCGCGGCCTGACACTGACCGACCTGCAGAACGCGCTCGCCAGCGCCAATTCCAACCGTCCGGTCGGTTCGGTCAACGAGGGCGGCCGCGCCGCCATCCTCGACGCGACGGGACCGATCACCCGCGCCGCCGACTACGGCCCGGTGGTGGTCGCCTGGCAGAACGGCGCCCCGGTGCGCGTCTCCGACGTCGCCACCCCCATCGACAGCGTCGAGAACGACCGCATCGCCGCCTGGCTCAACGGCACCCGCGCCATCGTGCTCGCCGTGCAGCGACAGCCCGATGCCAACACCGTCGACGTCGTCGATCGTGTCCGCGCCCTGCTGCCGCAGATCCAGGGCGAGGCGCCGGCCTCCTATACCATCACCGTGCTGAACGACCGTTCCAGGTCGATCCGCGAGTCGGTGGCGGACGTCGAGTTCACCCTGGCGCTCGCAGCTCTGCTCGTCATCATCGTCATCTGGTTCTTCCTGAAGAGCTGGCGGGCGACTCTGATCCCGGCGCTGGCCCTGCCGATCTCCATCGTCGGCACCTTCGCGGTGATGCATGTGCTCGGCTATTCGATCGACAACATCTCGCTGCTGGCGCTGACCCTGGCCGTCGGCTTCGTCGTCGACGACGCCATCGTCATGCTCGAGAACATCATGCGCCACATCGAGGAGGGCATGGACCCCTTCCAGGCGGCGCTGGTCGGCTCGCGCGAGGTGGGCTTCACCATCATCTCGATGACCATCTCGCTGGTGGCGGTGTTCATTCCCGTCCTGTTCATGGGCGGCGTCGTCGGCCGCATGTTCGCGCAGTTCGGCGTGGTCATTTCCACCGCCATCCTGATCTCGGGCATCGTCTCGCTGACGCTGACGCCGATGCTCTGCTCGCGCGTGCTGAAGCCGATCGACCATCACCACAAGCCGATGTTCCTGCTGCGCTGGTTCGAGGCCTTCTTCTCGGCCATGACCCGCGGCTACGGCTGGTCGGTGCGCAAGGTGGTGGCCATGCCGGTCATCATGCTCGGCATCACGCTCGGGACCTTCGGCCTGACCTACGTGCTGTTCCGCGACATCCCCAAGGGCTTCTTCCCGATCGAGGACAACGGCCTGATCACCGCTGCCACCATCGGCCCGGACGATGCTTCCTTCGCCACCATGGTCGCCCGTACCCAGATCCTCGCCGCAGCCATCCGCAAGGACCCGGACGTCGCGATGGTGATGGCCAATGCCGGCGGCGGCAACGCCGCCAACACCCAGAACGCCGGACGGCTGTTCATCACGCTGCGCGACAAGCCCGAGCGCAAGGATTCGATCCAGGTGGTCATCGGCCGCCTGAGGCGCATCGCCGCCGAGGTGCCGGGCATCCAGATCTTCTTCGTCCCGGTGCAGTCGATCAATGTTGGCGCGGTGCAGAGCCGCTCGCAGTACCAGTATACGCTTCAGGCGGGCGAACTCGAGACGCTGCGCCACTACGCGCCGCTGGTGGAGGCGCGGATGCGCTCCCTGCCGGGCATCCTCGACGTCAATTCCGACCTGCAGATGCGGGCGCGCTCGACCATCGTCGACGTGAACCGCGATGCGGCGTCGCGGCTGGGCGTCTCTGCCGATCAGGTGCGGAACACGCTCTATTCAGCCTTCGGCTCGCGCCAGGTCTCGACCATCTATGCGTCGGAGGACACCTATCAGGTCATTCTCGAGGCTGACCCGAAGTACAACGACACCGCCAACATGCTGCGCCGCCTGTCGGTGCGTTCGTCGACCGGTGCCATCATCCCGCTGGATGCGGTGGCGAGCCTGCGCGAGCAGCCGACGGCCCTGACGGTCAGCCATCTGGCCCAGCTCCCGGCGGTGACAATCTCCTTCAACCTGCCACCGGGCGTCGCCCTGTCGCAGGCCGTGACGCGCATTGAGGCCGCGGCGCGAGAGGTCGGCCTTCCCGCCAACGTCTCCACCAGCTTCCAGGGCACCGCCCAGGTGTTCCAGCAGGCGGTGGCCAACCAGGGCTTCCTGCTGTTTGCCGCGGTGCTCGTCATCTACATCATCCTCGGCATCCTCTACGAGAGCTTCATCCATCCGCTGACCATCCTGTCGGGCCTGCCATCGGCGGGCATCGGCGCGCTGCTGACGCTGCAGCTCACGGGTTTCGACCTGTCGGTGATCGCCATGATCGGCCTCGTCATGCTGATCGGCATCGTGAAGAAGAACGCCATCATGATGGTCGATTTCGCCATCGAACGGCGAAACCAGGGGGCGACAGCCAAGGACGCTATCGTCGAGGCGGCGGTGCTGCGCTTCCGGCCGATCATGATGACGACGCTCTGCGCCATTCTCGGTGCGGTGCCGATTGCCATCGGCCATGGTGCCGGCGCGGAGCTGCGCATGCCGCTGGGCGTCGCGGTGGTCGGTGGTCTCGCGGTGTCGCAGCTCCTGACACTCTACATCACGCCGGTGGTCTACCTGATGTTCGACGGCCTCTCGGGCTGGATCTCGCGCCGCGGCAGCGCGGCGGAGCCAGCGCCCGCGACAGCGCCTGCGGGTGGTGCACCCCAGAGCCAGCCGGCGGAATGAACCAGGGGGTCGCGGGGCTGTGATGACCTCCGCGCCCGCAACGCATTGACAGCCAAGGCGCGGGGGCCCTACGCCTTGCGTCCATGTCGCGTATCGCCGTCATTGCCGACGACCATGGAATGTACCGCATGGGCCTTGCCTTCACGCTGAAGGACCGGCTCGGCTTCGACGGCGTCGAGGAGGCGGCCTCCCTCGACGAGGCGCTCGCCAAGCTCGGCGACGCCGAAGGCATTGCCCTTGCCCTGTTCGACCTGTCCATGCCCGGCATGCAGAGTGCGGCGTCGCTGGCGGCCGTGCGGGAATGCTATCCGGACCTTCCCATGGCCGTGGTCAGCGGCTCGGAGAACCGCGCCGACGTGCTGGCGGCGCTGGCGGCCGGCGTGAACGGCTTCGTGCCGAAGGGTCTCAGGGACGACGAACTGGTGGCGGCGCTGCAGACCATCCTCTCCGGCGCCATCTATGTTCCCTCAAGTCTGGCGCAGGCAACGGGTGCAGGGAGCGAGCCGATCTCCTCCGCTGTTTTCGATCTTGGCCGCCTGACACCGCGCCAGCGCGATGTGCTGGGACTGCTGGTCGAGGGGCGCTCCAACAAGGAGATCGCCCGGGCGCTCGACCTCGGCCACGGCACCGTGAAGATCCACCTTGCGGCCGTCTTCCGCCACCTCGGCGTGTCCAACCGGGCCGCCGCAGCGGCCCTGGCGGCGCCGCTTCTCGCCCGCAACTAGTCTTCAGGCCATCAGCCTTGCGACTGCCGCGCGGAGCACCGGGACGGCGACCGGCTTTGTCAGCCAGGTGACACCGCTCGCCTGCAGCCGTGCGAGGGTGCCGGGATCCGTCGCGCCGGTGACGATGAGGGCGGGGCGGTTGAAGGCACCGTCCCGCCGCCAGCGGTCGATGAGCTCGAGGCCGTCGTTTCCGCGCTCGAGCTGCAGATCGATGACCGCGAGATCGATGTCGGCGGCAGCCGACAGTGCCGCGGACGCCTCCTCGCTGCTGGTGGCGGCGATGACGGTGGCACCGTCGTCGCGCAGCATGCCGGCGAGCGCCTCGACGATCATCGGCTCGTCGTCGAGGATGAGGATGCGGCGGCCGTCGAGGGAGACCGCAGGCTCTGCGACCGGGGTCTCGACGGATGGCAGGTCCCGGGGCGCCAGAGGCAGTTCCACCCTGAACACGGTGCCGCGTCCGCGCCGGCTGGTCAGGCTGATGCGGTGACCGAGCAGGTTGCACAGGCGCCTGACGATGGAGAGGCCGAGGCCGAGTCCGTCGTTCTGGCCGTGTGCCGCCTGCTTGGAGCGCTCGAACTCCTCGAAGACGCGTTCGCGGTCCTCCTCCGCGACACCAGGGCCGGTGTCGTGCACCTCGAGAATGGCGGCGTCGCCGCGCCGCCGGACGCCGACCAGCACCTTGCCCGATGGCGTGAACTTCAGGGCGTTGGTGACGACGTTGCGCAGGATGGTTTCGACGAGGATGGGGTCGCTGACGACGGCGAGGCGCGAGGGCACGAGGTGGAATTCGAGACCGTGAGCCGCCGCCTGGGCCCGGAAGCCGGCGGAGACCCGCGCGAGCAGATCGCCGATGACGAAGGTGCGCGGCTCGGCCTCGACGATGCCGGCGTCGAGCCGTGACACGTCGAGGAGGGCATTGAACATGTCCTGGAGCGAGCCGAGCGTGGTCTCCATGTTCGCGACCAGACGGCGCGGCTCCTCGCCCTGAACGCGGCGGGCCAGCGCATTGGCGAAGAGCGAGAGCGCGTGCAGCGGCTGGCGCAGGTCATGGCTGGCGGCGGCAAGGAAGCGCGATTTGGCGGCGGTTGCGGCCACGGCATCGTCGCGGGCCTGCGACAGGGCGCGATTGGCGGTCTCCAACTCGGCCGTGCGCACCGCGACGCGATGCTCCAGCGTGTTGGCGAGGTGCTTCAGCGCCTCCTCGTTGTCGGCCAGGCGGTCGATCATGCCTTGCAAGGAGGCGCCGAGGGAGACCACCTCCTTGGACGAGTTCTTCGGCACCTCGATCACCACGCCGTCGAGGGCCTCGGCGAGGCCGACGCGATCGGCGCGCGCGGCGATCGCCTGCAGCGGACTGGCGATGCGCCCCGCCACCCACCAGCCGGCGGCGAGGACCATGAGCCCGACGATGCCGCCGGCGGCAATGATCTGGCGCCGCAGCTCGCGCACCGGCGCAAAGGCGATGTCGGCGCTGGAGGTGACGACGATCTGCCAGCCGAGGCCGTCGATGCCGCGCCCGCCCGAGGCACGGCTGGTGCCGATCACCATGGTGCGGCCGTCGGGGAGGGTGTCGATGGCAAATCCGTCGGAGCGTTCCGCCGTGCGCCGCGCCAGCTCGCCGCCAAGATGGTTGGGATCGCCGATGACCACGCGGCCCTCGCGGTCCAGCACGATGACCTCGAGGTCCGACTGGCGGCCCTGCGAACGATCGATGAGCGAGCGCTGGAGGTGGCCGAGCCAGTCCCAGCTGACCAGAACGCCCATGATGCCGACCGAGCCGCCATTGGCATCGCGGACGTGTACGCCGATCTCGACTACCCGCTCGCCCGGGGTGGACTGGATGGTGGGCCGATCCGCACCGCCGGCCGCGGGCGGGGGCCGGTCCCGTGCAGCGGCGAACCAGCGCCGGTGCGAGACGTCCGTGTCTTCGCCCACGGCACCCGAAGCGACGCGGACGCGGCCGTCTAGGTCGGCAAAGCCGATCCAGACGGTTTCGGTGACATTCGATTTCACCCGGTCGAGAATGGCGCGGCGCCCCTGGTAGGAGCCCCCGGGATTGGTGAAGGCGGGCAGCGTCGCAAGGGTGCGCGTCGAGCGCCAGCGCTCGAAGACGTCGCTCTCCAGCGACTCGCGCATGAAGGCGGCGAGGTCGCCAAGGGAGCGGCCGATGGAACGCTGGGTCTCGCGCGTCGCGGTCCAGACGACGACGGCGGTGACGGAGAGGATGAGGGCCGCCGTCAGCACCGCCAGCGTGCCGGTGAGAATGCCGCGCAGGCCCGGCCGGGTCAGGGACGTCGCATAGGTCGCCATGGGCCGCAGTGTCGTTCCTCGCGGGGGTGGCGGCAAGGGGCGTGCGTGCGGACCTATTCCGCCGCGATCCGCCGCGTGGGCGCGGCCACCTCGCGGGCGCCTGCGAGGATCAGGTCCGTCACCAGTTCGGCATAGGCTTCGCGCGTCATCGGCCCGTCGGCGCGGAACCACATGGAATGCCAGTTGAGCATGCCGAACAGCGACATGGTGACGGGGCTCAGCAGGGGCGAACGGGCAAGCTCCGGCACCGCCTCGGCGAGGGCCTCGGAGAAGGTGGCCGCCAGCCGGCGCTCGACGCTCATCAGTTCGTCCTGCGCGGCGGCCGGCAGACGCGCGAGCTCGTTGACATGGATGCGGTGGAGAGCGTCTGTCTCGCGATAGGCCTCGAGCAGGGCGTGGATGATGGCGGCGAGCCGGTTGCCGGGCGACGCGCCGCGCGCCGCGGTGTCGACCGCCTGTCGCAGGTCCGCGAGGTGACGGCCGATGATGCCGACCAGCAGGCGCTCCTTGCTGGGGTAGTAGTGATAGACCAGCGTCTTCGACATGCCGCAGGCGCGCGCAATGTCGTTGATCGAGGTGCGGTCGTAGCCGTGACGGGCGAACAGCTCGGCCCCGGCATCAAGGAGCAGCCGGCACTTGTCGTCGAAATCGGCAGCGCGGGGGCGCGGCACGGTCAGAGACCTCCGCGCCGGGGGCGGAGCCCGAAGCTTCGTCGTGGCCTTCGTACCCTCATGAGACCGCCCGGCCTTTGCCTTGGGAGAAGCTCCATCTCAACCGATTGAAGAGGGTCCTGCCGGCAGGTGTCAACGCTCCCGAACGGCCAAGGCCGTCCGGCTTGCGGACCAGTGTGCTCGCCGGCCGGTCAGAAGCGGACGGTGGTGAAGAAGCGCACGCCGCGGCCGGGCATGAGCACCTCGTCCTTCTTGAAGGACACGTGGTTGCGGATGTCGGCATTCAGCAGGTTGGTGCCGACCAGACCGAAGGTGAGGCTCTGCGCGCCGGAGCCAAGCTTGAGGTTCATGCGGTAGCTGACCTCGGCGTTGACCAGATTGTAGCCGGGGGTTGCCGTCTCCTCGGCCGCGATCTGGCTCTGCGCGAAGGCGTGCAGCAGGCTGACGCGGGCGAACCAGTTGGCATCGCGCCAGTACAGGCCGCCGCCGAGGCGGTGCGGCGGGATGCGCGGCACGTTGGTGCCGTCGGCGAAACGGGCGCGGACGAAGTCGTACTGGCCCTCGATGCCGAAGGTGCCGCCGGCGACCTCGCCGATGTCATACTGGCTGCGCAGCTCGACGCCGTAGAAGGTCGCGTCCCGTTGGGCGAAGACGAGCTGGCGCAGCTCGGTGCCGCCGCCGGTGCCGCAGGTGGCGAAGTCGTCGTCGCAGGTGAGGCCGGTGAGGCGCTTGGAGATGAAGCCGGAATAGCGGGTGTAGTAGGCGGTGGCATCGAAGCGCCACGGCCCCTGCGCGCGCCTCAGACCGATCTCGATGGTCTGCGCCCGCTCCTTGGTGAGGTTGGGGTCGCCGATCTCGAAGGTGCCCGAGGCTTCGTGCGGTCCCTTGGAGAAGAGCTCCTGGGCGCGCGGGGCACGCTCGACATATTGGCCGGTGAGGCTGGCGACCCAGCCGCCGGGCAGGTTCTGCAACAGGCCGAGGCTGGCGCTCATCGGCGTGAAGTTGCGCACGGCGGCGAACTCGACCGGCGCGCCGCCGGAGGGGTCGAGGCCGGCGGGAAAGGCGGAGGCCGTGCCGCCGACGCGGGCCTGTTCGATGCGGACGGCAGCCTGAAGGCGCGTCGTCTGGGTGACCGCGAGTTCATTGAAGAGGAAGGCGGCGGTGGTGCGGGTGTCCGCCGGCGCCAGCAGGCCGCCCGCCTCGCCGGAGGTGCCGAGGCTCTGGGCCCCGAACTGGACGCCGAAGACCGAGTTCAGCGTGCCGAGCGGGGTGGCCAGCGGGCGGAAGGCGGTCTCGACGCGGCCTTCCAGCTCGCGGTTGCGGAAGGTCGCGGCGGTCGCGAAGGCACCGAGGTCGAGGTGCTGCTCGTCGTGGCGGTAGATCGAGCCGCCGAGCCAGAAGCGGACATTGTCGACCACGGAGCCGTCGAAGCGGATCTCGCCCTTCGAGGCGAGGCGCGTCTGGATCAGGTCGATCCGCACCCGGTCCGGCGCGGAGCTCGCGCCGGGGATGCCGTAGAGCGACCTGAACTGGGAGATGGCGGCGCCGATATAGCCCTGGTCGAAGAAGTATGAGGCGCCGAAGGAACCCCCGAAGGTCCGGGCGAAGGAGTTCTCCTGGCGGCCATGGGGCGTCGCGTAGTCGCCGGCGTTGCGGCCGAAGACGTCGGCGGAGAAGGCCCATTGGCCCGATGAGCCGCGCACACGGGCGGCCCCGTCGATGCCGTTGTCGACGGAGGACAGGCCGCCGGTCGCCATGCCGCTGACGCCGGGCGGCCCGAGGCGGGTCGGGATGCGCTCGTTGGTGACGTTGACGACGCCGCCGATCGCCTGCGAGCCGAAGCGCAGCGCCGCGGGTCCACGGATCACCTCGATGCGCTCGGCAGCGAGCGGATCGATCGGAACAGCGTGGTCTTCGGAAAGGTCGGAGACATCCTGCGCGCCGATGCCGTTCTCCTGGATGCGGACGCGGGTGTTGTCGAGGCCACGGATGATCGGCCGGCTGGCCCCGCCGGGCGCAAAGCTGGAGCCGGTGACGCCGGGCAGGTTGTTCAGCTGGTCGCCGAGCGTCGCGTCGCCATTGCGGCGGATCTCGGTCTCCGGAACCACCGTCACCGGAACGAAGGCGCGGTCGATCACCTGGAGCTGACCATCGGTGAGGCCGAGGTCGCGGGGTGCGCCGTCCGGGTTGCGCGGGGCCTCGATGAGGATCTCGGGGAGGGCCGTCTGGGCGGCGGCGGGGGCGACGGCCAGCGCCAGGACGAGAAGGCTTGCCGAGTGGCGGGCGACGTGGGCGCGGCGCATGGTGGCTCCATAGGGTATGTAATGTTACAACATAACATACACGGCCTCGCAGTCTCATCTGTCAAGGCATGCGATGGGGCGGGGGCCATGCGGAGGGAGCCGTCCCGACGTTTCCGTGGCTGAAACGCCACACCCGCCGGATGCCGCGGGTCTGAAACGGCACTGGCCGAAAGCAAGGCCGGACGGCGGCGCGCATGCCGCCACATCTCACCTCTCGTCAGGACATCGACCCATGAGCCGCCAGACTTCCGCTTTCGTCTCCGCCCGCCGCATCCTGCTCCTCGGAGCCGCGGCCACCGTCTTTGCCGGCGCCGCCGTGGCGCAGGGGTCCGCGACACCGGCGGTCAGGCTGTTCAAGGTGGTTTCGCCGCGCGACGAGATCTTCATCGGCCTGACCGCGCAGGAGCTCGCCGCGCTGCAGGGTTCCTCGCCGGCCGAGGCGGTGGCGAAGAAGATCGCCGCCGACGGTCAGATGACCGTCTGGCAGTACAGCGTCCGCCGCGGCGACGGCGGCACGCTCGTCATGGCGCCGCTGTCCAAGGTCAGCCTGATGGCCGCCGGCATCGTGCGCATCGAGCCCTATCAGCCGGCCCACCCGGTCATCGCGCCGGGCGCGTGAGGCGCGGCTACCGGTCGGCGACCTGGAAGCCTTCCCAGTAGGGATCCCGATCATCGACGAAAATGGTGTTGATGCCGGTGACCCGCGCCCACCCCTCGATGGACGGGATGATGGCATCGCGGTCGCCGACCTTCGCGCGGCCCTCGATCCGGCCGGTGAACTTCGAGCCGATGATCGACTCGTGGACGAACTCGTCGCCTTCCTTCAGCCGTCCGGTGGCGGCGAGATGGGCCATGCGGGCCGAGGTGCCGGTGCCGCAGGGCGAGCGGTCGATCGCCTTGTCGCCGTAGAAGACGGCGTTGCGCGCCGTGCCGCCGTTGCGCGGCGCGCCGGTCCACAGCACGTGGGTCAGGCGGTCCAGCGCCGGGTTCTCCGGATGGACGATGGCGTGGCGGGCGTTGAACGCCTTGCGCAGCAGCCCCGAGAAGCGGATCACCTCCGAGGGCTGGAGGTCGTCGAGGTCTGCATAGCCGGGCTGCGGCTCGACGATGGCGTAGAAGTTTCCGCCATAGGCGACGTCCACCGTCAGCGTGCCCAGCCCCTCGACTTCGACCTCGTAGCCGCGTCCCAGGAGGAAGGACGGCACGTTGGTGAGGCGAACGCTCTCGACATAGGGGCCGCTCTGGACATAGCGCGCCTCGACGAGGCCGGCCGGGGTGTCGAGCATCAGCACGCCCGGGGTCTTCGGTGTGACGAGGCCATGCTCGATGATGGTGGTCACCGTGCCGATGGTGCCATGGCCGCACATGGGCAGGCAGCCCGAGGTCTCGATGAACAGGATGCCGACGTCGCAATCGGCCCGTGTCGGCGGATAGAGGATGGAGCCCGACATCATGTCGTGGCCGCGCGGCTCGAACATCAGGCTGGTGCGGATCCAGTCATGGCGGGCGAGGAAGTCCTGCCGCCGCTCGAACATGGTCGAACCCCTGAGCTGCGGGATCGAACCGCCGGTGACGACGCGGACGGGATTGCCGCAGGTGTGGCCGTCGATGCAGGCGAAGGTGAAGCGGGACATGGCGCAGTTCCGGGTGGCGTCGATGACTCTGGTATGCGGCGGCAGCGGGTCTGGCGCAACGGCGGCTTCGGCGGGTGGCGCCGGCACCGGTCCCGGGGCCTTGTTGCAGGCTAGAGTGCCGCCAGGCGGGGACCGTCGCGGTCATCGTCATGCCGGGCCGCATCCCGGCCTGGCCGGGCCGACTCGGAGGTCTCGCTTGCGAAGGCGTAGCCGGCCTTTCCGCGCGCCTTGGCGACGTAGAGGGCCGCATCGGCGCGGGTGAGCAGATCGACGAAGACGGTGCCGTCCTGCGGGGCGCGGGCGATGCCGATGCTGACGCCGATCTCGGCCACGTCCATGTCGGGCAGGGGATAAGGCGCCGTGATGACGGTCAGGAGCCGTGCCGCGGTCTCGCGCAGGCTGGGTTCCTCGGCCGTGGCGGCAAGGACGATGAACTCGTCGCCGCCGAGGCGGGCTGCCAGGTCACCGGGCGCGAGCGCCGAACGCAGCCGGTCCGCGACCATGCACAGAACATTGTCACCGACGAGATGGCCGCGCGTGTCATTGACGCCCTTGAAGCCGTCGAGGTCGAGATAGAGGAGGGCGAAGGCACCTGTTCCGCTCCTGGCGCGTGCCAGGCGATCGTCGAACTCGCGGGCGAGGCCGGCGCGGTTGACAAGGCCCGTCAGGGGGTCGTGGCCGGCGCGGTGCTTGTGTTCAAGCTCGGCCATCATGGTGGCGACCAGCAGGCGGTGGAGCTGGAAGGCCGCCTTGCTCATGGCGAAGAGGAGCGCCGGTGCCTGGACGGCGGAGATGAGGAGAAGCGGATTGCCGGAGAAGAGCGCCCCGGCCGTTGCCGGCAGCAATGCGCCGGCGATGACGGCGGTGGCAAGCCGCGGGGCGCAGACGTAGCGGAAGCACATGCCGCCGACCATGCCGGCCGCCGAGATGCAGATCACGATGGCCGTGGTCCAGTCACCGCCGACGAGCGAGATGCCGGCGCCGAGGCCGGTGGTGAAGCCCCAGGCGACGGCGAGCAGGATGTTGAGATCGGTCAGCGTGTCGCGTCCGCGTGAGGCGGCGCGATAGGCATAGGCCATGAATCCGAGGCGGGCGAGGGTGACCAGAACCTCGAGACCACACCAGACGAGGATGGCTGGCGTCGGTCGCCACCACGCGATCAGAAGGGCGATGCCAAGGGTGTTGGCGGCACCGCCGAGGAAGATCGGGAGCGTGCCGAAGAGATTGGCGACAAGCGCGGCGCGGACGTCGTCGGGAGCGGCCTGGCGGGTCGACGCCAGCCAGCGGGTGAGCCGCCAGCGCGGAGGACTGAATGTAAGCGCCGGATCGATCATGCTGCCCCGGTATTCAACCTATCGGAGCATGGTTCAACCGCAAAAAACGTTAACGGACAGACAAATTCCGCCGGCCCCATCGAGGAGCCGGCGGAAGAAGATCGTCAGGCCGCGACCTTGAGGCCGACGTCGGGCAGCTTCGGACGGTTGGCAAGCGCCTTGGCGACCATGGCCTCGACCTCGGCCTTCTCGTGCGGCAGCAGCGCCAGGCGCGGCGGACGGGTCAGCGCCGTGCCGCGGCCCATCAGGTTCTCGCAGAGCTTGATGCACTGGACGAGGTCAGGACGGGCGTCGAGGTGGAGCAGGGGCATGAACCATTCGTAGAGCGGCATGGCCTCCTTGAAGCGACCGGCCCTGGCGAGGCGGAACAGCGTCTCGCCCTCGCGCGGGAAGGCGTTGGACATGCCGGAGACCCAGCCGACCGCGCCCATGGCGACGCTCTCGACGATGACGTCGTCGAGGCCGGCGAAGAGCACGAAGCGGTCGCCGACCATGTTGCGGGTGTCGATGAAGCGGCGGGTGTCGCCGGACGAATCCTTGAAGCAGACGACGGTGTCGACATCGGCGAGCGAGACGAGGATGTCGGGGGTGACGTCGTTCTTGTAGATCGGCGGGTTGTTGTACAGCATCACCGGCAGGTCGGTGGCGCTGGCGACGGTGCGGAAGTGCTGCGCGGTCTCGTGCGGCTTGGACGAATAGACGAGCGCCGGCATGACCATGATGCCGTCGATGCCGATGCGGGCGGCTTCCTTCGCAGTCTCCATCGCGAAGGCCGTGGTGAACTCGGCGATGCCGCACAGCACCGGCACCCGGCCCGCGGCGACGGCCTTCGCCGTCTCCATGATCTGGATCTTCTCGCGGCGCTCCAGCGAGGTGTTCTCGCCGACCGAGCCGCAGACGATGAGCCCGGAGACGCCGTCGCGAATCAGGTTGTCCATCACCTTGGCGGTGGCGTCGATATCGAGCGACAGGTCGTCGTGGAACTGGGTGGTGACGGCCGGGAAGACGCCTTCCCAGGAAATGCGGGGTGCCATGGGGCTTTCTCCGATTGGATGAGTTCGGGCGCCGCCCTGCGCTCGTCGAGCCCGGGCGGCGCAGTGGTTGGCGGCCGATCAGTCGTCATCCCCGGCGAGGCTTGTCGCGCCGAGGAAAGGGGATCCAGGGGCCGACGTAGCGACCTTCGTCTTCCTGGACCCTCATTCCCTCGCTGCGCTCGCCGGAGGTGACGGTCGTGCCTGCCCTGCCGCGGGCTCTCCATGCCGACGGCAGGGCGGTGTCGGGTCAGAGCGAGGCGCCGGCCTTGCGCAGATCGGCGAGGATCGGGGCTTTCGGCAGCCAGATCTTGTCGAACTCGGCGACGACCGCCGCCGCATCTGCCGGGTTGGCGTTGCGGAAGGGAATGCCGGTCGCCTTGAACTGCTCGATCAGTTTCGGCTCGTTGCCGGCCAGTTCGTCGATCTGGGTGTCGAGGGCGGCCTTCACCGTCTTCGTGATGAGCTCGCGGTCGGCGGCCGAGACCGTCTGCCAGACACGGCCGGAGACAAGGGCGATGACCGGCATGAAGACGGCGTTCATCTGCAGGATCGACTTCGACACCTTGTCGAAGCGCTGGTTCCAGGAGAACTCGAGATCGGCCTCGAGACCGTCGACCTGGCCATTGGTCATGGCGTCGAAGACCTGCGGGGTCGGGATCGGGGTCGGGGCGGCGCCGAGCAACTGGTAGAAGTCGCGATAGACCGGGGTCGGGTTGATGCGCAGCTTCATGCCGCGGATGTCGGCGACCTTCGAGATGTCCTTCGCGGCGAAGACGGCGCGCATGCCGGTGATGCCCCAGGCGAGGCCGATGGTGCCGGTCTCCCGCGGCAGAACCTCGAAGAGCTTCGCCGCCACCGGATCACGCACCAGCTTGGCGATCTTCGGGGTGGAATCGACGACGTAGGGCGCGGTGATGGCGGCGATGGTCGGCACGCGCGAGCCGAGCTCGGCAGCCATGATCCAGCCCATGTCGAGGGCGCCGGACTGCATCTGCTGCAGCATGGCGGCCTCGTTGCCGAGCTGGCCGGAGTGGAAGACGGTGAGCGTCAGCCGGCCGTTGGTGGCAGCCTTCAGGTCCTCGCCGACCTTCAGCGCTGCACGGTTCCAGGGGTGACCTGCGGGGGTGAGGATGCCGAGGCGGAATTCCTTCGTCTGGGCGAGGGCCAGCGAGGGCGCGGCAAGCGGCAGGGTGGCGCCGGCGGCGATGAGGTGGCGGCGGGAGAGGGTCATGGGCATGCTCCTTGTTGCGTTCGAGGGGGCATTCACTTGAGGAGGACGAGCGAGAGGAAGGGGTAGAGCGACAGCAGCACCAGCAGGATGCAGGCGACGCCGAAGAACGGCAGGGTGACGATGAACATCTTCCCCGGCTTCGCTCCGGTGACGGCGGCAGCGACGAAGAAGCAGAGGCCCACCGGCGGCGAGAGCAGGCCGAGGACGAGGTTGATGACCACGACCACGCCGAAATGGCGCGGGTCGATGCCGTAGATTTCGGTGGCGATGGGCAGCAGGATCGGCACCGTCATGATGAGGCCGGGCACGCCGTCGATCACCGTGCCGATGACCAGCAGGATGACGTTGACCAGCAGCATGAAGCTGACCGGGTCCTTGGCGACGCCCTGGATCCAGGCGGCGGTCTCCTGCGGCACCTTTCCGTAGATGAGGATCCACGAGAAGACGGCGGCGGCGGCGACGAGGAACAGGACGATGGCGGAATAGACGCCGGCGCGCAGCATCATCTCGGGCAGGCGCGCGAAGGAGAACTGCTTCGTCCAGTAGCGGCCGACGAGGGCGGCGGCGACGGCCCCGACGGCGGCAGACTCCGTGGCGTTGGCGAGGCCGCCGAGTATCGACCCGACGATGACGATGGGGATGGCGAGCGTCGGCGCTGCGTCGAGGATGGTGGCGATGCGCTGGCGCGGCGTCCGCTTCTCGGCCTTGGGGTAGTTGTAGATGTAGCCCATCAGCGCGATGACCGCGAAGAAGAGCAGGGTGAGCAGCACGCCCGGCACGATGCCGGCGATGAGCATGTCGGACACCGAGACCTGCGCCAGCACCGAATAGACGACGAACATGACCGAGGGCGGGATGATCGGCCCGAGCATGCCGCCATAGGCCGTCAGCCCGGCGGCGAAGGTCTTGTCATAGCCCTGCTTCTCCATCTCCGGGACCATGATCTGCGACATGATCGCGACCTGCGCCGTGGCCGAGCCGAGAATGGAGGCGACGAACATGTTGGCGAGAATGTTGACGTAGGCCAGGCCGCCGCGCACCGATCCGATCACCGCCATAGCGAGGTCGACGATACGCTTGGTGATGCCGCCGCCGTTCATGATCTCCCCGATCAGGATGAAGAGCGGGATGGCGATGAGGCCGTAGCTGTCGACGCCGCCGAACATCTGCAGCGGATAGGACTGGAACAGCAGCGGATTGCCGGAGGCGAGAATGTAGACGATGCCGGCGAGGCAGAGGCACAGGCCGATCGGCACGCCGACCAGCATGACGATCATGAAGGCGGCCGAGGTGATCATCAGTTCACTCCGTCGACGTCGGAGAGGACGAAGCCCTTCGGCGCAACGCGGGGCGCAAGTCCGAGATCCTCGACAAGGTTGGCGAGGCCGTGGATGGTCATCGACACCGCGAAGATCGGCAGGATCAGATAGAGCACCCAGGTCGGCCAGTTCAGCGTCTGGGTGCGCTCGGTGTAGAGGAAGTTGAAGGTCTGGGCGGCGAATTCGCGGGCGTCGAAGCCGGCCCGCGCGATGCCGACCGGGTCCATCCACAGCCAGCACATGGCGATGAGGGAGAGGCCGAAGGTCACGACCATGCCGGTGGCGATCATCTTGGCGATAGCCTGACCGCGCTCCGACAGGCGCTCGGTGAGCATCGCCACCGCGAAGTCGAGCCGGAGCCTTGTCATGGCGGAGGCGCCGATGAAGGTCAGCCAGACCACCGAATAGATCGAGGATTCGTCGACCCAGTAGATCGGCATGCCGGAGTAGCGGGTGACGACGTTGAGGAGGATCAGCCCCGACAGCAGGAACATGAACCCCATGATCGCCAGCCGCTCGACGGCGAGCAGGCCGGCAGACAGGGCAAGGATGGCCTGGGCGGGGCCGGCACTGCGCATGGGCGTGATGACGTCGTCGTTCATCGGTTGTTCGTCCCCGATGTCTTGGCTCTGGAGTTTTGATCGTAGATTTTATACAATCATCAAGTCAATGCCCCGGGGTGAAGATTCCCTCTTCGCAGAGCGTGGAGGCGGAAACGGACGGCGGCGACCGGAACGGATGGGCAATCGTCGGATTTCATGGTCCGATGTCCTGCCCGGGATGGAATCGGATGAACGCACCGCTGAAGCACCGCACCCTGTCTGCCGCGATCGTCGACAAGCTGCGACAGGCCATTCTCGACGGCACGCACCTGGCGGGCACCCAGCTCCGGCAGGATGCGCTGGCCGAGACCTACGGGGTGAGCCGGATCCCGGTACGCGAGGCGCTGTTCCAGCTGGAGGCTGAGGGCTTCGTGCGGATCGTCCCGCACAAGGGCGCGATCGTCTCGGAACTGTCACTGGACGAGGTCAACGACGTCTTCGACCTGCGCTGCCTGCTGGAGCCGCGCATGCTGGCCGAATCGGCGCCCCGCTTCGAGGCGGCGGATTTCGCCGCGCTCGATGCCATCCAGGCCCGTTTCGAGAAGGCGATCGCCGCCGGTGACGTCGGCCAGTGGGGCGTCATCAACGCCGAATTCCACATGGCGCTCTACACCAAGGCGCGCCAGCCGCGGACCCAGTCCATCGTGGCGGCCCTGTTGCAGACGAGCGACCGCTACACGCGCGTCCAGTTGTCCAACACAACCGCCATGGGGATTGCCGAGCAGGAGCACGCCGAACTCGTGCGCCTGTGCCGCGCCGGCCGTTTCGAGGAGGCCTGCGCCTATCTTGTCCGCCACATCGAGTCGGTGCGCAGCGACCTGCTGCGGGTTCTGGCGCGCCCGGGCAGCGTCGCCGACCAGGGGTCAGCGCCCTGATCAGACGGAGAATCCCGCCCGGCGCGGGCGGAATGGCAGCCGCGCGTCAACCATATGTCACGAGACCGTGGTTTGACGTTGACGTTCGGTGACGCTTTCTGTACCCGGATGCAGTCGCGACGAGGCCTCCGGTAATCCGGGGTGTGCCTCCCGCCTGCGACGCCCTCAAACGCCCCTGAACCACGACCGTACGAACCAAGGATCACTGCCCTTTGTCCATCCATACCCAGAACGGCCTGTCCGAACGCCTTGAGACCGCCCAGAAGGCTAAGCAGGCACTGTTGGAGAAGTTCCGTTCGCGCCCGGGTCCGGATGATCCGGAGTTCCAGAAGCGCCAGGCCGAGCGTCGCGCCATCGCCGAGGCCCGTGCGCAGCGCGAGGCCGCCAAGGAAGCCATCCGCCGCGCCGAGGCCGAGCGTCTCGCCGCCGAGGAGGCCGCCCGCAAGGAAGCCGAGCGCATCGCGGCCGAAGAGGCCGAGCTGAAGCGTCTCGAAGAGGAAGAGGCCCGCGCCAAGGCGCGTCCGAAGCAGATCTATCGCGAGATCGCGGCCTATGCCGAGGCCCGCGCCAAGGCGGCTGCCCGCGGCGGCCGTCGCTGAATCAGGTCTTGAACGACAGATTGCCCCAGGGCCGCCGATGAGGCGGCCCTTTGTGTTTGTGGGACTTCGGCACCGCGGCCTCAGACCGGCTCTGCGGCGAGGTCAATGCATGGAACCGCACCGACCTCGCGGACGAGGCCGCGAGGGCACCTGCGCCAGCTCATCGCCGACGGCTGGGCCGTCGCGGCGCCTCACGTGCCCAGATGCGGTGGCCGCGCAAGCCAAGCCCGCGCCTCAGCGCGGGCCGCCGTCGACGAGGATGTTGCGGTCCACCGTCCTGATGTCGCGCAGGCCGCAGAGCGCCATGGTGATGTCGAGTTCCTTGCGGATGATCTCGATGGCGGTGGTGACGCCCTCCTCGCCCATGGCGCCGAGGCCATAGAGGAAGGCGCGGCCGATATAGGTGCCCTTCGCTCCGAGGGCGACGGCCTTGAGCACGTCCTGGCCGGAGCGGATGCCGCCGTCCATGTGGACCTCGATCTTGTCGCCGACCGCCGCAACGATGCCCGGCAGGGCCTCGATCGAGGACATGGCGCCGTCGAGCTGGCGGCCGCCGTGGTTGGAGACGATGAGCGCATCGGCGCCGGACTTCGTGGCCATTTCGGCGTCCTCGGCGTCGAGGATGCCCTTCAGGATCAGCTTGCCGCCCCAGCGGTCCTTGATCCACTTCACGTCGTCCCAGTTCAGGGCCGGGTCGAACTGCTCGGAGGTCCAGGACGAGAGCGAGGACATGTCGTCGACGCCCTTGGCGTGGCCGACGATGTTGCCGAAGGTGCGCCGCTTGGTGCCCAGCATGGCGAGGCACCAGCGCAGCTTGGTGGCGAGGTTGATCAGGTTCTTGATGGTCGGCTTCGGCGGCGCCGAGAGGCCGTTCTTGATGTCCTTGTGGCGCTGGCCGAGGATCTGCAGGTCGAGGGTGAGGACGAGGGCCGAGCAGCCCGCCTTCTTCGCCCGGTCGATCAGGTTCGCCGCGAACTCGCGGTCGCGCATGACATAGAGCTGGAACCAGAAGGGCTGGCCGGTGGCTTCCGCGATGTCCTCCAGCGAGCAGATGCTCATGGTCGACAGGGTGAAAGGGATGCCGGCCTTGTTGGCGGCGCGGGCGGCGAGGATCTCGCCGTCGGCATGCTGCATGCCGGTGAGGCCGGTGGGCGCGAGCGCCACGGGCATCGACACCGGCAGGCCGATCATCTCGGTGGCAAGGGTGCGGTTGCGCATGTCGACGGCGACGCGCTGGCGCAGCTTGATCTTCGCGAAATCGGTGGTGTTGGCGCGGTAGGTGCTCTCTGTCCACGAGCCGGAGTCGGCATAGTCGTAGAACATGCGCGGCACGCGCCGCTCGGCGAGGATGCGGAGATCTTCGATGCTGGTGACGACGGACATCCGAGCCTTCTTTCGGGATCGCTGGCGATGCTGGGCGGCCAGAGGCGGCGCGGCCAAGTCCTAGCACCGGTCCGGAGCCGCGACCAGACCGGCGCGACGCAACCCGCCCCGCCGTCAGGCCGCGGGTTGCGAGACCTCCGACAGGCCGTCGAGCCCGGTGCGGATGAGCGACGAGTTGCGGTATCGCCGGTCGTCCGTCACCTCGCGCCCGACCCACGGCGGCAGGTCGATCCTCTCGTCGGCTCGCGCGAGCTCGACCTCGGCGATGACGAGCCCCGAAAGCGCGCCCTCGAAGATGTCGACCTCCCAGAGCTTGCCGGCGTGGAGGATCTCGTGCCGCTTCTTGATCATGGGTGGGCGTGGGCAGAGCCGGAGCATGGCCTCGGCGTCGGCCACCGGGATGGCATACTCGAACTCGTCGCGGACGGCGCCCGCCGCCTCGCTCTTGATCGCCAGGGTCGCCGTCCCGTCCTCGATGCGGACGCGGATCGAGGCGGAGCCCGACGACGAGAGGTAGCCCTGGGTGATGGCGCGCACGCGTGATGACGATCGCCAGCCGTCGCCGGTGACCAGGAACTTGCGCTCGATCTCGATGGCCATGCGGTGTTCCGTATCCGGTCGGACCGGCGCATCAAGCCGCATCGGGCGAGACGATGCAATCTCGACCTTCGCCGCCACGGCGCGGATGGCAGGCCTGCGGCCCGGGGCTCGCCTCCCGTCGCGACTGGTGGTCTGATGGCCTCATCGCCGCCGTGGCGCGGATGGAAGAGCCCTCAACGGGCCAGCATGGGGAGGATCGGCATGGAGATGGAATTCAGGGAACTGGCCTCGGGGCTGCTCTTCCCGGAGGGGCCGGTCATCCTCGCCGACGGGTCGGTGGTGCTGGTCGAGATCGGCCGCGGCACGGTGACGAAGGTCGCGCCCGACGGCGCCGTCAGCTACCTCAGCCAGCAGGGCGGCGGGCCGAACGGGCTGGCGCTGGGACCCGACGGCAAGCTCTACATCTGCAACAATGGCGGCTTCAAATGGACGCCGCCGGGCGATGCGCGCGGCCTCCTGCCGATCGGTCAGGCGGACGACTATTCGGGCGGGCGGATCGAGCGGCTCGACCTCGTCACCGGCCAGCTTGAGGTGCTCTACCGGGCGAGCGAGGCCTGCCCCTTCAAGGGGCCCAACGACATCGTCTTCGACGACCAGGGCGGCTTCTACTTCACCGACCTCGGCAAGGCGCGGCCGCGCGACATGGATCGCGGCGGGGTCTACTACGCCAGGGCCGACGGCTCCTTCATCAAGGAGATGGTGCACCCCATGGTGACGCCGAACGGCATCGGCCTGTCGCCGGACGGCACGGTTCTCTACGTAGCGGAAACCGAGACGGCGCGGCTCTGGGCCTTCGACCTCGAGGGTCCCGGCGAGTTCCGCCGGCACCCGTTCCCCTCGCCGCATGGCGGGCGGATCGTCGCCGGCATCGGCGGCTACAACCGCTTCGACTCGCTGGCGGTGGACGCCGATGGCAATGTCTGCGTGGCGACGCTGGTGAACGGCGGCATCACGGTGATCGAGCCGGACACGGGAGACTGGCGCCACATCCCGGTGCCGGGCGAGCGCTGGGTGACCAACATCGCCTTCGGCGGGCCGGAACTGCGCACCGCCTACATCACCCTGTCCTCGACCGGGCGGCTGGTCTCGACAGAGTGGGAGAACTCGGGGCTGCTGCTCAACTACCAGCAGGCGTGAGGGCGGGCCGAGGGGAGTTGATATCCCGCCCCCCAGCATCATACGACCGCAAGGCCCCACCCGCACCCTCCCCTCGCTGGCGCGAGGAGAGGGGGACTACGGCGTCCCGTGCTTCCACGATCGGCAGTGCCAGGCACGGCGACTGAAGACTGACTGCGAGGTCGAAGTCCCCCTCTCCGCGTAGCGGGGAGGGTGCGGGTGGGGCCGACCCGCCGGTGCCGACCTACATCTTCTTGAAGCGGTGCCCCACCGCCACCTCCTCGAAGCGCACGCGGTGGGGATGAAGTCCCTGCGGCAGGTGCGCCCGGAAGTGGCGCATCATGTCCTCGCGGGTGGCCGTCTCGCCCTCGCGCAGTTGCACCGCCACCTCGATGTGCTCGCCGGTGATGGGATTGCGGCCGCCCCAGGCCTTCGCGAGCGCCACGGCGGGATGCAGGAGTGCCACCCGCTCGATCTCCGAGGGCAGGATCTTCTGTCCCCCGACATTGATGACGTCGCTGGTGCGGCCGGTGACGCGGACGAGGTCGCCCTTCACCTCGACCACGTCGCGGGTGTCGTACCAGCCGTCCTCCGAGAAGGGCGAGGGGGCGTTGAGATAGCCGACCATGCGGTTGGCGGCGCGGATCTCCAGCACGCTGTCGGCGCGCACCCGCGTCTCGACGCCCTCGCCGCCGACCTTCATGAACAGGCTGTCGCGCGCCTCCGACTTCACCCGGAGGATGCCGAGTTCGGACATGCCGTAGGTCTGGCGAAAATCGACCGCCGGAAGCGCCTCGCAGAGCCGCAGGAGCGTCGGTTCGTCCATGCGCTCGGTGCCGTAGGTGACGACGCGCAGGTCCGTGCCGGCGAGGCGCGGCAGCAGGCCGCTCATCAGCGCCATGCGCAGGAAGGTCGGCGTCGTCGGCAGGAGCTCGACGCCGTGCTCCGCGATCTCGGCGACGACGGCCTCGGCCGTGCGTTTCGAGGGCACGACGATGCGGCCGTTGTTGAAGAGCGTGTGGAGGAGCGTGTTGATGCCGCCGATATGGTCGAACATCAGGAAGCTCATGGTCACCAGCGCCTCGCGCGGCGTGCGGAAGCGGGCGAGGAAGGGCGCGAAGTCGTGGAGGATGGCCTTGGGCCGCCCTGTGGTGCCGGAGGAGAACAGCACCAGGCCTGCATGGCCGCGAGCGCACAGCTCCGCCAGCATGGGATGGTCAAGGCCCTTGGGCGGTTCGCGCCTCACGATACCGCCGTCGATGACCGCGTTCACATGCGCGGCATCGTGGAAATAGCCGTGGTCGGCGGCGGTCTGGCGTGTCAGCGGCACGATGATGGCACCGATGTCGATGAGCCGCAGCAGCGTCGCGACGCTGTCCGGCTCGAAATCGCCGACGAGGGCGACGACGTCGCCGGCTGCGATGGCCGAGAGGTCGGGGCCCTTCGCGGCGACGATGTCGGCGAAGGAGAGGTTGCCCTCCGGCGAGACCAGGAAGGGGCGCGTCGGGTCGCTCTGGCGGGCGAGGATCTCGTCGACGAGGCCGGCCATCAGGCGCCGCCGATGGCGAGGACCTGGCCGGAGATCATCGCGGCCTCGTCCGAGAGCAGGAAGGCGACGACGTTCCAGACATCGTCGGGCGTGCCCTTTCGCTGCACCACCTGGCGGCGGACGATGCGGTCGATGGCCTCGGCGGGCACCTTGGCGATGAGATCGGTGTCGATGGGCCCCGGCGCGACGCAGTTCACGGTAACGCCGAAGCCGGCGACCTCGCGGGCGAAGGTGCGCGAGAAGCCCTCGACGCCGGCCTTCGAGGCGACATAGACCGCCTCGCCCGCCAGCCCCAGCGGCACGGCGATGGTCGAGAAGTGGATGATGCGTCCCGCCTTGGCCCGGACGAGCGCCGGCGCGAAGGCCTGGCTGACATGGATGGCGCCCATGAGGTTGGTGGCGATGACCCGCTGGACGGTGGCCGGCGGGGTCATCAGCGCGAGGTTCATCGAGGCGATGCCGGCGGCGTTGACGACGCCCCAGAGCGGTGTCTCGCGCGGCAGGGTGGCGGCCACCGCCTTCACCGCCGCGGCATCGGCGACATCGCAGGCGTGGATGGGGAAGGGGGCCTCGGTGGCGGTGCGGGCGAGGCCGACGACCTCGTAGCCGGCGGCGATGGCGCGCTCGGCGATGGCGCGGCCGAGGCCGCGGCTGGCGCCGGTCACAAGCAGCGCGCGCCTCACGCGCCCTCCGCCATCTGCCCGGCCATGTAGGCGGCGAGCGTGCCGACGGTGCGGAAGGGCGAGCGCGCGGAGGAGAAGGCGGCGTCGTTCATCCAGTCGAAGGCCTTGCCGAAGCGCTCCTGGGCGAATTCCTCCAGCGCCAGCATGATCTCCAGCAGCCCTTGGGAATCCACCAGGGCGCCCTCGCCGATGAGCGGCGATGAAGTCTCGACAGCGAGGTCGTCCTCGCCGGTGATGAAGATGACGAGGTCGCGGATCTTCGCCTCGATGTCGCGGGCTGCCGCTGCGCTGTCCATGCCGTGTCCCGATTCGCCTGATGGCGATCATAGTCGATCCGCGGAAGGGCCGCTGCGGGAAGCGGCATTCGCAGGTCAGTCCCTCGACCGCAAGGCTTGAAAAATGCGCGAGGCGGCGGCGGAGTGCCGTCGGGGAGAAACAGCACATGAACGCCACAACGAAAGACCGGCCGCTGGCCGGCAAGGTCGCCCTGGTGACGGGCGCCGGGCGCGGTCTCGGCCGCGCCTTTGCCGAGAAGCTCGCGGCCATGGGGGCTGATATCGCCATCCATGGCATGCGCGAGAACGGCCCGGCCGAGTACGGCGAGGGCACCACCCTGACCGCCGTGGCGGAGGCGGTGGCGGCGACGCATGGCGTCAGGACGGTGAGGGTCTTGGCCGACCTGACCCGGACGGACCAGATCGATCGCGTCATCACCGAGACGGAAGCGGGTCTCGGGCCCATCGACATCCTTGTCCACAACGCGGGCGGTGACATCGCTGCCAAAGGCGGCAAGCCCAATCCCAATGACGCGGTATCCATCGCCGAGGAGGACGTCCGCGCCGTGCTCGAGCGCAACCTGCTCTCGACCATCTTCACCTGTCAGGCCGTGGCGAAGGGCATGATGGCGCGCCGCGCCGGGCGCATCGTCACGCTCGGCTCCATCGCCGCCCACAAGGGTCGCACCGACGCGGCCATCTACGCGACCGCCAAGGCCGGCGTCACCCATTACACCCGCTGCCTTGCCGACCAGCTGCGTCCTTACGAAATCACGGTCAACTGCATCGCGCCCGGTGAGACGCGCACCGCGCGGTTCGTCGGCACGCGTGCGATCGCGTCCGCCCGTCTGGTCGAGGAGGGCACGCTCGACCGCATTGCCACGGTGGACGAGGTGGCGCGGATCGTGGAGATCTTCGCCGGCCCGCTGGGTGCCTTCGTTTCAGGACAGGTGCTCAGGGTGGACGGCGGCGGCCAGTGCTGGCCGGCGTGAGGTCGTCCCGCCCGCCGATGGCCGCCGC
>CAZPMD010000031.1:29190-39720 GCA_964587395.1 uncultured Hyphomicrobiales bacterium
ATGCTGCCCGCTCCTGCGGCCTCAGTGCGACATGAGGACCGGTATGGTGAGATGGGCGAGGACGCCTTGCGTTGCGCCGCCGACGATGAAGTCGCGCAGACGCGAGTGACCATAGGCGCCCATGACCAGCAGATCGGCCCCGAGATCGCGACTGGTCTCCTGGAGAGCATGCGCCATAGGGACTCCCTTTGCCGACAGGGCGTGGCATCGAGCCTTCAGACCGCGGCGCACCAGGCTTTCGGTGAGGCGATCGCCGACACCTGAATCGAGACGCTTCTCGTCGTGGACCGTCAGCACCGACACCTCGGCCTGATCGGTCAGGAAGGGACGGGCGTCGGCGAGGGCCCTGGCCGCCACGCGGCTGCCGTCCCAGGCGATGGCGATGTGCCGCGCGCCGGTGGGCTGATGGCCGGACGGGACGATGAGGGCCGGGCGGCCCGACCCGAAGATGACACTTTCCGCAAGCTCACGGGCGGCCAGGTTGTCGGAGTGCCAGGGCAGAAGGGCGATGTCGCGATAGAGGCTCTGGTCGACGGCATCGTTCCTGGCTTCGGCGGGCGAGGCCGCCCGGGTCTCCACCCGCAAGGCGCATCCGGTTTCCCGCGTGATGTCCTGCAAGGCGGCGGCGAGCGCCGCCGCCTGGTTGCGGCTGTCGTTCTCCACCGACCTGATCATGTCGGAAACGTTGATGACAATGCCGGCAATGGAGGCTCCGGTCGCCGGCAAATCGACGCTGGTCACCGTCGCGTCGATGTCGATTCTCAACACCGCCGCCATTTGAACAGTGGACCGTATGGCGGACAGGGATACCGCTTCCGGATAGGTTAACAGGGGCAGGTGGCCGATCATTCGCATGGCCTGACGTCTCCTTCACTGTGGAACGTGCCGGAAAGACTTTGGCTGAAGGGCGCTCCGTTGGTTTGACCTGTCGCAATCCCTTGCCGCGACATTTCAACGCGCGGCAGGCTGGCTCCTCCACGCACCGCCAGTGATCGCGCCCGACTGGTCTCCCGGCCGGGTGGACGCGCGGAAGCGGTTGGTGAAACTGTGTCGCCGCCGCGCAGCACTGCGTCTCCCGACAGGTGCTCCGGCTGAACGACGGGGGCCCATGTGGCCGGGATGACGACGAAGATGACAATGCAGGACACGACCATGACACCCGACAAGCTGCCGCGCGTGACCTATTCGAACATCGCCGAGGACTTCTCAGGCGTTCACGCCCATCTCGACCGGGTGATCCCCAGCGTGAAGGCGGAGATGCTCGGCCGCGAGCAGGCCAACTGGATCGCCGGCAGGGACGACCGCGACGGCGAGCGCTTCACCGCCGTCTCGCCGATCGACCGCGACATCGCGCTCGGCACCTTCCGGGCGGCGTCGCCGGATTCCGTCGACCGGGCGGTGTTGTCTGCGCGCGGTGCCTGCAGGGCCTGGCGCCATCTCGGCTGGGAGAAGCGCGCCGCGCTCTGCCACCGCGTCGCCGATGTGATGACCGCCCGCCGCTTCGAGATGGCCGTCGCCTGCCTGATCGAGGTCGGCAAGTCACGGATGGAGGCGCTCGGCGAGGTCGAGGAGGCGATCGACCTCGTGCGCTTCTATGCCGACGAACTCATCGCCAACCATGGCTTCAAGCGCGACCTGAAGCGCGCCAACCCTCGCGAGGAGACGCGGGACGTGCTGAGGCCCTTCGGCGTCTTCGGGGTCATCGCGCCGTTCAACTTCCCCGTGGCGCTATCCATCGGCATGTCGATCTCGGCGCTGCTTGCGGGCAATACGGTGGTGTTCAAGCCGAGCCCCATGGCGGGACTGACCGGGCGCCTCCTCGCCGACTGCATCGCCGAGGCGGGTCTGCCGGAGGGCGTGTTCAATCTCGTCTGCGGCGATGCGGCGACGGGAGCGGCCATCGTCGCCCATCCCGGCATCGACGGCATCGCCTTCACCGGTTCACATGCCGTGGGCATGGCGATCATGCGCGGCTTCGGCGTGGCCGGCGCCCATGCCAGACCCGTGCTGGCCGAGATGGGCGGCAAGAATCCGACCTATGTCACGGCTTCCGCCGACATCGAGACGGCCGCCGCGGGAATGGCGCGCTCGGCCTTCGGCCTCCAGGGGCAGAAGTGCTCGGCGGGGTCGGTGGTCTTCGTCCATGACGCGATCCGCGAGGATTTCCTCGCGGCGCTGAGGGCGAAGGCGGCCGCCATCCGCATCGGCGATCCCTGCGAGCGGGACGTCTTCATGGGACCGGTGATCAGCGCGTCGGCGCGCCGGCGCTTCGAGGCGGCCGTCGCGGCGGCGCGGACGGCTCAGGCGGAGGTTAGCGGCGGACGCGTGCTCTCGGGCGGGCTGTTCGACAGGGGCGACTACGTTGAACCGACGATCGTGACAGGTCTCCCGGACGACCATGTCCTGCACCGCGACGAGCTCTTCCTGCCCTTCCTCACGGTGCGCGGGTTCTCATCCCTCGACGAGGCCATCGCCCGCGGCAATGCGGTGCCCTACGGCCTGACCGCGGGCATCTACACGGGAGACGAAGGCGAACTCGACCTCTTCCTCGATACCGCCGAGGCCGGCGTGCTCTATGCCAACCGCGCCAGCGGCGCGACGACGGGCGCCTGGCCGGGAATCCAGACCTTCTGCGGCTGGAAGGGCTCTGGTACGGGATCGAAGGGCGGGCTCGGGACCTTCTACCTGCCGCAGTTCATGCGCGAGCAGAGCCGCACGATCATGCGCTGAGACGCCGGTCGCGACGCCTCAGCGCTGGACCGGCGTCGTCACGCACTGGCGGAAAAGGTCCTCGTACCAGCCGCGATCGGCATGGTCCGAGACGAAGGCGACCCGCGTTCCGCCGTCCTCCGCCAGGACGCTGACGGCGGCGATGGTGTGATCGTTGAGGTCCATGGCCTTGATCAGGGTGCCGCCGATGAGCGGGGAACGCCGGACCAGCGGCAGGCGGGTGTTGAACAGGTTCTCCACGCAACTCGCCACATAGCTGGCGGGAAGCCTCGAATGGACTGTCAGCGGTCCCTGGGTCGCGTAGTTGGAGGCACAGGCGCCCAGCGCCAGCGCGAGGGTCGCACCCGCCAGCGCCTTCACCATCCTTTTGCGCCACGGTGTGTCCATGATGGCGAAACGTGGGGACTGCCGCCAGGTTCCGCAATGCGGGACGGTCGACGCCAAAAAGCAAACCCCCGACAAACCAGAGGCTTGTCGGGGGTCAGAATGGTGGGCACGACTGGGATCGAACCAGTGACCCCTACGATGTCAACGTAGTGCTCTCCCGCTGAGCTACGCGCCCTTTTGCGGTCTTGGGGACCGCGAAAGCGAGGCGCACCGTATAGTGGGGATCGCGAAAGCGTGCAAGAGGATCGCGAGACCCAAAATGCGCCGGTGTGGAGGAGGCCTCAGGCGGCCTGCTGGAGCATCTTCTCGACCTCGTTGACGAGGTCGCGCAGGTGGAAGGGCTTCGACAGGATCTTGGCATCCTTCGGCGCCTGTGAATCCGGCTGCAGGGCCACGGCGGCGAAGCCGGTGATGAACATGACCTTGATGTCCGGGTCGAGTTCGGTGGCGCGGCGGGCGAGTTCGATGCCGTCCATCTCGGGCATGACGATGTCGGTCAGCAGGAGCTCGAAGGGCTCCTCGCGCAGGCGGTGATAGGCGGACAGGCCATTGTCGAAGTGGGCGACGTCGTAACCGGCCGTCTGCAGCGCCTTCACCAGGAAGCGGCGCATGTCGTTGTCGTCTTCTGCCAGCAGAATCTTGCCCATGCTGAATGCTGTCCTTCGTCCGTCCGTCGTCGGGGAGGCGGTGTAGCGAACCCGATCCCGGTTGTGCCCATCAAGCCTGAAGATGGTAAATGTGCGGTGAATGGCGCGGCCCGAGGCCGCTGGCCCGGGGCGGGATGCGGCCCGGCGCCTGTGAGGCTTCACAGGCGCGCGTCAGGCGCTAGATTGGGTGTCGGACAGGGGTCAGGGCGCATTGCGATGATTGAGGCCGAGATCTGCGACATCGATCCCGCCTTCGAGGCGCTGGAGCCCGGCGCGATCCGGGCGCCGGTCGTGTTCAACTCGCCGCATTCCGGCCGGGTCTATCCGCCTCACTTCATCGAGCAGGTGCGCCTCGACCTGCCGCAGCTGCGGCGTTCGGAGGATACCGGCGTCGACGAGCTCTTCCACGGCGTGGTGGAGCGTGGCATGCCGCTGATGCGCGTGCATTTCCCGCGCTCCATGGTCGACGTGAATCGCGAACCCTACGAACTCGATCCCCGCATGTTCGACGGCCGGCTGCCGACCTTCGCCAATACCCGGTCCATGCGGGTCGCCGGCGGTCTCGGCACCATTCCGCGGGTGGTGGGCGAGGCCCAGGAGATCTATGCGCGGCGGCTGCATGTCGACGAGGCGCTGATGCGCATCGAGACGCTCTACAAGCCCTATCACCGGGCGCTGCGGCGCCTCATCGCCGCCACTCACAGGGCCTTCGGTGAGGTGCTGCTGGTCGACTGCCACTCGATGCCGTCCATGGCACCGATCCGCGAGGACCGGCCGCGCGCCGACATCGTCATCGGCGATCGCTACGGCACCAGCTGTTCGCCCGCCGTCGGCGACCTGGTGGAAGGGGTGCTGCGCGCCCGCGGCTACAATGTCGTGCGCAACAAGCCCTATGCGGGGGGCTTCATCACCGAGCACTACGGCCAGCCGCAGACCGGGGTCCATGCGGTGCAGATCGAGATCAACCGGGCCATCTACATGGACGAGCGCACCTACCGGCCGACGGCCGACTTCGCCCGCCTGCAGGCCGACCTGATGGTCCTGGCGGAGGCCCTGGCGCGACTGCCTCTCGACCGTGCGGGCGACTGGCGCATCGCTGCGGAATAGCCTGATCAGTCCCATCAAATCTGCATGGCTTGCAGAATCGGCTCCTCCCGAGGCGATCGCGCTTGGCAGTGAATCAACCCCACTGATCAAACGATCAGGGTGCAATGCACAACCATTCTGGCCGGGTTTTCTATTTTATACGACATCCCCCATCTGGTTTCCGTGCCACGGAATGCGCCACTTAACTCATTGATACTAATGAGATAAATAGTGACCTAGAATAGAAAGAGGCCGCTCACTTTCGTGAGCGGCCCAAGTCTAGGGAGGAAACGCCCAAGGAGGGCTGCGAGGCATCGCAAGGCGATACCGCGCTGCAACAATATGCCTGTGGTCCCCGGAAAAGGCAAGAAGGCTGTCCCTTTTTTTTCGGCGCGCCGCCGTTGTCCCTGCGGACCCGGTCAGGCGGTTGCTCGCCGGGGATCGGGCGCCCGCAGATAGGCAAGGGTCGCGACCGCCAGCAGGGCCGCTTGCATGGCAAAGGCGATCTGGAAGGCCGCCACCGGATAGACGGCGGCGTCCCCCGACACGCCCTTCACGGCGAGGCCGGTCGCCCATTGGGTGATGAAGCTGCCGCTCATCGTTCCCATGTTGATGAAGGAGAGGCCGCGGCCGGTGATCTCCGGCGGAAACAGCGACTTGGAATGGGCGACCAGCACTGGCGTGAAGGCGCAGGAGAAGCCGAGCAGGCCGACGATCATCACCGTCTCGGTCGCGCCATGGTGGCCGACGCCGATCAGCGCCGCGAGCAGGGTGAGGGAGAGGGCCGAGCCCGTGACGACGATCGGCCGGTAGGCGCCGACGAGGCGGTCGGCGTAGCCCCAGGCCAGCGTTCCGACCACCTGCGCCATCGCCATGACGAAGAGGGCGTGTCCCTGCGCCGCCAGGCCGGCGCCGTGGACATGGGCGAGATAGGGCCCGCCCCACAGGCCGATGATCAGACCGAAGGTCGAGTAGGTGGAAAAGGACATGAGGAACAGTGGCCAGAAGCCGGGCGTGCGCATGACGTCACCGACGCCGGCAAAGGCCTGGCGCATGGTCTCGGCAGGCCTGTCCGAAAGCCGGCCGGCGCCGGGACCGCGCACCGCCAGGACAATGCCGGCAAGCAGCGCCGCGGACGCCAGCGCAGCTGCGAGGAAGGCGGCGCGCCAGCCGTAGATGGCCGTCATCCAGCCGAGTGGCGCTGTCGCCAGGATCGTGCCGATGCTGGAGATGGCGATCTGCAGCCCGGCGAGGCTGGCGAAGACGGCGGGCGGAAACGTCCGCGCATAGATGACGAGGGGCGCCATGAAGAAGGTGGAGCAGCCGATGCCGAGCAGCAGGCGTCCGGCGATCAGTCCGGCCTGTCCGGTGGCCATGGCGAAGACCAGGGAACCGGCGACGACGAAGAGGCCCGAGCCGAGAAGCGCGGTGCGCGGACCATAGCGGTCGATGATGACGCCGACCGGGATCTGGCAGAGCGCGAAGATGAGGAAGAAGCTGGAGGCAACGAGGCCGAGTTCATCCGGATCGAGCTTCAGCTCCGTGGCGAGTGTCGTCGCGATGACCCCGATGGAATTGCGGAAGAACTGGCTCACGGACGTCGCCGCAGCAAGAACCGTGATCAGGACGATGACGGCCGGTCGGCCCATGGCGCCGTAGACTGAACTGAACACCTGTGGCCTCCCACCGGCGACACTGCCTGCGTGTCTCTCCTGCCGCAAGGCGGGTGGCGGCACCCCTGTGGCCGTGCCGCTGCATGGAACCCACGGCAGGCGGCCGCCCCGCGTTGCGGATGCAGGCCGCCCGGCCTATAGCTCGCCGGCACCGGTCAGGAGAGGACAGCAATCGTGAGCGCCGTTGACTTCGAGAGCTTCGTCAGGGACCTCGCGCGCCTGTCCGGCGAGGCCATCCTGCCCTTCTTCCGCTCCTCGATTGGCGTGGAGAACAAGGCTGGGCTCGGCCATTTCGATCCCGTCACCGAGGGTGACCGCGCCGGTGAGGCGGCCATGCGCCAGCTGATCAAGCGCACGTTTCCCGAACACGGCATCGTCGGCGAGGAATATGGCGAGGAGAACGCCGGCGCCGAGCATGTCTGGGTGCTCGACCCGATCGACGGCACCAAGGCCTTCATCGCCGGCATTCCGGTCTGGGGCACGCTGATCGGCCTCGTCCGCCACGGCGATCCGGTCTTCGGCATGATGCACCAGCCGTTCATCGGCGAGCGCTTCTGGGGCGACGGTGCGGCGGCCCGCTACGAAGGCCCGGCGGGCGCGCGCAGCCTGATGACGCGGCCCTGCGCCGGGCTGGAAGCCGCGACCATCATGACGACGTCGCCGAAGCTGTTCGACTCGGAGACGCGCCAGCTGTTCAACGCGGTCGAGGCGCGCTGCCGCACCTACCGCTACGGCGCCGACTGCTATGCCTACTGCATGCTGGCGGCCGGCCATGTCGACCTTGTCGTCGAGGCGGGACTGAAGGCCTATGACATCGCTGCGCTGGTGCCGATCATCGAGGGCGCCGGTGGCGTGGTGACGACCTGGGACGGTGGGCCCGCGGGTGGCGGTGGCCGGATCCTTGCCGCCGGCGACAGGCGCGTTCATGCCGAGGCGCTGGAAATCCTCAACGCCTGACGGCAGCACGCTTCAGAGGAAAGGCTGTTCGCCGGGGATGAAGGCGTCGAAGGCGGCCCAGAACTGGGCGCGAATCTCGTCACGCTCCTGCAGCGGCTCATGGCGCGAGCCCGGAATCACCACCGCGCTGCCGGTCTTCAGCCGGCGGGCGAATTCCTCCAGGCGGGACGTGTCGATCAGCGGATCGCGGGCGGCGCCGACCAGCAGCATCGGCTGGCGGATGCCGCGCGTGTAGAGCGGGTGGGCGAAACGTCGCGTGACAGCCAGTGCCTCGCGCAGCCAGCCGATTGTCGGTGCGCCGAGTCCGAGACGGATGTCTGCCTCGGCATAGGCCGCAGTGCGGGCATAGCGGACGGGATCGGACGTCACCGGATTGCCCTCGAAGGGTTTCAGCGCCACCGGTGCGGTGGAGCCGCCGGGGACGGTCGAACCGCCCATGCCGGCAAGCGACAGCGCTGCCGCGAGCAGACGGACCAGGCTGGGTGACCGCACCTGCGCCAGCGCGATCATCGGTGCCGACAGCACGATGCGGTCGAACCAGGTGCGGCCGCCGTGCGCGGCCTCGATGAGGATGGCGCCACCCATGCTGTGGCCGAGGGCGTAGAAGGGCGGTCGGCAGTCGGGAAGGCCGACGACCGACATGACGGTCTCGAGGTCGATCTGGAAATCGGAGAAGCGCCGGACATGGCCCTTGCGGATGTCGGCGAGGAGCCGTCCGGAGCCGCCCTGTCCGCGCCAGTCGAACGTCAGCACGCCGAAGCCACGGGCGCGCAACTCATCGACCACCTCGAAATATTTCTCGATGAACTCGGTGCGGCCATGGCAGATCACCACGGTGCCGCGACGCGGCGCACCGGTCGCCTCCCATCGCGCATAGCGGATCGCGATCCGATCGGGCGTGGTGATGGTTCCGGCACGGACGCCGGCGGGGATCGGCCTGTCGGGCAGGGCGATGAGATCCATCGGGCGGGGCTGCTCGCGAATCGAAAGGCGGGAGCATCAGGATGCTCCCGCCTCGCTAACACAGCCTTAGCGACAGGTCAGCGCAGGATGCGCGTGTCCCGGCCAGTATAGGGATCGCGCTCCCAGCCGGGCGGCGGCGGGCGGCGCGGACGGTAGACCGGCTCATCGTCATAGTAGCGCGGAGCCGGCCGCTCCTCGTAGTAGCGCGGAGCGGGGCGGTAGACCGGGCGCTCGTCGTAGTAGCGCGGGGCTGGCCGTTCATAGCCGCCACCACGACAATAGCGCGAGGCGGGGATGTAGGTATCGACCATGGACTCGGTGCTCGGGTCGAAGATGCGGGCGCGGACGGGCGGAGCGCCGGGCATGCAGGGATCATAGCGATAGTATCCCGGCAGGCTCTGGACCTGGATCACCGGCGTCGCCTCAGGCAGGGCCGGAGCCAAGGGCATGGCCACGGCGGCAGCGGGGAACAATGCGGCGAAGGCCGTCGTCAGCAAGATCCTGCGCATGTGCACCTCCTCAGCGCGCGGACCTGACTGTTCTCCAGTCCGTCTGGTTCCGCAAGGTCATTGCGCGATCCCCTTCGCTCAAGGTGAACGACCGCCTAGGGTCGCGCCGGACCATCGCGGCGCGGCGAGCGGCCGTCGCCGACGACGCGCAGGCCGATGATCTCGCCGTTGTGCGCGTCCATGACCAGGCGCAGACGCTGGCCGAACTTGTCGGTGCCGTGGGTGAGATAGGCGCTGCCGCGACGGATCACCGGGTCGGTGACGGCATAGCCGCGCTGCGACAGCCGCCCGCTCACCTCGCTGGCGGGAATGAGACGTTCGGTCGTGACCCGGCTGCGACGAGGCGCATCTGGCTCCGCGGCCCGGGCGAGGCTGCCGGCGCAGGCGAGCAGGGCGACGGCGAGCACCATGCTGGCGGTTCCGGCGACGAGACCGAGCGCAAGGGTCGAGACCGAAGACGACCGGGGCATGCCGGCAAGGGGCGGTGCGCCAGCGGGGCAGGGCGTGCGCGACGCGGTGATGCGCATGATCGGATTTCCCGGGCCAGCGTCCGCCGGCCCTCCTTCAATGGGGGGACCGGAAAGGCAGGCACCGGTCCATCGTTGCCCTCCATATGGGCCCACCGCCCTGAACCGCCACGGAAGGGGCCGTTCACCGGCGCTTCATCGGGCGGGCATCATCGCGCCGGGATCGCCGAAGGGGGCCTTGCGAAGTCCCGGAGGCCTTCCTAACTCTTTCTCCGTGCAGGCCGGAGAGGCTGCACAACCCGAACGGCCCGGCCATTGCGGCGGGCCTCATCCAGACTTGGTGTCGCTTGAAGGAGGACATCCCATGCGCAGCTTCGATCTTGCTCCGCTCTATCGCTCGACCGTCGGTTTCGATCGTCTCTTCTCGATGCTCGACCAGGCTTCCGGTCTCGAAGCGCCCACGCAGAGCTACCCGCCCTACAATATCGAGCGGACCGGCGAGAACGCCTACCGCATCTCGGTGGCCGTCGCCGGCTTCACCGACAAGGACATCTCCATCGAGGTGAAGGAGCAGGCCCTGACCATCCGCGGCGAGAAGGCCGTCGGAGAGGGTGAGGCCAAGCCGGACTATCTCCACCAGGGCATCGCCGCCCGCGCCTTCGAGCGCCGCTTCCAGCTCGCCGATCACGTCTCCGTCAGGGGCGCCGTCCTTGAGCATGGGCTTCTCCACGTCGATCTCGTCCGCGAGATCCCGGAGGCGATGAAGCCGCGGCAGATCGCCATCAGCACCGGCGAGGGCGCCCGCGTCATCGAGGGTACGGCCAACCGCCAGGCTGCCTGATCCGCATCATTCTGACGGCAGGGCCGCCCTCCAACGGCCCCTCCTGAGATGCACGAACGCCCCGGTGAGGCATCACCGGGGCGTTTCGTCGTCTGGGTTCGTGGGGTGCGGCGGGCGTCCCGGCTTCCGATCAGTTCGAGGCGGGCGGTGCGACCTGCCGGATGCCCGGGGTTGCCGGCGAACCGCCCGCCTGCGGCAGAGGTTCGCCGTTCGGACCGAGGAAGCGGCCGTCGATGAGAACGCCCTCGCTGTCGGCCGGCTTCTGCGCCG
>CAZPMD010000032.1:0-8109 GCA_964587395.1 uncultured Hyphomicrobiales bacterium
GATGAAATCGCGCGCGGGAGCGGGCTCGTCGCGCGGCGGCATCAGCGGCTGGTCGAGCTCGACGGGCGCCTCGCGGAAGAGCGCCGGCCGTGCGGCGACGGGCTGCAGGACCACCTCGCTCTCGGTGACGACCGGAGCGGGGGCTTCGGCGGCCGGCAGGTCATAGACCTGCGGTTCGGCCTCGACCGGAGCCTCGGCGACCGGGGCCGGGGCAACGACCGGTGCGGGCGCCGCAGCGGCGGCCGGCTGCATCTGCGCGATGCGCTGGGCGCTCTGGCGCAGCTTCGCCGTCATCTCGGCGATGGTCTGGGTGTTGGCTGCCTGGGCCGACAGGTCGATGCCGGTGGCAACCACCGAGACGCGGATCGTGCCGTCGAGGGCGTTGTCGAAGGTGGCGCCCAGGATGATGTTGGCTTCCGGATCGACCTCCTCGCGGATGCGCGTCGCCGCCTCGTCCACCTCGAACAGGGTGAGATCGTTGCCGCCGGTGATCGAGATGAGGAGGCCCTTGGCACCCTTCATCGAGGTCTCGTCGAGCAGCGGATTGGCGATGGCCGCCTCGGCGGCGGTGATGGCGCGGCGCTCGCCGGTGGCCTCGCCCGTGCCCATCATCGCCTTGCCCATGTCGCGCATGACGGCGCGCACGTCGGCGAAGTCGAGGTTGATGAGGCCTTCCTTGACCATCAGGTCGGTGATGCAGGCGACGCCCGAGTAGAGCACCTGGTCGGCCATGGCGAAGGCGTCGGTGAAGGTGGTCTTCTCGTTGGCGACCCTGAACAGGTTCTGGTTCGGGATGACGATGAGCGTGTCCACCGACTTCTGCAGCTCGATGATGCCGGCGTCGGCCGTCTTCATGCGGCGCACGCCCTCGAAGTGGAAGGGCTTGGTGACGACGCCGACGGTGAGGATGCCGAGCTCGCGGGCGATGCGGGCGATGACCGGGGCAGCGCCCGTGCCGGTGCCGCCGCCCATGCCGGCGGTGATGAAGGCCATGTGCGAACCGGCGAGCTGGTCGCGGATCTCGTCGATGACCTCCTCGGCCGCCGCCGCGCCCACCTCGGGATGCGACCCGGCGCCGAGACCGGAGGTCACGGCGAGGCCCATCTGGATGATGCGCTCGGCCTTCGCCGAGGACAGCGCCTGGGCATCGGTATTGGCGACGACGAAGTCACAGCCCTGAAGGCCGCCCTCGATCATGTTGTTGACGGCGTTGCCGCCTGCGCCGCCGACGCCGAACACGGTGATCCGGGGCTTCAACTCCCGGATGTCGGGCATCTTCAGGTTGATGGTCATCATGAGCCTCGTTCGAATCACTCACGCGACAGCCACGTCGCTTGTCTTACTCGGGTTGCTTTGCCGATGGCGGCCGGCGCTGCATCTCTCCGTCAGGGCCGAAGGGGTCGGCCCTGACGCATGCTCTCAGAAACTGTCCCTGATCCACCGCCCGACCCGGGAGAAGTAGCCGTCCGTCCCGGTGGCGGCGAGAAAGCGCCGCTGCGGTTCGAAATGCTCCACACCCGCGATCTGCGGATAGACCGAGAGGCCGACGGCGGCGGCAAAGGGCGGACCCTTGGCGCTGTCGGGCAAAGCGGTGACGCCGACGGGCCGTGCGACCCGGACCTGGCGGCCGAAAACCTGGGCTGCGAGATCGGCAAGGCCGGGCAGCTGCGCGCCGCCACCCGTCAGCACCAGCCGGCGACCGACCTCGGCGGCCGAGCCGGCGGCGACCAGACGGTCGCGGACCATCTCGAGGATCTCGTCGATGCGCGGCCGGATGATGCGGATGATCTGCGCACGCGAGACCGAATTGGGGATGTCGCGGTCATCCTCGGAGATCGAGGGCACGTTGACGATGTCGCGCTCGTCCGACTTGGCGGCGAAGCAGGCGCCGTTCAGCACCTTGATGCGCTCGGCATCGGAGAGGCGCGTCGACAGGCCGCGGGCGATGTCCATGGTGACGTGGTGCGAGCCGACGGCCACGGCATCGGCGTGGACGAAATGGCCGCCGGCAAAGACCGACAGCGTCGTGGTGCCGGCGCCCATGTCGAGGCAGACCGTGCCGAGCTCGGCCTCGTCGTCGGTGAGGACGGCAAGGCCGGAGGCGAAGGGGGCGGCGACGAGGGCCTCGACGGTGAGATGGCAGCGCTCGATGCAGAGCATGAGGTTGCGCGCAGTGGCGGCGTCGCAGGTGACGACATGCATGTCGACGCCGAGCGAGGAGCCGATCATGCCACGCGGATCCTTGATGCCGCGGGTATCGTCGAGGCGGAAGCCGACCGGCATGGAGTGCAGCACGGCCCTGCCCTGCCGCACCGAATGGTCGGAGGCGGCCTGCAGCACACGATGCAGGTCATGCTCCTCGACGCGCGGCGAGGCGCAGGTGACGCGCGCCTCGTACTGTTCGGAACCGAGGCGACCGGCGGAGACCGTGACGATGACGCGGTCGACCTGGACCTCGGCCATGCGTTCGGCGGCGTCCACCGCCTGGCGGATGGCCGCCTCGGCCTTGGCCATGTCGGCCACCGCGCCGGCCTTCATGCCGCGGGCGCGGGTATGGCCGATGCCGAGGATCTCGGCCTTGTGGGTGCGGTTCGGCAGGATGTCCGAGCCTTCGCGCGGACGCAGCCGGACGATCATGCAGACGATCTTCGAGGTGCCGATGTCGAGCACGCACATGATCGCCGACCGCTTCGGCGACAGCGGGCGCATCTTCGGGGTGAGGCCGTGGCGGAAGGGGGCCGTCATGTACGCTGTCCCTGCAGGGCGCGGCGACGGGCACGTTCGCGGTCCCGCTCGCGCAGGGCCGCCTCGTGGGCCTTCATGGCATCGTCGGAGAGGCGCACCGTGACGCGGTCCGGCACGCGCATGTCGATCATGGTGACGTCGCGGCTCATCAGCCGGCGCTGAGCATCGAGGCGGGCGAGATCGACCATGGCGCGGTCGAGATCGGAATCCGGCAGCCGCACGTCGATGCCGTTCTTCAGCACCAGCGTCCAGCGCCGCTCGGCGACGAGCACGGCGGCGCGCACCGCCTTCGACACCTCGGGATGATCGCCGAGGAGGCCGACGATCTCCCGGGCGCGCGCCTCGGCGCCCTTTCCGACGATGAGCGGCAGGTGCTGGAAGCGCGCATCGATGTGGTCGACGATGACCTTGCCGTCGGCGGCGATGACCTGGATGCGGCCGTCGCGCTGCCACAGGGCGAAGGGCTCGCGCTCGACGACCGAGATCATGATCTGGTCGGGATAGAGCTTCTGCACCGTCGCGTCGGCGATCCAGGAATTGGCCTTGAGGCGCTCGCGCGCCTGATCGGCATCGAAGAACAGCACCGAGGAGTCGGGGTGAATGCCGGCCACCTCGAGAACCTGGGCGTGGCTCATCTGCTGGTTGCCGGTCAGGCGGACGCCGCGGACCTGGAGACCGACCGCATTGGCCCCGAGATCGCCCACCGCGACCAGCGCGCCGTTGATCGTCGGCCAGTGGCCGCCGCGATGGGCGCCGTAGAGCCCGGTGGCGGCAAGGAGCACCAGCGTCGCGGCCAGGCCTGCGCGGCGCGGCAGGCGCAGGTTGGCGATCCGGGTGGAGAGACGGCGCAATCGCAGCCGGAGTGCACTCGGCCGGGCGTAGCTGTCGGACACGGCTTCCCGGCGCGAGGGGGCGGCGGAGGACCGCAGCCTGTCGCTGGCCTGGGCGAGCGCGTCCGCCCCGGCTCCGGCGAGCCTGGCGGTCAGCGATCGAGAGAAGCGTCCAACACCATCCATTCGACCAGCTCGGCGAACGTAATACCTTCGTGAGCGGCCATGTCGGGGACGAGCGAAGTCCCGGTCATCCCGGGCTGCGTGTTGACTTCCAGGCAGACGAGCGCCCCGGTTCCCCCGGGCGTATCGTCGTATCGGAAGTCCGCACGGCTGACCCCTTTACAGCCGAGCGCCTGATGCGCTGCGAGGGACAGTCTTTGGACCTCAGAGTAAATATTTGGTTTAAGCGGCGCCGGAATCAGATGCTGTGACCCGCCAGGCGCATATTTCGCCTCGTAGTCGTAGAAGGTTCCGGCATAGGTGATTTCGATCACCCCCAGCGCCCGGTCACCCATGACGGCGCAGGTCAGCTCCTTGCCGGCGATGAAGGGCTCGACGAGCACCGATTCGCCCAGCGTCCACTCGGTCGAATGCAGTTCCTGCGGCGGATGCTCGTGGTCCTTCGTGACGATGAAGACGCCGAGCGAGGAGCCGTCCGTGTTGGGCTTGATGACATAGGGCCGCGGCAGCAGGTGCTCGCGCGCCGCCTCGCGCCGCGGCACGATCATCCCCCCCGGCACCGGCACGCCGGCCGCCGCCATGATCTTCTTGGCCATGGCCTTGTCCATGGCGACCGCCGAGGCCATGACCCCGGAATGGGTGTAGGGAATCTGCATCACCTCGAGGATGCCGGCCAGCGTGCCGTCCTCGCCGGGACGGCCGTGGGTGACGTTGAGCGCGACGTCCGGCTTCAGTTCGGCGAGCCTCAGCGCGATGTCGCGGCCGACATCGACCCGGGACACCCGGTAGCCGCAGCTCTCCAGGGCACCGGCGCAGGCTTCGCCGGAGGCCAGCGACACCTCGCGTTCGGCGGACCAGCCGCCATAGAGGACGGCGACGTGGGGTTTGGTCATGGTCGTTCCTTCCCGTCAGGCCAGCGGCTGGCCCACCCGCTTGATTTCCCAGTGCAGTTCGACGCCGCTTGTCTCCTTCACCCGTCGGCGTACCTCCTCACCCAGCGCCTCGATGTCGGCGGCGGTGGCGGTGCCGGTGTTGATGAGGAAGTTGCAGTGCATCTCGGAGACCTGTGCGCCGCTGAGCCTGAGGCCTCGGCAGCCGGCGGCGTCGATCAGCTTCCAGGCCGAATGGCCCGGCGGGTTCTTGAAGGTGGAGCCGCCGGTCTTCTCGCGGATCGGCTGCACCGTCTCGCGGTGGTGCTGCACGGCCTCCATCCGCTCGCGGATGATGGCCGGGTCGGTGGGAGTGCCCCTGAACAGGGCGCGGGTGAAGATCACCGGGCGGCCGACGTCGGACTTGCGGTAGGTGAAGTTCATCTGCGCGTTGGAGAAGGTCAGCACCTCGCCGTCACGGGAGACGGCCCGGGCCTCGACGAGTATGTCCTTCGTCTCGCCGCCATTGGCACCGGCATTCATGACCAGCGCGCCGCCGATGGTGCCGGGGATGCCGAAATAGAACTCGAGCCCGCCGAGGCCGGCGGCGGCGGCGGCTTCCGCCACGCGCTTGTCGGGGGCGACGGCGCCGGCGGTGATCCTGGTACCCTCGATGGTCACCTCACCGAAGCCACGTGGCCTCAGGCGCACCACGACGCCCGGAACGCCGCCGTCGCGGACGATCAGGTTGGAGCCGACCCCCACGGGCATGACCGGCATGTCGGGCGGCAGCTTCGACAGGAGATAGGCGAGGTCAGCCTCGTCCTCGGGGGTGAAGAGCACCTGGGCCGGCCCGCCGACGCGGAACCAGGTGAGCGGCGCCATCGGCTCGTTGGCGGCGAGGCGGCCGCGCAGGTCGGGCGCCAGGTCGCGGATCAGCGGTGTGATGTCGTCGAAGCTCATCGTGCGAGCCGCTGCCTAAGCAGCGCACCCCCGCGACTGCCGGAGGTGACATACGCGCGCCGAGTTTCAGATCCCTGATAAATCAGAACATTTTGATCTTCTCGTTCTCCAGAGAACCCCCACAATGCGCTCGAACGCGCTACGATCAGCGCAACCTCACCCCGCCGTGCTCTAGGCAAGAGGGAATGACGCACGAATTTCTGGATGGCCAAACTCGACGGCAATTTGCCGTCGAGGGCACGAGCCGGATTGCCGTCAACCGAGTGATAGGCAACGAGTTGCAAGACACAAAAACTCGCTGCGTCGCTTGCTTTCAGATCCCATCCGAAGGTGCCGCGAGCCCAGCGGTGCCCTGGGTGGTCCTCAAATCCTCGAATGAAATACAGATATGGAAGGTCCCCAGCCAAGTTCTGCCTAAGGGCACGTGCGAATTCTGCCCGGCTATTCTCATAAGGAACGTCCTCGGACGAAACCCCCGGATTCAGCATCAAAATAAAGGTGGATGCCGTATTGATTGGGCCGGCCCAAGGCACCGGCGCAAGCCGAATCTCAAACTGGTTTGACGGTAGGATCGCGATGTCGCACGGGTGAACATTGTTTTCACCAAGCAATGACCAAAACTGGACGAGTTCACCTGCTGACATCGATCAATCTACCTTTGCCAGCTTGTCCAGCTCGCCCGGCAGGGCATAGGCCCATTGCGTGATGTTGCCGGCGCCGAGACAGATGACGTAGTCGCCGGGCTTCGCCAGCCCCGCCACGATGCCCGCGAGCTGGTGCGGGCCTTCGAGGGCGATGACCGACTTGTGGCCGCGCATCTTCAGTCCGGTGACGAGGTCGTCGCGCGAGGCGCCCGGGATCGGCTGCTCGCCGGCCGCATAGACATCGGCGACGATCACCGTGTCGGCATCGTTGAAGCAGGTGCAGAATTCGTTGAACAGCGAGGCGAGCCGCGTGTAGCGGTGCGGCTGGACGATGGCGATCACCTGCCTGTCCGTCGAGGCGCGCGCCGCCTTGAGCACCGCGGCGATCTCCACGGGATGGTGGCCGTAGTCGTCGAAGATGGTGGCGCCGTTCCATTCGCCGGTCTTGGTGAAGCGCCGCTTGACGCCGCCGAAGCCGGCCAGCGCCTTGCGGATCTGCGGGCCGGCCATGCCGAGTTCGCGCGCCACCGCGATGGCCGAGGTGGCGTTCAGGGCGTTGTGGCGGCCGGGCATCGGCAGGACGAGGTCGTCGATCTCCTCCAGCAGGGCGCCGGCGCGGTCGCGGAACTGCACCTTGAACCGGCACTGGCCGCCGGTGAGGTCGACATCCATCAGGCGCACGTCGGCCTGGGGGTTCTCGCCATAGGTGATGACGCGGCGGTCGGCGATGGAGCCGACCATGTCCTGCACGACGGGATGGTCGATGCACATGACGCCGAAACCGTAGAACGGCAGGTTCTCGATGAAGGAGCGGAAGGCCGTCTTCACCGCATCGAAATTGCCGTAGTGGTCGAGGTGCTCGGGGTCGATATTGGTGACGATCGCGACGTCGGCCGGCAGCTTCAGGAAGGAGCCGTCGCTCTCGTCGGCCTCCACCACCATCCAGTTGCCGGCGCCGAGGCGCGCATTGGTGCCGAGCGCATTGATGATGCCGCCGTTGACGATGGTCGGGTCGAAGCCGCCGGCGTCGAGCAGGGTCGAGACCATCGAGGTCGTCGTCGTCTTGCCATGGGTGCCGGCGATGGCGACGCAGGACTTCAGCCGCATCAGCTCGGCCAGCATCTCGGCGCGGCGGACGACGGGAATGCGCCGCTCGCGGGCCGCGACGAGTTCGGGATTGTCGCGCTTGATGGCGGTGGAGACCACCACCACCTCGGCGGCGCCGAGGTTCTCCGCGGCATGGCCGATGGAGATGGTGGCGCCGCGATCCTTCAGCCGCTTGATCGTGTAGCCCTCGGCAGCGTCCGACCCCTGCACCTTGTAGCCGAGGTTGAGCAGCACCTCGGCGATGCCGGACATGCCGATGCCGCCGATGCCGATGAAATGGATGGGTCCGATGTCGCGGGGCAGTTTCATGGGTGTTCTTCTAGCGGATTCGATCGGAAGTCGTTGGACGGGAGAATTGGGGCTGCATGAAGGTCACAGACGCCGTCAGGACAGCCCCGCCGTCTTCATCACGAGGTCTGCGAGGCGGTCGGCCGCGTCGGCATGGCCCTGGGCACGAGCCGCGGCGGCCGCCGCGGCGAGCGGGGTCGGGTCGACGAGGAGGCGGGTCAGTTCGCCGGCGAGCCAGTCCGGGGTGAAGTCGGCCTGTTTCACGACCGTCGCCGCACCGGCGGCAGCGAGCGTCGCGGCGTTCATGAGCTGGTCCTGGTCGAGCGCATGCGGCAGCGGCACGAGGATGGACGGCCGGCCGATGACCGAGAGTTCGGCGACGGTAGAGGCTCCGGATCGGGCGATGACGAGATGGGCGCCGGCCAGCCGTGCCGGAAGGTCGACGAAGAAGGGGGCGATCTCGGCGGCGACACCGAGACG
>CAZPMD010000032.1:8119-25830 GCA_964587395.1 uncultured Hyphomicrobiales bacterium
TCGGCGCGGGCCTGCTGGACGAGGCGCAGGCGCGCCCGGAGGGCGGCGTCCACCTGTTCAAGGGCGGGCGGGACGATCTCGCTCATGACGCGGGCGCCCTGGCTGCCGCCGAAGACGCAGAGGCGGAACGGACCGCCCGCTACCGGCGCATCATAGGGCGAGGCCGCGGCCTCGATGACCATGGGCCGGACGGGATTGCCGGTGAAGGCCGCCTTCCGCGCGAGAGCGGGATCGCCGTCGAGGACGCCCGGAAAGGAGGTGGCGATGGCGGAGACGCGCCCGGAGAGCTGGCGGTTGGCCCGGCCCATCACGGCGTTCTGGTCGTGGATGATGGTGGGCACGCCGAGCTGGGTCGCCGCGAACATCGGCGGCAGGGTCGGATAGCCGCCGAAGCCGATGACGGCCGAGGGCTTCAGCACACGGATGATCTTGCGGGCGTGAAGATAGCCGCGCCCCAGGGTGAAGACCGTCCTCGCGAGCGCCAGCGGGTTCTTCGCGCCGATGGTGGCGGATTCGACGATGTGGGTGGCGCGGGCGGGAAAGGCGCGGCCATACTTCTCGGCGCGCTCGTCGGTGACGAGGTCGACGAGACAGCCGCGCTTCGCCAGCGCGACCGACAGGGCTTCGGCCGGGAACAGGTGACCGCCGGTTCCGCCGGCGCAGACGAGGATCAGCGGCTGGGCCATGTCAGGCGCGGCTCGCCTGGTAGTGGCTGAGTTCGGCCAGGGTTTCCGCCCTCGGCCGCCGCCTTGTCAGCGCGATGAGCATGCCCATGCCGAAGGCCAGCGCGATCAGCGACGAGCCGCCATAGGAGACGAAGGGCAGCGTCATGCCCTTCGGCGGAATGAGGTGGAGGTTGACCATCAGGTTGATGCAGCTCTGCAGGCCGAACAGCATGGCGAGCCCCGCCACCGCGAAGCGGCAGAAGGGATCCTCGTCCTTCTGCGCATGGTTCAGCGAGCGCAGCACCACGAAGGCGAAGAGCGCGATGATGACGAGGCAGAGGATGGCGCCGAACTCCTCGGCGGCCACCGCGAAGATGAAGTCGGTGTGGCTGTCGGGAATGATGCGCTTGACCGTGCCCTCGCCCGGCCCCTTGCCAAACCAGCCACCCTGCTGGAAGGCGTCGATGGCGACGTCCACCTGGAAGGTGTCGGCGGTGCCGGGCTCCATGAACTTGTCGATGCGGCGACGCACGTGCGGGAAGGTGAAATAGGCGCCGACGATGCCGGCGGCGCCGACGCCGGCAAGGCCGAAGACCCAGAGCCAGCGCATGCCGGCCATGAAGAACAGCGCCGCCCATACGGCGGTGATCAGCGAGGTCTGGCCGACGTCGGGCTGCAGGACGAGCGGCGTGACGGTGGCGCCCAGCAGCAGCATGGCGAGGAGATTGGCCGGCATCTCCGGGCGCTTGGCGCTCTCGGCGAAGAGCCAGGCGGCCAGCACCACGAAGGCGGGTTTGAGGAACTCCGAGGGCTGCAGGCCGATGCCGGCGAAGTTCAGCCAGCGGCGGGCGCCCTTGATCTCGGCGCCGATGAACAGCGTCGCCACGACCAGCACGAGCGAGCCTATGAAGGCGACAAAGGCCAGGCGACGGATCCAGTAGGGCGACAGGAAGGACGTGGCGATCAGGACGATGGTCGCCGGAATCAGGAAGAACACCTGGCGGTTGACGAAGTGGAAGGTGTCGAGACCGATGCGGTGGGCGACCGCGGGGGATGCCGCGAGCGACAGCACGATGCCGGCGAGCATCAGCCCGAAGAGGGCGGAGAGCAGCAGGCGATCGACCGTCCACCACCATTCGCCGAAGACGGTCCGTTCAGCCCTGGAGATCATGCGCCGTCCCCGTCACGCGTGAAGCCACCCGCAGACGCGGGGATTCAGGAAATCTAGAGGGTGCCGCTCAACGCTTCGTTAACCGCGCGGGGGAAGCTGACGGGGGAAACGGCGGCCGAAGCTAGGCCTTGCCGATGCCCGGCATGGCGAGCACGAGGTCGCGGAAGGCCCTGCCTCGCACCTCGAAGTTGGGGAACTGGTCGTAGCTGGCGCAGGCCGGCGAGAGCAGCACCACCGGGTCGGCAGCGCCGTCCGCCGCCGCATCGGCCGCGGCAAGCGCCACCGCCTTGTCCAGCGTGCCCGCGATGACATGGGGATGGCTGCCGAGCGTCGCGGCGAAATCCTGCGCCGACTTGCCGATCAGGTAGGTCTTGCGGATGCGTGGGAAGAAGCGCGCCAGGGGAGCGATGCCGCCCTCCTTCGGAGTGCCGCCGGCGATCCAGTAGATGTCGGAGAAGGCTGCGAGCGCCTTCTCCGTGGAATCGGCGTTGGTCGCCTTGGAGTCGTTGACGAAGAGAACCCTCCCGATGCGCCCGACCTGCTCCATCCGATGGGCAAGGCCGGGAAAGGTCAGCATGGCGCGGACGATATCGGCATGGGCGAGGCCGAGCGCCTCGCAGGCCGCATAGGCGGCCATGGCGTTCTGGGCGTTGTGGGTGCCCCGCAGGGCTCCTGCCGATCCGAGGGAGAAGCGCGCGACGACGGCTCCGGCGCGGGTGCGGACGATATCGGGCCCCTCGAGGCAGAGCCCGTCGGAGACCGGATTGCGGATGGAGATGCGCACCACCTGGTGCCCTGCCCGCTCGGCGCGGTCGGCCATGGCCTGGCTGTGGCGGTCGTCGATGCCGAGGATGGCGGTGCCACCCGGCTGCACCCCGGCGATGAGGCGCTCCTTCACGCCGGCATAGAGGTCGAGCGTGCCGTGGCGGTCGAGATGGTCGGGCGTGACGTTGAGGCAAATGCCGACCAGCGGATCGATGGAGGGCGTCAGGTCGATCTGGAACGACGAGCATTCGACGACGTGGCTGCGTCCGGCGGCCGGCGGCTGCAGCGACAGGATGGCCGTGCCGATGTTGCCCCCCATCTGCGGGTCGCGGCCACAGGCGGCGAGGATGTGGGTGATCAGCGCCGTCGTCGTCGACTTGCCGTTTGTGCCGGTGATGGCGACGAAAGGCGAGCGTGGCACGGTCGCCCGCCGCTCGCGGCAGAAGAGCTCGATGTCGCCGAGAACCTCGACGCCATTGGCGCGGGCAAGGCCAACGCTCCAGTGCGGCGCCGGATGAGTCAGCGGAACGCCGGGGGCGAGCACGAGCGCGGCGATGCCCGACCAGTCGATGTGGCGCAGGTCCGCCGCCTCGTGGCCGGCTGCGACCGCCTTGTCGACCGAGGCCGGGTTGTCGTCCCAGGCGATGACGCGGGCCCCACCGGCGCGCAGCGCCTCGCATGTAGCGAGCCCCGACCCGCCAAGGCCGAAAACGGCGACGGATGCGCCCCGGAAGGTGGTGACCGGGACCATGTCAGCGCAGCTTCAGCGTCGACAGGCCGGCGAGCGCCAGCACGAAGGCGATGATCCAGAAGCGGACGACGACCTGTGGCTCCGACCAGCCCTTCTTCTCGAAGTGGTGGTGGATCGGCGCCATGCGGAAGACGCGCTTGCCGGTGAGCTTGAAGGACACGACCTGGACGATCACCGAGACCGCCTCGAGCACGAAGAGGCCGCCGACGACGAGCAGCACGATCTCGTGCTTCACGGCCACCGCGATGGTGCCGATGAGGCCGCCGAGCGCCAGCGAGCCGGTGTCGCCCATGAAGATGTGGGCGGGGGGCGCATTGAACCAGAGGAAGCCGAGCCCCGCCCCGATCAGCGCACCGATGATGACGATGATCTCGCCCGTGCCGGGGACGTGGGTGATCTGCAGGTAGTTGGCGAAGAAGGCATTGCCCGAGAGGTAGGCGATGATGCCGAAGGTACCTGCGGCGATCATGACCGGCACGATGGCGAGGCCGTCGAGGCCGTCGGTGAGGTTCACCGCATTGCCGGAGCCGACGATGACGAAGGCGCCGAACAGGATCATCAGGTAGCCGATGTTGATCGACAGGTCCTTGATGAAGGGGAAGAAGATCGAGGTGTTGAGCGGCTCGCGGGTGACCATCATCACCGCAGTGACGGCAAGGCCGGCGATGAGGAATTCCAGCGCCAGGCGCGCCTTGCTGGAGAAGCCGGCATGCGTCTGCTTCGTCACCTTCAGGTAGTCGTCATAGAAGCCGATGGCGCCGAAACCGAGCAGCACGAAGAGCAGGATCCAGACATAGGGACTGCGCAGGTTGGCCCAGAGCAGGGTCGCCACCAGAAGGCCGGAGAGGATCATCAGGCCGCCCATGGTGGGCGTGCCCTTCTTGGCCATGTGCGTTTCCGGTCCATCGGCGCGGATCGGCTGGCCCTTGCCCTGCTTCAGGCGCAGGAGCTGGATGAGACCCGGCCCGAACAGGAAGACGAAGATCAGCGCCGTGAAGATCGCGCCTCCGGTGCGGAACGTGATGTAGCGGAAGATGTTGAGCGGCGAGAAGACGCCTGAGAATTCGGCAAGGAAGGCGAACATCGTTGTTGTCGTCTTTCGGTCCCTGGCAACCCCGGCGGACGCGAATCACCGTCGCCGCGCGCCTTCTTGTCTGTCTCGATATGCCTGCGGCGGCGGCGGGCGCAAAGCCCGCTCACCGGATGGGCGCAACGCCGGCCTCAGGCCGCGCCCTGCTGGTCCTCGGCGGGTACCGCCGGGAACTTCACCTTCAGCGTTTCGACAAGAGGCGCCATGCGGCTGCCGCGCGAGCCCTTGACCATGACGACGTCGCCCGCCTTCAGCGCGCGGATCACCATCGGTTCGAGTTCGGCCGCGGTCGCGGCATAGGCGCCGCGGCGATGCGGCGGCAAGGCCTTCCAGAGGTTTTCCATCAGCGGCCCCGAGCAGAACACCAGGTCGATGGCCGCCTTTTCGATCGGCTCGGCGACGGCGGCGTGCAGCGCCGGCCCCTCGGTGCCGAGCTCCAGCATGTCGCCGAGCACCGCGATGCGCCGCCCCTCCGTCCCCTTGGGCGTGGAACCGAGCACCGCGAGCGCCGCCCGCAACGACACCGGATTGGCGTTGTAGCTCTCGTCGAGAAGGGTAAAGGACCCGGAGGCGAGGCGCCTCTGGGTCCGCTCGCCCCGGCCGGCCACCGCTTTCGTCTCGCCGAGCGCCAGCGCGGCGACGGCGAGATCGGCCCCGGCGAGCTTCGCCGCGGCCAGGACGGCGAGCGAGTTGGTCGCGAGATGCTTGCCAGGCGACCCGATCTTGTAGGTGACGTCCGTCCCCATGATCCGCGCCGACACCGTGGAGCAATTGGCGGAGAGGACGACGCGCAACATGCGCACGTCGGCTTCCTCGTGCTCGCCGAAGGTGACGATGGTCTCGATGCCGGCGGCGCGGGCGGCGCGGGCGAGGCGCTCGTAGTGGCGGCTGTCGCGCGGCAGAACCGCGGCTCCGCCATGCTCGACGCCGGCGAAGATCTCGGCCTTGGCGTCGGCTATCGCCTCGACCGAGCCGAGATTCTCGATATGGACGGCCTCGACATTGGTGATGATGGCGATGTCCGGCTTCACCATGCGGGTCAGCGGCGTGATCTCGCCGGCGTGGTTCATGCCGATCTCGAAGACGCCGAACTGGCTCGAGGCCGGCATGCGGGTGAGCGTCAGCGGCACGCCGATGTGGTTGTTGAAGCTCTTCGGCGGGGCGTGGGTGCGGCCCTCGCGCGCCAGAACCTGGGCGAGCGCTTCCTTGGTCGAGGTCTTGCCGATGGAGCCGGTGACAGCAAGGACCTTCGCGGCGGTGCGGGCACGGGCGACCGCACCGGCCTTCTCCAGCGCCCTGAGGGGATCGGCGACGACGAGATAGGCGCCGGGCGGCGCGGCCTGGGCCCAGTCCTGAGAGACGACGGCCACCGACGCCCCCTTGTCGAGGGCTGCCTGCACAAAGGCATGGCCGTCATGGGCATGGCCCTTGATCGCGATATAGGCTTCGCCGGGGTTCAGCGTGCGGGTGTCGATGGAGATGTCCGAAACGGTCGCGGCCGGTGAACCGACCAGGCGGCCGCCCATGGCGCGCGCCAGCGCTTCGGTGGTCCAGAGAGGCTGCTGGCTCATGCGGCAGGCCCTTTCGCAGGCGTGTCAGTCGGGGAGGTGGAAAAGTCGCGGATCGCCGCCAGGGCGACCTCGTGGTCCGAGAAGGGGAGTGTGGTGGAGCCGACGATCTGGCCGGTTTCGTGGCCCTTGCCGGCGATGACGAGCAGGTCGCCCGCCCTCAGGTCTCGTATGGCGGCACGGATCGCCTCGGCGCGGTCGCCGATCTCCTCGGCGCCGGGAGCGGCCGCCATGATCTGCGCACGGATGGCGGCAGGATCCTCGGAGCGCGGATTGTCGTCGGTGACGATGACCCGGTCGGCCTTCTCCACCGCGATCCGCCCCATCATCGGCCGCTTGCCGGGGTCGCGGTCGCCGCCGCAGCCGACCACGACAACCAGCTTGCCCGAAGCAAAGGGGCGGGCCGCGTCGAGCACGGTCTCCAGCGCGCCGGGCTTGTGGGCATAGTCGACGACGACAGGTGCGCCGTCCCTGGCGCCGACGAATTCAAGCCGGCCCCTGGCACCCTCCAGCGTTTCGAGGGCCGCAAACGCGCGACCCGGCGCAACGCCGCAGCCGATGGCGAGGCCCGCGGCCATCAGCGCGTTGTCGACCTGAAAGCGGCCGAGCAGCGGGATCAGGATGTCATGGATTTCGCCGAAGGCGGCGACCCTGACGCGTTGCGCCGGCCCCTCGATGATGTCCGCGAGAATGGTGATGTCGTGTGCCCCCGGCGCGGGATCGCGCCCGATGACGACGAGGCGCTGCCCCCGCGCCTTCGCGGCAGCGATGAAGGGCTCGCCTTCCGGGCCTGCCATGACGATAGCGGTACCGCCCACGGGAAGGAGATCGGTAAAGAGGCGCAGCTTGGCGGCGCGATAGGCCTCGAACGTGCGGTGGTAGTCGAGATGGTCGCGCGACAGGTTGGTGAAGCCGGCTGCCCTGATGCGAACGCCGTCGAGGCGGTGCTGGTCGAGGCCGTGGGACGAGGCCTCGAATGCGACATGGGTGACGCCCTCGCCGGCGAGCGTGTCGAGGGTCTGGTGCAGGGTGACGGGATCGGGCGTCGTCAGCCCGCCATAGACCTCGCCCGACGGCCTGACGACGCCAACTGTGCCGATGGACGCGGCGGGATGCCCCTCCTGCGCGAAGATCTGCCGCACGAATGCTGCGACCGATGTCTTGCCGGATGTCCCGGTGACGGCAGCGATGGTGGCGGGCTGGCGGGGGTGGAAGCGGCTGGCCGCGAGAGCGAGGGATCGGCGCGCGTTGGCGACGGTGACAACCGGCACGCCGCCGACTGCAGCCGGTGCTGACGGGCTGTCGGTGACGATGGCGGCGGCGCCGGCCCTCGCGACCGCCTCGGCGAAAGCCATTCCGTCGGTCTTCTCGCCCTTCAGCGCAAAGAAGACCGCGCCAGGCCGAACCTGCCGGCTGTCGGCGGTCAGGCCCGTCACCGCAACACCACCCAGGTGCGGCGGGGTCTCATCGGCTAGCAGGGCTGACAGGTCCATGGCGGCATTCGCAGTTTCAGACAGGGGCATCAATGGCAGGCACTGTGGCGGTCGTTGGGCAGCCGCGGGGCCGTCACCGACCGGGCATGCGATAGCCGGTCTGGATGGTCTGCATCGCCGGCGCCATGTCGAAACGCGGCTGCAGGCCGAGCAGCGGCGCGGAGCGCGCGATAACGCGGCCGGCGGTCGGTGCGGCATTGAAGCCGGCGGTGGCGAGGCCATGGGTCTCCGGGATGCCGCGCGGCTCGTCCAGCATCACCAGCAGGAGATAGCGCGGCTGGTCGGCTGGGAAGATGGCCATGAAGGAGTTGAGCTGCTTGTCCTTCGAGTAGCGCCCGCCAATGACCTTCTCCGAGGTGCCGGTCTTGCCGCCGACATAGAAGCCGTCGACCTCGGCCCGGCGGCCGGAACCGCGCTCGGAGTTGAGGCGCATGAGAAAGCGCATGGCGTTCGAGGTTTCCGGACGGATGACCTGCCGGGCGACGGCCTGGGCCTCCTCCGGCGTGCGACGCAGGAAGGTCGGCTGGATCAGGCGGCCGCCATTGACCAGCGCCGCCGTGCCCATGACCGCCTGCAGCGGCGCCACCGAGAGGCCGTGGCCGAAGGACACGGTTGCGGCGGTGATGTCGGCCCAGCGCCGCGGTACGAGCGGCGCGGTCGACGGGCCGATCTCGGTGACCACCCGGTCGAACTGGCCGAGCCGTCGCAGGAAGGCGCGCTGGTGGTCGCCGCCGAGGGTCAGCGCCATGCGGCTGGTGCCGATGTTGGACGAATAGGTGAAGACCTCGGGCAGCGTCAGCACCCGTCGCTGGGCGTGGAAGTCCTTCACCTGGTGCCGGCCGACGGCCATGGGGAAGCGGGCGTCGAGGGTGGAGTTGATGGTAAAGCGGCCCGAATCGAGGGCCATCGCGGTGGTGAGCGACTTCATCACCGAACCCATCTCGTAGACGCCGGTGGTGATCCGGTTGGCGCGGTCGAAGCCGGCGGCGGTCGCGGGCCGGTTCGGGTCGTAGTCGGGGATCGAGGCAAGGGCGATGACCTCGCCCGTGTTGACATCGACGATGACGCCGGCGGCGGCCTTGGCGCGGAACTTCTGATGCGCCTGCACCAGTTCGTCGCGCAGGACGTGCTGCACGCGCAGGTCGATGGAGAGCTGGACGGCCGCCTGGTTCCGGTCGGTCACCAGGCCGGCGCGATGCAGTTCGGCGAGACCCTGGCTGTCAATGTAGCGCTCGATGCCGCCGAGGCCCTGGTTGTCGACATTGACCATGCCGAGCACGTGGGAGATCGTCGAGCCATTCGGGTAGGAGCGCTTGGCCTCGCGCAGGAAGCCGACGCCGGGAATGCCGAGCCGGTGGATCTGGTCGCGCTGTGTCGGTGTGATCTCGCGCCGCAGCCAGACGAAGCCCTTGCCGGAGCGCAGGCGCTCGCGCACCTCACGTGCATCGAGATCGGGCAGCACGGCGGTGAGGAGTTCGGTCGCTTCGTCGACGTCGAAGCTGGCCGCCAGCTTCTTCGGCTCGGCATAGAGCGAGATCGTCCTGACGTCGGTCGCCAGCACCTCGCCATTGCGGTCGAGGATGTCCGGACGGGCGGCGGAGACGGCCTCGGCGCTGCGCACGCCCGACTGGGCCGAGCGGTCATAGCGGACGACGTAGAGCACGAGGCTGACGGCGATGACGGAATAGAGGACACCGAAGCCCAGCATGGCGAGGCGGACGCGGGAGCGCGCCTTGCGCAGGCGCGCCTCCTGCGGACCGGCCAGAATCCAGGCCATGAAGTGCCGGAAGCGCATCAGGAGCGAGGGACGTGACATCAGCGACCTCCCGTCGGACGACGCGGCGGCAGCGGCATGCCGGGCACGGAGCCGGTGGTTGCGGGTTCGCCGCCGCCCGTGTCCATGGCCTCCAGCATCGAGCCGATCGGATCGGGATCGACGAAGGGCTTGTCGGGCAGGTTCGCGAGATCGTGCAACTGGTTGATGGCGAGGGGCCGAAGCCGCAGGTGCTTCTCGGCCAGGGCCTGAAGCCGGTCGGGACTGTTGAGCACGGCCCACTGCGCCTTGAGCTCGGCAATGGATTCGCGCTCACGGGCGATCTCGAGGCGCAGTTTGGCCGCCTGCTCGGCGTGCCGCGTGGCCTCGTATTTCACCTTGTAGACGATCGAGGCTGCGACGATCAGGGCGGCCACCACGACAATGTTGAGGATGCGCATCATGGGCAGGTCCTCGCGGGCGCATCCGTCCGTTCAGCGGCACGCAGCTTGGCCGAGCGGGCGCGCGGATTGGCGGCGCATTCGGCATCGGACGCGGCCACGGCCTTGCGGTAGACGAGAGAGAAGGTCGGATCGGGAGCCCGGCTCGCCGGTGCATGGCGCGAACCGCCAGCAGTCTTGCCGGAGCGGTCGGCCATGAACTGCTTGACGATGCGGTCCTCCAGCGAATGGAAGGTGACGACGACGAGGCGTCCGCCGGGCTTCAGGATGCGTTCGGCGGCATCCAGCGCGGTCTCGAGTTCGCCGAGCTCGTCGTTGACCGCGATGCGGAGCGCCTGGAAGGTGCGCGTCGCCGGATGGATGTCACCGGGCTTGGAGCGCACCACGCGTGCGACGATGTCGGCAAGGCGCCTGGTGGTGAGGATTGGCGCGACGGCGCGTTCGCGGACGATGGCCTTGGCGATCGGCCGCGACAGGCGCTCCTCGCCATAGGTGTAGATGAGGTTGGCGAGTGCCGTCTCCTCAAGCCGTGCGACCAGGTCGGCAGCGCTCTCGCCCTCGCGGGCCATGCGCATGTCGAGAGGTCCGTCGAAGCGGAAGGAGAAGCCTCGCTCCGCCTCGTCGAGCTGCATGGAGGAGACACCGATATCGAGCACGACGCCGTCGACGGCCTCGTGGCCGAGGTTCCGGGCAACCGCGTCGAGATTGGCGAAACGGTCATGGACGAGCACGAGACGGTCATGGGAGGCGGCGACCAGCGCCTCGCCGCCGGCTATCGCCGTAGGGTCGCGGTCGATGCCGATGACCCGGTTGGCCGCCGCATCGAGAATGGCGCGGGTATAGCCGCCGGCGCCGAAGGTGCCGTCGATGATGACCTGCCCGTCGCCGGGGGAGAGGGCTGCCAGGACCTCGGCCAGCAGCACGGGAACGTGCCGGGCCGCATCGCCCGCGCCTCCCCTGCCAACCGGTGCCGTCATGCCAGTTCTCCCGCGTGCCGCGCCGTCGAGACGAGGCCGGCGCGGGAACGGGCCAGTCCCGGACGCGCCGCGCGCGCGGTGAACGCGCGTCCAGGGCGTCGGGGTAGGCTGCTCGCTGCGGACCGGCATGGCATCACGGGCGTCGGTGACGATCACGCCCCGCCGGGCCTGTCCGCGGGCCTCGTGTCGTCAACGCCTCATTAACGCGGCCGGCCGTTAAGAAACGGTTTCCGTCAAGGATTGGTTGACCATGCAGGGGGGCGGCCCGTCAGGCGCCGGGCCTCGGATGCACGCCGTCGAAGGTCGAGCGGATCGCCCGGGCCAGGAAGACATAGGCCCAGCCCTGGAAGATCAGCTCGATGGCGAGGAAGGTGCCGAGCACCCAGGTCGCCGCCTGCGGCAGTTGCAGGAAGATGTAGAGGCCGAGGACCAGCGACAGCAGCCCCGAGGCGAGCACCCAGCCCCAGACCGAGAGTGGCCGCATCTGGAAGGCCATCATGATTCGCAGCATGCCGACGGCCACCAGCATGGCTGCAGCGAGAAGCGTGAGCGCGATCACCGCCTGCAGCGGGTCGTAGAAGACCAGCGCGCCGGTGAGCACGTAGAGCACGCCGACCGCCAGCATGGCGAGGCGGCTCGTCCAGCCTTCGCGGCGGAAGGCGTCGACCAGCAGCACCCCGCCGCCGATCAGCATCATCGCTCCGAAGGACAGCGCGCTGACCACCGAGAAGAGGGTCGCCGCGACTATGCCGAAGAGGCCGAGTGCGATGAGAGCGATGCCGGCCCCCATCAGCCAGCCCCAGTTGCGCCGCAGGGGGACGAGGTGGGAGCCGAGGGAATGGCCGGTCGGGACCGGCTGCGGGTTGACGTCGCTCATAGTCGAAGCCTCCGGTGGACCACATTCACAATGCGCCCGATGGCCGTCGGTTCCAAGACAAGACGCCAGACCGGTCACCTATGCCGGCGCGACATCACGGGGAAGTCGAAGACGCGGGCCGGATAGGGTTCGCGGATGAGCTGGAAATGCCACCACTCGCGGGAATAGCCGCGGAAGCCGTGGCGCTGCATGGCCTGCGCCAGCAGGCTGCGGTTCGCCGCAGCCTCGCGGCCGACCCGCGGGTCACGGGTGTGGGACAGCGGGTCGAAGCAGTCGTAGGCCGTGCCGAGATCGACGGCCCCGTCGTCGATGCGGGTGCCATGCGGTGCGGTGCAGGCCCCTTGTCCGCCCGTGGCGGAGCCGGAGAGCCTGGCGATCCCGAGATCGACCGTGGACCCGCGCGAATGGGTCGAGCGAGTCGACAGGTAGCCGAGGGCGGCGAGATCGCGCTTGTCGAGGGCGGGATAGTAGATGGCGCGCATGCGCTGGTCGGATGGATCGCGCGTCCAGGCCATGAAGTCGGCGACGGCGCGGGCCGGGCGATAGCAATCCCAGACGATGAGGGTCAGCCCGCGGCGGACCATCTCCGCCTGCACACGCGCCAGCGCCTCGGCGGCCGGCCGGGTGAGGATGCATTCGGCGGCCTGGTAGCCGGCCACCGGGCGGCCGAGGAAATTGCGCGATCCCGCGTAGCGGATGTCCTGCCGGACGGCCGGGGCGATATCGGCAAGGTGGACGAAGCCCTCGGGCAGACCGGCCTGCGCCTTCGCCGGAGGGACGGAGGACAGAATGAGGGCGATCAGCAACGGGACGCGGCGCATGCGGCGAACCTCCCGCGTCGCCGGCGCCAAGGCAAGTCAGCGCGCGGCCAAGAGGTCGCGCAGGGTGCGAAGGGTGGAGGCGTCGGCGATGCCGTCTATCCGCTCCTGACGCCAGTGGCGCTGGAAGGCGGTGACCACCGCCTCCGTCGCCGCGTCATAGACACCCGTCACCTGCAGGCCGTAGCCGACCATCGCCAGCAGCGCCTGCAGGGCCTGGATCGGCGGCCCCTCCTCGCCGGGACGATAGACCGGCCCGTCCTGGAGCGGGGCTGGCGGCACCCACAGGCCGATGCCCTCGCCCGCCAGCCTCTCCCAGGGAAAGAGTTCGCCGGGGTCCTGCTTGCGGCCGGGCGCCGTGTCGGAATGGGCGAGCACGGACGCCCCCGCCAGGCCGTTGCGGGCGAGGATGTCGCGCGACAGGTTCACCACCGCGTCGATCTGCACCTCGGGAAAGGGGCGATAGCCGAACTCGTGGCCCGGATTGACGATCTCGATGCCGATGGACCGGGAATTCACGTCCTCGCGGCCCTGCCAGGACCCGGCGCCGGCGTGCCAGGCGCGGCGGCTCTCGGCGACGCACTGGACGATCTCGCCGTCCTCGAACACGACGTAGTGGGCGGAGACGCGGGGAGGATTGGGGTCGCAGAGCCGGTGCAGTGCCGCCATGCCGTCCTGCATGCCGGTGTAGTGTATCAGCAGAATCTCCACGGGCGCGCGCCGCTCGTCATGGTTGGGAGAGGCGGAGAGGCCGTGGACCCAGGGCGAGTCCGGCCGTTCCAGCGGGCCCTCGTCGTGATCATAATCGTGGTCGTGGCAATGGCCGCTCACGCGAACCCCCTCGCCTTGCGCAGGACGTCGTAGGCCTCGTTGATGGCGGCGATCTTGCGGGTGGCGATGGCGACGAACTCGGCCGGCACGCCGCGGCCGATCAGCCGATCGGGGTGATACTGGCGAACCAGCCGCCGCCAGGCCTCCTTGATTTCGCCGTCCGGCGCGTCGGGGGCGATGCCGAGGATGCGGTAGGGGTCGCGCGGGCCCGAGACCACGTGGCGTGCCTCGATGCGCGCGAAGGTCTTCTCCGCCAGGCCGAAAATGGCCGCAACCTCGGCGAGATAGGCGATTTCGGCGGCATGGACCGCGCCGTCAGCGGTCGCGATGTTGAAGAGACCGTCGACGAGGTCCTCCAGCGTATCGGGCTCTTCCTTCAGGAGATTGTGCAACTGGCGGGCATAGGCGTCGAAACCCGCCGTGCTCTGCTTGGCCAGATCGAAGAGGCGGGCGACATGGCCCTCTTCCTCCGGCGGGATCGTCACCAGACGGCGAAAGGCGGCAACCTCGTCGCGGGTCACGACGCCGTCGGCCTTGGCCATCTTGGCGGCGAGCGCGATGAGACCGACGGTGAAGGCCACCGACTGCAGCGGCGGCGTTTCGTCGGGGGCCAGCAAGCCGTCGTCGACAATGAAATGACCGGCGAGCGCGCCCAGAAGCGCGCCGATCGGCCCGCCCAGCATGAAGCCGGCGGCGGCACCCGCCAGTTTTCCCCAGATCGTCATGAAGGGTGTTTAGGACGTTCGGGCCGTTTGGGCAAAGCGCATGCTGCGATGCGGTGCTTGCGCCCGAACGCCGCACCGGGCAAGCCTTCGCTGCTCGGCTTCCTCAAGGGAATCACTCCATGTCCGGCCACGGTCACGTCGACCCCTCCAACAAGAAGATCGCACTGCTGATCGCGGTGCTGGCCCTGTTCCTCGCGCTGGCCGAGACGGCGGCCAAGAGTTCACAGACCGATGCCCTGAACTCCAACGTGGAGGCATCGAACCTCTGGGCCTTCTTCCAGGCCAAGACGATCCGCATGACGGCGGTGACGACCGCGGCGGAGGACATGACCATCACCCGCGACGCCCTCACCGACGAGGCGGCGAAGGCAGCCATGACCCGGCAGATCGAGACCTGGCGCGGCCGGGCCGCCCGCTGGGACAACGAGCCGGAGACGAACGAGGGCCGGCGCCAGCTGTCGGCACGCGCCCTGGCGGCCGAGAAGAAGCGCGACGTCTCCTACAAGCGCTACCACGACTTCGAGATCTCCTCGGCGGCCTTCCAGATCGCCATCGTGCTGGCCTCGGCGGCGGTGGTCACGAGCGCCATGGCGCTCGCCTGGCTCGCCGGCGGTCTCGGTATCGTCGGCATCGCCTTCTCGGCGATCGGGCTGTTCAAGCCTGGCCTCATCCATCTCTTCTGAGGACACAGCCCATGAAGATGGCCGACATCGCCTTCACCACCGTCGACTGGGGCGAGGTGGAACCCACCCGCCATGCCGGCGACGTCGGCGAGGCCATCTGGCGGACCCGGCATTTCGGACCGGAGGACAACCGCATCCGCGTCCGCATGGTCGAGTATTCCCCGGGCTATGTCTCCGACCACTGGTGCTCGAAGGGCCACGTGCTGCTGTGCCTCGCGGGCGAGTTGGAGACGACGCTGGCGGACGGCCGGGTGTTCACGCTGGCGCCCGGCATGAGCTACCAGGTCGCCGATGGGGCGGAGGCGCATCGTTCGCGCGCGCCCAAGGGGGCGAAGCTCTTCATCGTCGACTGACCGTCTTCAGCCGAGCCGGTCGCCCTCGACGAAGGCGTAGAGCGCGTGGTCCATCCACGTGCCGTTGATGCAGAGATACTGCCGCGCGATGCCCTCCCGGGTGAAGCCAACGCGCTCGAGAAGACCCACCGAGGCGGCATTGTGCGGAACGCAGGCCGCCTCGACACGCCTGAGGCCAAGGCCCCCGAAGGCATAGGGGATGACGGTCCTCACCGCGGCGCTCATATAGCCCTTGCCGGCAAAGCGCTCGCCCATCCAGTAACCGAGCGAGACGGTCTGGGCGACGCCGCGGCGGACGTTGGTGAGCGTCATGCCGCCGACCAGGGCGCCGTCCTCGTTGCGGTGGAGGAAGAAGGCGTAGCCCTGGTCGTCGCGCCAGTCCTGCCGGTAGCGGGCGATGCGGCGGCGGAAGGCCGGGCGTGTCAGGTCGTCGGGTGGCCAGGCCGGCTCCCACGGGACCAGAAAAGGACGGCTCGCCTCGCGCAGCCGGGCCCAGGAGTCGAAGTCGCCCATGTCCGGCAGGCGCAGCGTCACGCGCATTCCGACGACGGGCGGGGGCGCGCTGAAGCCGAGCCCCACGGCCCGCAGCAGCGAAAGGGGGCTCGACGCGGGCGACCGTGGAGGCTGGGCCTTGGGCGTGGCGTTCATGTCGAGCGGAATTGTTCCGCCAGCTTCCTGACCTTGTCCAGCCCGCGCTTCGGCCCGATGGCCGCAAATGTCATCGGCGATGAGCGCACCAGCCTTGCGCCGGCGGCGCGCGCGTCCTCCACGGTCACGGCGTCGATCTTTGCGACGATCTCGTCGAGGTCGAGGGTGCGGCCGAAGACGAGAAGCTGCCGGGCCATCTGGTCGGTACGCGAGGAGGAGCTTTCCAGCGCGCCGAGCAACCCGACCTTCATCTGGGCCTTGGCGCGCCCCACCTCCGCCTCGGTAGCGCCATCGACGGTTGCGTGCAGCACGTCCAGGGTGAGGCTCATCAGGTCGACCGCGTCACCGGGATCGGTTCCGGCCGAGATGCCGAAGACGCCCGTGTCGCTGTAGGACCAGTGGAAGGAGTGGATCTCGTAGCAGAGGCCGCGATCCTCGCGGACGTCCTGGAACAGCCGCGAGGACAGGCCGCCGCCGAGGAGGTTGTTGAAGACGCCGACCGCGTAGATGTCGGGATCGCGATAGCTCATGCCCTCGAAGCCGAAGACGAGGTTGGTCTGCTCGAGAGGCCGGGTGATGGTGGTCGCCCCGCCCTGGTAGCGGGCGGACTCGCAGGCAGGCGGCGCCTCCTGCGGCAGCTTCGCGAAGGCGGTGGCAATGGCATCGACGACGCGGTCATGCTCGACGGCGCCAGCCGCCGCCACCACGGTGCGCGAGGCGCTGTAGCTTCGCCCCATATAGGCGCGCAGCTTGTCGGGGGTCGCCGAACGCACCGCCTGCGGCGTGCCGAGGATGGAGCGGCCGAGCGGCTGGGCGGGATAGGCGGCGGCGATGAAGTGGTCGGTGACGACGTCGTCGGGATCATCCTCGGCAGCGCCGATCTCCTGGACGATGACGTTCTTCTCCTTGACCAGCTCCTCGGGATGGAACTGCGGATCGGTGAGGATGTCCGACAGGATGTCGATGGCGACGGGCAGGTCCTCGCCCAGCACCTTGGCGTAGTAGGAGGTGTTCTCCGAGGCCGTCGCGGCGTTCAGGTCGCCGCCCACCGCCTCGATCTCCTCGGCCAGGCCGCGCGGCGTGCGCCTGGTCGTGCCCTTGAACGCCATGTGCTCGAGCAGGTGGCTGATGCCGTGCTCGTCGGGCCGCTCGTCACGGCCGCCGACGCCGAACGTCACCTGGATCGAGGCGGTCTTGAGATGGGGCATGGCATCCGTCACGACCGTCAGGCCGGAGGGGAGCGTCGTCGTTCGGGTGGTGGTCATGCGCGCCGGGGTCACTGCCGCCGGGATCATCCCGCGGTCCTTGGTCAGCGAACATAGTGACGCCGGGTCAGAACCGGAAGCCGCCAGACAGCATGACGCGGCGGGAGACGAGCCAGTTCTCCGAACGCAACGAGGCGGTGCCGACGGTGGCGGGCACGCCGCCGGTGGTTCCGCCGGTGACGGTGACGACCGCCTGCCCCGCGAGCGTCCGCATCAGGTTCTGCGAGGGCGAGAAGGCCGCCTCGACCTCGCCGTCGAGGCGGAAGAACATCCGCCCGTAGGGCACTTCGAGACCCGCGCCGAGCACGGCGGAAGGCAGCCAGCGCGACGTCCGGCTCGCCACCGTGCCGCCGGAGGTGCAGGTCACCGTCGGGGGGGCACCGCCGAGGGTGCAGGAGCGCGAGCCGGTCGCGTCGAAGTCGACCTGCTCGGACAGCTTCGCCATGCCGAGGCCCGCGCGGACGAAGGGCATGAAGCCGGCGAAGGCGTAGCCGTAGCGGGCGGTGAGCGCGAGGCCGCCGTCGAGACTGGCGCGATAGGTGCCGGAGGCGGTGTTGGTGTAGGGCGAAATGCCGGGGATGGAGACGAGGGTCGATCCGCCGAGCCGTCCGGCGCCCTGCTCCCGGCCGATACGGCCGCGCAGTTCGATACCGGAGATGAGGCCCTGAGGTCCGCCGAGATTCCAGCCGGCGATGGCGTGGGCGGTGAGTCCCGAAAGCCCCGCCGAGGTGCGGCAGCCGCTGCCGCCGCCGAGCGAGACGGGGCCGAGGTAGGGGACATTGGCGCCGGGACAGGCGAAACCGTCGACGATGGTGAA
>CAZPMD010000032.1:25840-31794 GCA_964587395.1 uncultured Hyphomicrobiales bacterium
CGCGCTGGCAGGCCATAGCCGAAGCCGCCGGCGACATAGAATCCACCGACGCCCCTGCTGGCGGCCGCGACCTGGTCGAAGTCGGGAATGGCGGACTGGCGGACGTCCTGCGCGCCCGCTGGCAGGGCCGCAAGCATCAGGCCCGCAAACGCAAGAAGCCGCACGACGTGGCGAACCACGACCATCCCCCGAAATCCGCGCGACCCGGAACATGTTTAACACCGGGTGGGCGGATCGGGGACAAAACCGCGGATCGCGGTGGATGGTTCGTTAATGCGCCGGGGCAGCCGAAGAGAGCGATGCCCCCTCAACCCCGGGGGTCGACCGGCTTCACCGTCCCGAGCCCCAGGATGTCCTCCATGATCTTCGCGCCGGCCAGCACCCGGTCCTCGCCATGGGGGCGGGCGGCGATCTGCAGTCCGATCGGCCGGCCATCCTTCGTGTAGCCGCAGGGCAGCGACAGGGCCGGGCAGGAGACCGTCGTCAGCGCATAGGCGATGGAGAGCCACTGGACGTAGTCGGGGAATGTGAAGCCGTCGCACTCGGCGACGAAGCGCTGCTCCACCGGATAGGCCGCGACGATGGTCGCCGGCGTCAGCAGGAGGTCGTAGCGGTCGAAGAAGGCGAGCGTGCGCCGGAGCATGGCCTGGCGCTGCGCCTCGGCCCGCGTCATCTCGTCCATGGTGAGCTTGAGGCCCTTCTCGATGTTCCAGATGACCTCCGGCTTCAGCTTGTCGCGGTGGGTCTTCAGCAGCTCGAACTTGGTCGTCGCGAAGGCATAGGCGCGCAGCGTGCCGAAGCACTCGTGGATCTCCGAGAAGTCGGGGTGGGCCTCCTCGACGATGACGCCGGCCTCCTTGAACCGCTTCGCCGCCTTCTCGGTGATCGCCCTGACCTCCGGATCGACGGGGGTGATGCCGAGGTCGGGCGACCAGGCGACGCGCTTCGGCTTCCACGGCCCCTTGAGGATGGAGCGGAAGCTCTTTCTCGGCGCGGGCAGCGAACGCGGGTCGCGATGGTCATCGCCGCTCATGGCGTCGAGCAGCAAAGCGAGGTCGGCAACGGTACGGGCCATCGGCCCCTCGACACCGAGGGTCGAGTCGATCTTGGTGCCGGGGGTGGAGGCGACGCGGCCCGGCGAGGGACGCATGCCGACGATGCCGCAGAAGCTGGCGGGGTTGCGCAGGGACCCGCCCATGTCGGAGCCATGGGCGAGCCAGGCCATGCCGGTGGCGAGCGCCACCGCGGCGCCGCCCGAGGAGCCGGCGGCCGAGAGCTTGGTGTTGTAGGGGTTCACGGTGGCGCCGAAGACCTCGTTGAAGGTGTTGGCGCCGGCGCCGAACTCCGGCGTGTTGGACTTGGCGTAGACGATGCCGCCCTGAGCCTCCAGATGCTCGACGAGGACGTTCGACGTCTCGGGCACGAAGTCCTTGAAGATCGGCGAGCCTTGCGTCGAGAGCACGCCGGCGACGTCGGTGAGGTCCTTGATCGGCACGGGCATGCCCTGGAGGAGGCCCCTGCCCTCCTTGGGCTTCTTCATGAGGGCGCGGGCGTGCTTGCGGGCCCGGTCGAAGCAGAGGGTCGGCAGCGCGTTGACCTTGCCGTCGACGGCCTTGATGCGCTTTTCCAGCGTGTCGAGGAGGTCGAGAGGCGTCACCTCGCCGGCCTTCAGCAGCTTGACGATGTCGGTTGCGCTCTTCTCGATCAGCGACAGATCGGCGGCCATGGATGCGTTTCCCCTCAAGGCTTGATGCGACCGGCACCGTGGCATTGCGCCGCCGCCCACCGCAAGCCGTCGCAGGCGCCGCGCGGCATGCGCGGGACGAATGGCTCGGACGGCCCCGTCGCTCTGGCCGCTATGCCGGCGGCGGCCCGTTGAGCTAGACATCAGCGGCGGACAGCAGTGCAAGATCGATCATGGCGACTGATACACCCACTCCCGACGACCAGCTCGACGCCGAGCCGCAGGTGCGGGTGCGCCATCTCAACAAGCGCGACCTCAACCGCACCTGGGAGTTCATCAAGGCGGTGTTCCGCAAGGTGAACCGCTCGACGGTGGAGTATCAGCGGCCGAAGTCGAAGAAGCGCTTCCTCGAGGTCTTCGACGAGAAGGGCATCGAGCAGTTGCTCTTCGTCATCCGCACCGGTGGCAAGGAGCGCATCGTCGGCTATGCCGAATGCGCCCTCGCCATCATCGGCACCGATAACTGGATGAACGAGCGCTACTTCCGCGCCCGCGACATGCGGCCGCTCTTCGTCGAGGAACTGGCGGTGGACCCCGAGTTCCAGGGCCGCGGCCTCGGCACCTTCGTGCTGGAGCAGCTCGAGCACCTCGCCAGGCTGCGCGGCTGCACCCACCTCGTGCTGGAGGTGGCGGAGAACAACGAGAACGCCCTCAAGTTCTACCGCGGCCGCGCCTTCACCAAGCTCGATGCCGCCATCTTCCTCGCCAAGACCGTGGTGAGCGACCCGGAGATCCTGCCGCCCCGGCGGCTGAAGCGGCGCGAGCCGCGCGCTGCGAAGGGATCGGCGACACGGCCGACGGCGCCGGCCGAACCGAAGGACACGCCCCCCGAGGGCTGAGCTGTCCGGCTCCATGGAGCGGAGGAGAGGCCGGGACGGCCGGACCGGCGCTCCCGGCGCGCATCAGGCCGTCACACCGGCGCCACAACACACGCTTCAATTCTGGCGTCGGCGGGTTTAGCCTGTCGGCGCCCGACCACAGCCGATGAGTACCGATGCGCCGCGAACTCGATCCCTTCAAGGTTTCCTCCCCGCGGATCTTCCTGTTCCGCATGCTGGTGTTCCTGTCGCTGGTCGGTCTCGTCGTCTTCGTTCTCCAGCGCGAGGTGCAGACGGCCTTCATGGCCAATCCCGGCCTCAACGGGGTCATCGTGGCGGTCGGGCTCGTCGGCGTCATGCTGTCGTTCCGGCAGGTCATCCGGCTGTTCCGCGAGGTGCGCTGGGTCAATTCCTTCCGCCTCGCCGATCCCGGCATCACGGTGGACAGGCCGCCGGTACTGCTCGCGCCGATGGCCACCATGCTCGGCGACCGCGCCGGCAGCATGGCCATCTCGACGGTGACGATGCGCTCGCTGCTCGACTCGCTGGCCACCCGCCTCGACGAGGGGCGCGAGCTGTCGCGTTACCTCACCAGCCTGCTGGTCTTCCTCGGCCTGCTCGGCACCTTCTGGGGCCTGATCGAGACAGTCACCTCGGTCGGCAAGGTGATCAACGGCCTGTCCAACCAGGGCGAGCTCGGCACCATCTTCGAGGATATGAAGCGTGGCCTCGCCCAGCCGCTCGGAGGCATGGGCATCGCCTTCTCATCCTCGCTCTTCGGGCTCGCCGGTTCGCTCGTCCTCGGCTTCCTCGACCTGCAGGCGAGCCAGTCGCAGAACCGCTTCTACACCGAGGTCGAGGACTGGCTGTCGTCCACGGTGCAGGACATGGCGGTGATCACGCCCGGTGCCACCGACGGAGCGCCCCAGGTGAGCGTCGCCGACCTGCAGCGCGCCTTTGAGCGGCTGCGCGACGCGCTGGGCGACGGCGGCGCGAACCAGCGCGCCAGCGCTGCCATGGCCAACCTCGCCGAGGGCATCCAGGGCCTCGTCACCCACATGCGCTCCGAGCAGCAGATCGTGCGTGACTGGATGCAGACGCATGCCAACGACCAGAAGGAGCTGAAGCGTCTCTTCGAGCAGGTGCTGCGCGAGCGGGGTCCGGTCTGATGGCCCTGTCGCGGTCGCGCCGCGGCGAGCGCGGGATCGACTACTGGCCGGGCTTCGTCGACGCGCTGTCGACCTTCCTGCTCGCCATCATCTTCATGCTCTCCGTCTTCATGCTGGCGCAGTACTTCCTGTCGCGCGACATCGCGGGCAAGGACGACGCCATGCTGCGCCTGCAGCGCCAGATCGCCGAGCTCGGAGAACTGCTGCAGCTCGAACGCGGCCAGAGGCAGACGCTGCAGGAGGGCCTCGCCGCCATCACCGCGACGCTCGGAACCTCGGATGCAGAGCGCCGCCGGCTGCAGGGCCTGCTCGACGAGGCCCAGGGCCAGGCGGGAACGGCCACCGGCCGTGCGGCGACGCTCGAGGCCCAGCTCGCCCAGCAGCGCCAGCAGTCGCAGGCGGCCCTGACGCAGATCGAACTCCTGAACCAGCAGATCGCGGCGCTGCGCCGCCAGCTCGCCTCGCTGGAGGAGGCCCTGGGGGCGAGCGAAGCGCGCGACCGCGATGCCCAGTCGCGCATCACCGATCTCGGCCGCCGCCTCAACCTCGCCCTCGCCCTGCGGGTGCAGGAGCTGTCGCGTTACCGCTCAGAGTTCTTCGGCCGGCTGCGCGAGATCCTGGCGGAACGCTCCGACATCCGCGTCGTCGGCGACCGCTTCGTCTTCGGCTCCGAGGTCTTCTTCGGTTCGAGCCAGGCGGAACTGGAGCCCGGTGGGCGGGCCGAGCTCGACAAGCTGGCGGCGGCGCTGCTGCAGCTCGAGAAGGACATTCCCGCCGACATCGCCTGGGTGCTGCGGGTCGACGGTCATACCGATGCACGGCCGATCCAGGGCGGGCGGTTCCGCTCCAACTGGGAACTGTCGGCCTCGCGCTCCATCGCCGTGGTGCAGTACCTCATCTCGAAGGGCATCGCGCCACAGAGGCTCGTCGCGGCCGGCTTCGGCGAGTTCCAGCCCATCGACCAGGGCGACACGCCCGAGGCCCTCGCTCGCAACCGCCGCATCGAACTGCGCCTGACCGACCGGTGACCGTCGGGATCGTCGCCTTCAGCCCGGATCGCCTGCCGGCAATGGCGGAGCTGTGGGTGGAGGCCTGGGCGGACTCCTACCCGGCCATCGATTTCGAGACGCGGAGGGCGTGGTTCTGCGACCGGATCGCGGCCATGGCGGAGAGCGGCACGACGGTGCTCGTCGCGCTTCGCAGCGGCGAGTTGGCGGGCTTCGTCACCATCGATGAGGCGACCGGCTGGATCGACCAGATGCTGGTCGGCCGGGCCCATCAGGGCACGGGTGTTGCCGCCATGCTCATGGATGCGGCGAAGCGCCGGCGGCTCGCCGGGCTGTCGCTCGACGTCAATGCCGACAATCTTCGCGCCATCGCCTTCTATCGCCAGCAGGGTTTCGTCACGACAGGCCGGCGCGTCAGCGATCAGGGCCGCGCCATCGACCTCATGGCGTGGCGGCCGCTGCCTCCAGGGGAGCCGCCCCCGACCTGAACTGCAGCTCGGCGAGGCGCGCATAGAGCCCGCCCGCGGCAACCAGTTCGCCGTGCGTGCCCTGCTCGACGATGCGGCCCTTGTCCATGACGAGGATGCGGTCGCAGTCGAGGACGGTGGCCAGTCGATGGGCGATGACCAGCGTCGTGCGCCCCTTCATCAGCGTCGACAGGGCTGCCTGCACCAGCGTTTCGCTCTCGGCGTCCAGGGCGGAGGTCGCCTCGTCCAGCAGCAGGAGGGGCGCATCGCGCAGGATGGCCCGGGCGATGGCGATGCGCTGGCGCTGGCCGCCGGACAACGTCACGCCGCGCTCGCCGACGAGGCTGCGGTAGCCGTCCGGCATGCGGGCGATGAACTCGTCGGCATGGGCCAGGCGGGCGGCGGCGACGACCTCATCGTCGCTCGCCTCCGGCCGGCCGTAGCGGATGTTGTCGGCGACCGCGGCGGCGAAGATGGCGACGTCCTGTGGCACCAGGGCGATGCGGGACCGCAGGGCGCGGGGATCGACCTCGTTGATGGGAACGCCATCGAGGCGGATGACGCCGCCCTGCGGGTCGTAGAAGCGCTGGACGAGGGCAAACAGCGTCGACTTGCCCGAGCCCGAGGGGCCGACGATGGCGACCTTCTCTCCCGCCGCAACCTCGAAGGTCACGTCGTCGAGCACGCGCGCATCGGCGCGGGAGGGATAGGCGAAGCGGACGGCGACAAAGGCGACCTCGCCGCGTGGC
>CAZPMD010000032.1:31804-39102 GCA_964587395.1 uncultured Hyphomicrobiales bacterium
TAGTCCACACTTTCGGAAAAGTCAAGGTTTCCGCCTCGCCGCGTGGCGGCTCGGGAAGGGCGAGCGGCCGGTCCGGCGCCCGGATGTCCGGGGTGACGGCGAGGATCTCGCCGAGCCGCTCGGCCGAGCCCGAGGCCTGGCTGATCTCGCTCCACACCTCGGAAAGCTGCGACAGGGAACTGGCGGCAAAGACGGCGTAGAGGACGAACTGCGACAGGCGACCGGCGGTGATCGATCCGGCCAGGACCTGCTGCGCGCCGGCCCAGAGCACGGCCGCGACGCTGGCGAAGACGAGGAAGATGATCACGGCCGTCAGCACGGCCCGGGCCTTGTTGGCATCGCGGGCGCTGGCAAAGGCCTCCTCGGCGGCGGCGGAGAAACGCCGCGTGACCGTCGCCTCGGCGGTGAAGGACTGCATGGTCCTCACCGCCTGGATGTTCTCGCTGGCGTAGGCGGTGGCGTCGGCGAGGCGATCCTGGGCGGCGCGCGAGCGGCGGCGGACATTGCGCCCGAAGGCGACCAGCGGCAGGACGAGCAGCGGAATGGCGCCGAGCACGTAGAGCGACAGCTGCGGGCTGGTGATGACCATCATGGTCACGGCGCCGGCGAACATGATGACGTTGCGCAGCGCAATGGAGACGGAAACGCCGAGGGCCGACTTGATCTGGGTCGTATCGGCGGTGAGGCGCGAGACCAGCTCGCCGGTTCGGGCCTGGTCGAAGAACGCGGGCGACAGCGTCGCCAGATGGTCGAAGACCGTAGTGCGGATGTCCGCCACCACCCGCTCGCCGATGGTGGTGACGAGGTAGAACCGCGCGGCGGAAGCAACCGCCAGGATCGCCGCGATGATCACCAGCATGCCGAAATACTGGGAGATCATGCCATCGGAGGCGAAGCCGAAATCGATCATGCGGCGGATCGCGAGCGGCACGGCGAGCGTCGCCAGCGAGGCGACGAGCAGGGCGAGGCCCGCCGCCGCCAGCATGCCGGGCTGGCGCAGCATGTAGGGCAGGAAAGTCAGGAGAGGGCGCAGCCGGGGGCGACGGGGGGTCGCGAGGGCTGCGGATTCATCCGTGGGGGCTGCGGTCGTGGTCATCGACACTGAACTCTTCTTCTCATTGCGGTGCTAACGAACCGACGCCCTGTCTTGAAATGGGGGACGAGTTCCTTTAATAGCGCGGCTTCTCATTACAGGACACGGCCCTTAGCGCCGGCCCACGACGAACGGCGCCTCAGAGGACGACCCATGAAGACCAACATCCATCCTGACTATCACACCATCAAGGTCGTCATGACCGATGGCACCGAGTACACGACGCGCTCGACCTACGGCAAGGAGGGCGACGTCCTCCAGCTGGACATCGACCCGAAGGTCCACCCGGCCTGGACCGGCGGCTCGCAGCAACTGATGGATCGCGGCGGTCGCCTGTCGCGCTTCAACCAGAAGTTCGGCGGCATCGGCGCCCTCAAGTCCTGATTCTGCATCGCATCCTGCGGTCCAGCGGAACCCCGGCCCTCGGCCGGGGTTTTCGTTTTCGGCTGCCGTTCATCGGCGGTTGGGTCAAAGGACTCCGTGCCGCCGCCATGACGCCTTCGTCATGTTGCAGTGCAGAAATGTCATTGCATGCGATCGGGTCCTCGGGTACTGCGCGGTCAGGGAGACAGCGCAGGACGGATGAGGGCCGAGCCATCGGAGGCCGCCATTTGGCGGTCGAGCGAGGATCAGCGCATGCATGACGAACTCATCGCACCGGGTGTGATCCGCAAGCTTCTTCCCTGGGAGTCGGATCTGCTGGCCGCCCACTTCCTGCGCCTCGATCCGGACTCGCGTCATTGCCGCTTCGCCGCCGGGGTCTCCGACGAGACCGTCACGGCCTATGCCGACCAGGCGCTCGGCTCTGACGCCATCGTCCACGGCTTCCTCAGCGATGGCGTCCTCAGGGGCGCGGCCGAACTGCGCTTCCTCGGGACCGGCTCGGCCGAGGTCGCGGTGACCGTCGAGGAGGCCTGGCGGCTGACGGGGGTCGGCTCCGCCCTGTTCGGCCGCCTGCTCCTGACCGCCCGCAACCGCGGCATCTCCGATCTTGTCATGACCTGCCTGCCGTCCAACCGCGGCATGCAGCGCCTGGCGGCGCGGTTCGACGGCAAGATCACCTATGCCTCGGGCGACAGCTTTGCCGAGGTGAAGGCGCGACCGGCAACGCCGATCTCGCTCTGGCGGGAGGTCTGGACGGACTCCTCGTCGGTCGCGGCCAGCTTCATGGACCGGCAGATGCAGATCCTGCGCCGGGCACGCTCGCTGGCGGTCGGCCAGCGGGCCACTCCGGACAAGGACTGACGGCGCCCGGACCGCCGGGCGTCAGCGCGCCATGCTGACGGGTGCGCCCGTAGCGGTCGCCCCTGAATAGGCGCCGCCGCCCTGTGGCGACAGGCGGGCCGCGACACGGCCGCCTGGCTGCAACAGCACAATCTCGGAACCGCGCTGTTCCCAGGCGTTGATGCGAGCGAGCGAAGGCGCGCGGCAGTTCTGCGGGCTGGCCCGGTAGAACTCGAAGAGCGGCGTCGATGTCAGGGTGATGCGGCAGCGGTCACCGGCATCGGTGACGGTCCATGTCCCGGCGACGCTGGTCGCCGTGGGCGCGGCACGCTCCTGACGCGGCATTGCCGAGACGACGGGCGGCGGCGAGGTCGGCGGCATGCCGGCCCGCGGCGGCTCCGGCTGCATGATCTGCGGCTGGGCGCCGGGCGGGCTGGGCGCCAGCGCCTGGTCGACAGCCGAGGGGCCGACGTCGGAACGCCCGGAGGCGGAGGGCGGCGCGATCTCCTGGCTCTCGATGGTTCCCCCGACGCCAGGCTGTCCGCCCGGAATGACATCCTGGTCGGCGGCCGAAGGCCGGCGCTCCGGCTGCGGCGGTGGCATGTCGCCCTGACCAAAGCCGCGATCGATCCGCTCCGATCCGCTCGGCGGCATCGAGGCTGTGGAAAAATCGCCGAAACGCGACGACGAGGTGCATCCGGCGAGGGCGACGGAGCAAAGGAGGAGTGCGGCGGGGCGCATACCCATGGAGCGGTTCACCCGAGAATTGGTCAGCGCGGAGCGCGGACTCTGCCACGATGCTGCCGTGCAGCGGCAATTCCATGGCAGGTCTGCGACTTCGCGACGATGTCGGCAATCTGGTTAACCGATCGTTGAGCCTTCTGCAGCCGGTTTTTCGGGGGGTGGCGCGCCGATGGCCGACCAGTCTGTCCGCACCGTCGCCAGCATCACCGCGGCGAGCGCCGCGAAAACGACCACCGAGCCGGTGAGCAGCGCATAGTCTTCCGACCGAAGAACGACGAAGAGCAGCGCGTAGGCAGCCGCAAGCTGTGCGGCGACGATCAGACCCTCGCGCCTGCGGCGGAAGACCAGGCCCACATAGGTCGACACGAGCGCGACGATGGCGGCGGACGCCAGGGCATAGGCCGGCACCAAGCCGATGTGCTCGGAGAGCGACAACAGCAGGAGATAGAAGACCGCGAGCGCCGCTCCGACCATCAGGTACTGGATCGGGTGGAAGGCGCGCCGGCCGAGCACCTCGATGAGGAAGACGACGACGAAGGCCGCGCCGATGACGAGGATGCCGTATTTCAGCGCCCTCTCGACCAGTTGATAGAGATCGACGGGCTGGTAGAAGGTGACGCCCGAGCGCGCCGCGATGAGCCGCTGCAACTGCGCCGGCTCGGCGATGAAGGCCTGGGCCACCGGCCGGGCATAATGCGGCACCGACCAGCGTGCGCGGAAGCCCTCGGAGGCGATCTCACGCTGGCCCGGCAGGTAGGCGCCGAAAAAGCTCGGATGGGCCCAGTTGCCGGCGAGAGAGATGGTGGAGGTGCGGCCGACAGGCACGATGCCGAAGGTGCGCGACCCCTTCAGGGCGAAGCCGGCGGAGACGCCGAAGGGCTGCGTGCCGTCGATGCCGGCGAGGGGAGCGGACAGGAGTGCCAACTGCCCGCCGAGGTGACCTGCGCCGGGCTCGAGGGCCGCGCCCACGCCGTTGATCCTGACGATCACCTCCCGCTCGAGGCCGCGCGGGTCGGCGACGTGGAAGGCGATGACGGCGTCCTCCCAGACCGGCGCCACGGCGGCACCGTCGATCCGTGTGACGTCCACCGGGGCGAAGCGGGCCTCGAGACCGACCTCGCCGCGCCAGACCGGCACATCGAAGATGCCGCGGCGGCGGTGCTCCACTTTCAGGTCGCCGGCCTGCTGCATGGTCTCGGGCAGAACGGCGAGCGTGCGGCGAACGGTGCGGAGATTGCCCTGCTCCTGAACGCGGGCGATGTAGGGCAGCAGCAGGATCGGGCCGACGATGGCCTGATCCCCGGCCCAGGACGCGGCGACCTCCCGCATGACCTCGGCGGCGCGCTGGGAGCGCTCGCCCCGCAGGATCGACAGGGCGATGAGCGGCACGACCATCAGCAGGGTCAGGATGCCGATGACGACGAGCTTCAGAAGAGGGGAACGGACGAGCGAGGAACCCGACGCCATGGGACATCTCCGGTTGACGGAGCGTCAGATCAACGGCGGGCAGAGGCGGTCTCGCGTTCCAATACCGGAGTCGCGGAGGATTTTTCACGGCGGAAGGGTGGCGCGCAGAACGCGCGCCACCTGGCTGCAGCGCGGGGCGTCAGACCTGACGCGCCACCATCATCTTTTTGATCTCGGCGATCGCCTTGGCCGGGTTCAGGCCCTTCGGGCAGGCCTTCGAGCAGTTCATGATCGTGTGGCAGCGATAGAGGCGGAAGGGGTCCTCGAGATTGTCGAGGCGCTCGCCGGTCGATTCATCGCGCGAATCGATCAGCCAGCGATAGGCCTGCAGCAGGATCGCCGGTCCGAGATAGCGGTCGCCGTTCCACCAGTAGCTCGGGCAGGAGGTGGAGCAGCAGGCGCAGAGGATGCACTCGTAGAGACCGTCGAGCTTCTCGCGGTCCTCGCGCGACTGGCGCCACTCCTTCTCGGGCTGGGCCGTCGTCGTCTTCAGCCAGGGCTCGATGGAGGCATGCTGCGTATAGAAGCGGGTCAGGTCGGGAACGAGGTCCTTGACCACCGGCATGTGCGGCAGCGGGTAGACCTTCACCTGGGCGCCCTTCACCTCGTCCATGCCCTTGGTGCAGGCGAGCGTGTTGGTGCCGTCGATGTTCATGGCGCAGGAGCCGCAGATGCCTTCGCGGCACGAGCGGCGGAAGGTCAGCGTCGGGTCGACCTTGTTCTTGATCCAGATGAGACCGTCGAGAACCATCGGGCCGCAATCGTCGCGGTCGACATAGTAGGTGTCGATGCGGGGGTTGGCTCCGTCGTCGGGATTCCAGCGATAGATGCGGAATTCGCTGAGCCGGTTGGAACCGGCCGGCTTCGGCCAGGTCTTTCCCTCGGTGATCTGGGAATTCTTCGGAAGCGTGAACTGAGCCATGTGATGTCTACTTGTCGTGCGGGCCGAGCAAGGCTGGTCTTCCCTTCACGCCTGAGACCCGGCTTGTCAATCGGGTCTTTTGTCGACGGGGCCTGATGGGGATCAGATCAGCCGCGCATCCACCAGATGACGCCAACCCCCAGAACCGCGGCTACCAGGCCGACGATCCGCAACTGCTGGTCGGGCGTGACGCGCATGGTCTCCAGCGCGTCTCTTATACGTGAGGGAAAGGCTGCGAGGATCAGTCCCTCGATGACCAGAACGAGACCCAGGGCGACGACGAAATCTTTCATGGCGCTTTGTTATTGCGGCAAGGCCGCCGCGGGGTCTCCGCGACGGCCCTGGCCGGATCAAGGATCAGTTGCCCGTCGCCGGGGCTCGCGGCGCCGCGGGCGCCGGCTGTGGGGCGGCTCCCTGACGGCGACCCGAGGGGTCCCCAAAGTAGCGGAAAAAGTCGGAATTCGGCGAGAGCACCATTCGGGTATCGCCCTGCCGCATGCTCTGCTCATAGGCCTGCATGGAGCGATAGAAGCCGAAGAAGTCCGCGTCCTTGCCATAGGCCTCGGCGAAGATCTTGTTCCTCTCGGCATCGCCGCCGCCGCGCAGCTCCTCCGAGCGCCGGTTGGCCTCGGCGAGAATGCCAACGACCTCACGGTCGGCGCGGGCGCGGATGGTCACCGCCGCCTGCTGACCGGTGGCGCGCAGGTCCGCCGCCTCCTGGCGTCGCTCCGTCTGCATGCGGTTGAACACCGCCTCCTGGTTGACCTGCGGAAGGTCGACCCGGGTGAGGCGCAGATCGACGATCTCCACGCCGAGGGTCGTCGCCTCGCGGTTCACATCCTCCTGGATGCGGTTCATCAGCCGGTCGCGCTCGGTGCGGATGAGCTGGGTCATCGTCGCGCCGGCGATGACGTTGCGCATCGACGAGTTGACGAAGCTGGCAAGGCGCGTGTTGGCGTTGGGCACCGTGCGCACCGTCTGGAAGAAGCGCAGCGGCTGGGTGATGCGGTAACGCGCGAAGGCGTCGACGTCGAGGTTCTGGCGGTCCGTCGAGAGCACGGTCTGGACCGGCAGGTCGAGGTCGAGGACGCGCTTGTCCACGGTCACGACGTTCTCGATGAACGGCACCTTGAAGTAGAGGCCGGGTTCGCTGATCGGTTCGCGCACCACCTGACCGAAGCGCAGCACGATGGCGTGCTGCGTCATCTGGACGACGAAGAACGCGTTGGCTGAGGCAAAGATCGCGAGGGCCGCGACGATGCCGAGGACGAGTTTCACCGAAGAGTTCATCGCTGGGTCCTCGCGGCAGCGGCCGGGGATGCAGGATCCTGCGCCGGCCGGCGCAGAAGCTGGTCGAGCGGCAGGAAGGGCTGCACGGCATTGCCTCCCGACTGATCGATGATGATCTTGTCGGTATTGCCGAGAACGCGTTCCATGGTTTCGAGGAACATGCGCTCGCGGGTCACGGCGGGGGCCCGGCGATATTCCTCATAGACCTGGGTGAAGCGCGAGGCCTGACCGTTGGCCTCGGCGACGACGCGCTCGCGGTAGGCCTCGGCCTCCTGGAGGATCTGGGAGGCGCGACCGCGCGCTTCCGGAACCACCTGGTTGGCGTAGGTGCGGGCCTCGTTCTGCACGCGGGTCTGGTCCTGCTGGGCCGCATTCACGTCGAGGAAGGCGTTGCGGACCTGCGCCGGCGGCAGGGCCGACAGCAGCTGGACGACGCGAATGTTCACGCCCGAACGGTAATCGTCCATGATCCGCTGCATGATCTGGCGGATCTCGGCGGCGATCGCCGCCTGGTCGATGGTCAGGATGTTCTGGATATTGCGGCGGCCGATGGCCTCG
>CAZPMD010000032.1:39112-39566 GCA_964587395.1 uncultured Hyphomicrobiales bacterium
CCGCTCGATTTCAAGCCGCGCGCCGGTCAGGATCGGCTGGATTTCGCGCCGGCCGATCACTTCGCGCATCGCGCTCTCGGCCACCGCCTTCACGGTGCCCTCGGGGTTCTGCAGCTGGAAGACGAAGTTGGCCACCTGGGCCGCGTTCACGTCCCACTGAACCTCAAGGTCGATATCGACGATGTTCTCGTCGCCGGTGAGCATCAGGCTCTCCTCGAGCACCTCGCGGTTTGCGCCGCGCGGGCCGCCGCCGGAGCGGTAGCCCACTTCCGTGCGGCGCACGTCCGTCACCGGGACCTTGAACACCGCGCCGAAGGGCGACGGAGGGTTCCAGTTGAGGCCTGGGGCCGCATTGCCGATGTGGCGGCCGAACACGGTGTTCACGCCGACCTCGTTCTGGCTGACCGTGTAGAAGCCGGTCAGGCCATAGATGATGATGCCGAGCACGGCGATG
>CAZPMD010000033.1:0-38223 GCA_964587395.1 uncultured Hyphomicrobiales bacterium
GCCGCTGGCGCTGCGGCCGACGCGGCTGTCGGTGACCGAGATCGAGACTCTGCAGCGCGACCCCTATGCGGTCTATGCCCGTCATGTGCTGAAGCTGCGCGCGCTGGAGGCGCTGGACCAGGTTCCCGGTGCCGCCGAGCGGGGCACGGTCATCCATGATGTTCTCGATGCCTACACCCGGGAGGCTTCCGCCGGGCCCGTCGCCGATCCCGTCGGCCGGCTGGTGGCGCTCGGACAGGAACAGTTCGCGCCCTATTGGGACGACCCCACCGTGCGGGCGGTCTGGTGGCCGCGCTTCCTGCGCATCGCCGCCTGGTTCGCCGTGGCGGACGACGAGCGCCGGCAGAGCTTCGCGACCGCCCATGCCGAGAGATCGGGCCATCTGGAGTTCGACACCCCTGCCGGGAGGACCTTCCGCCTCACCACCAAGGCCGACCGCATCGACGTCACCTCGGACGGCCGGGCCGAAATCCTCGACTACAAGACTGGTAGCCCACCGAGCAATCCCCAGGTCTTGTCGGGCCTTGCGCCACAATTGCCGCTGGAGGCCGCGGTGTTGAAGGCCGGTGGGTTCCCGAAGATCGGCGCCGATCTCGCGGTGTCAGCCCTCGTCTACGCCAAGCTCGGAGGGCGCGATCCTGCAGGAAAACTCATTCCCGTCGATCCCAAGAACCGGACCCTGGACGAACTCGTCGACCAGACGCTGGCCGGGCTGAAGGCGCTGATCGCGACCTATGAGGATGAGCGACGCGGCTATCTCTCCTGGGCCATGCCGCAATATGTCGGGGGCCGTTCCAACGAATATGCCCATCTGGCACGGGTCAAGGAATGGTCGACAGGCCAGGGGAGCGGGGAATGAGCCGGAAGCTCGCCGCTCCACCGGAGGCCGTCGCCGCACAGCGGAAGGCCTCGGACCCCGGCCATTCCGCCTGGGTATCGGCCAATGCCGGCTCGGGCAAGACCTATGTGCTGGCCCGCCGCGTCGTGCGGCTGATGCTGGCCGGAACCCCGCCCGGCGCGATCCTCTGCCTCACCTTCACCAAGGCCGCCGCGGCGACCATGGCCAACCGCGTCTTCGAGCTGCTGGGACAGTGGGCGCTGATGGACGACGCGACGCTGCGGACGACGCTGCACGAACTCGACGGCGGGCATCACGACGGAGCGGCGCTGCGCCGGGCGCGCCGCCTGTTCGCCGAGGCGCTGGAGACACCCGGTGGGCTCAAGGTGCAGACCATTCACGCCTTCTGCGAGCGGGTCCTCCACCAGTTCCCCTTCGAGGCCAATGTCGCCTCGCAATTCTCGGTGCTGGATGAGCTCGGTCATGGCGAGCTCGTCCGACGCGCCAAGCTCGAGGTGCTGCTGGAAGCGGCGGCCGCGCCCGACGGCGCCCTGGGCAAGGCCATGGCGCATCTGGCGACGGTGGCCGCCGACGAGACGGTCGACGACCTGCTCGGCGAGGCACTGATGGCGCGCGAGGCCATCGAAGCGGATCTGGCGGCGCGCGGCGGGCTCGACCGCGCCATGGCGAGCCTCGGCGACACGCTCGGGCTGATGCCGGGCGAGACCGAAGCCACGCTGCTGGCGGCGGTGACGGGCGAAGCCCTGATACCGCCGTCCGAGTGGCCTGGCGTGGCGGAGACCCTCCTTCAGGTCTCCACGGCCGCGCGGGAGAAGGACGTCGCGCGGCTGCTCCGGCAGGCGGTTCCCGATCCAACGGGCAATGTCGACGCCTACCTCGCCATCTTCTTCACGGCGTCCGGCGAGCCCCGCAAGAGCCTCGTCACCAAGGCGGTCCAGACCAAGGAGCCCGGCCTCGCCGCCCGGATGGCGCAGGAGCAGGACCGGCTCGTGGCGCTGCAGGCCCGCCGCAAGGCGGCAGCCTTGCGCGACGGCACGGCGGCGCTGATCTCCCTCGCCCAGGCCATCTCCGCCCGTGTCGAAAGGGAGAAGGCGGCGCGCGGGGCGCTGGACTTCTCCGACCTCATCGCGCGCACGCGCGACCTCTTCCGCAACGTCTCGGCCCGCTGGATTCTCTACAAGCTCGACCAGGGAATCGACCACGTGCTGGTGGACGAGGCGCAGGATACCAGCCCGGACCAGTGGGACATCGTCGAGACGCTGGTCGAGGAGTTCACCTCCGGCGAAGGTGCGCGCGGCATCGCCCGCACGCTCTTCGTCGTCGGCGACGAGAAGCAGTCCATCTATTCCTTCCAGGGGGCGGAGCCGCGCCAGTTCGGCACGCTGCGCAGCCGCTTCGCGGCCCGCTTCCTCAAGGCCGGGCGTCCCTTCGAGAAGGACATCCGCCTGAACTTCTCGTTCCGCTCGACGGAAGCGGTCCTGAGCGCCGTGGACAGGGTCTTCGACGACACGGATGCGCGGCGCGGCCTGTCCTTCGATCCCGGCCCGCTGACGCCGCATGCGGCGGCGCGGGCCGCCGCACCCGGCCTCGTCGAGCTCTGGCCGCCCATGGAGCCGGAGGAAGCCGAGGACCCCTCGCCGTGGACGGCGCCCGTCGATGCACCAGGCCTCGGCGACCCGGTGGACCGGCTCGCCGAGCGCATCGCCGGGCATGTGAAGCTCTGGCTCGACGGGGGCCATGGCCTGCCCGACCGGGACCGGCCGATCCGCGCCGGCGACATCCTGATCCTCGTCCGGCGACGCGGCGCCATCTTCGAGGCCATCATTCGCGCCCTGAAGACCGTCGGCGTGCCCGTGGCCGGCGCCGACCGCCTGGTGCTCGGCGAGCATATCGCTGTCATGGACCTTCTCGCCCTCGGCGACTGCCTGCTGACGCCGGAGGACGACCTGTCGCTGGCGGCAGTGCTGAAGAGCCCGCTGATCGGGGTGAGCGAGGACGAACTGCTCGAACTTGCCGCCGGGCGGAGCGGATCGCTGTGGGACGCGCTGGTCGCGGACGAACATCCGGCTGCGGGCCGCCTCGCCGCCTGGCGCGAGGAGGCCCGGACCCAGTCACCCGCGACCTTCTATTCCCGCGTCCTGTCGCGGGACCACGGCCGGCGGGCCATGCTGGCGCGCCTGGGGTCGGAGGCGGCCGACGCCATCGACGAGTTCCTGACCATGGCGCTCGGTTTCGAGACGCGCGAGATCGCGACCCTGCGCGGTTTCATCGCCCACATGCGCTCAGCCGAACTCAACGTGAAGCGCGACATGGAGCTCGGCCGCAACGAGGTGCGCGTCATGACCGTGCACGGCGCCAAGGGGCTCGAGGCCGACATCGTCTTCCTCGCCGACACGATGGGAAAGCCCGGGAGCCATCACGACCCGAAGATCTTCGCCATCGCGCCGCCCAATGCGCCGGCGGATACGCCGCCACGCCTCGTCTGGTCGCCGTCGTCCAAGGCCGATATCGACATCGTGGCCGAGGCCAGGCAGCGGAGCCGCGAGGCGCAGGCGGAGGAGTATCGCCGGCTGCTCTACGTCGCCATGACCCGCGCCGCCGACCGGCTCATCGTCTGCGGCGCGCGGCCGAGGCGCCCGGATTCCGACGTCTGGTACGACATCATCGCCCGCAGCATCGGTCCCGAAGCGGTCGAGGAGGAGGCGGACGATGGCCAGGGACCGGTGAAGCGGTGGCGCAAGGGGCCGGCCACGCCGCAGCTGTCGCGCCCGTCGGGTGGCGAAGCGCCATCGCGGCCCGTCCTGCCGGACTGGCTGACGCGACCGGCGCCGTCCGTCGCTGCTCCTGCCCGCGCCCTGACGCCGTCGGCCGTGGGGACGTTGCAGGACATGCCGGCCGGGGCGACGCCGGCATCACTGGTGCGGCGCCAGGCGGCCCTGCGGCGCGGCACGCTCATCCACCGGCTGCTGCAGTCACTGCCGGACCTGCCCGCGGACAGACGCGTCGAGGCAGCGGCGCGGTTTCTCGCCGCGCAGACCGATATCGACGACGAGACCGGCGTCGATCTTGCGACCGAGGCTCTGCGGCTGATGACCGATGCGCGCATCGCTCCGCTCTTCGGGCCGGGCAGCCGGGCGGAGGTCCCACTCGCCGGACGGCTCGCCGGGCGGCCGGTCTCGGGCCAGATCGACCGGCTGCTGATCGCCCCGGACCGCGTCGTCATCGCCGATTTCAAGACCAATGTTCCGCCCCCGGCCAGCGCTTCCGCCGTGCCGGAGGCCTATGTCGCGCAGCTTGCGATCTACCGGGCGCTCATCGCCGGCATTGTTCCGGACCGGCCGGTGGAGGCCTGGCTCGTCTGGACGGCGGTGCCCGACATCATGGCGATCGCGCCCGGCCCGCTCGACGAGATGCTGAAGAGGCTGGGCCTTGCGCCCTGACCCTCACAGCGCCGCCAGCGGCGGAAGGTTCTCGTCCTTGCCGGTCAGGGCGGAGGCATGCAGGCCGCGCACGCGCTGCTCGAGGAAGAGGGCGATGGCCTTGCGGTCGCCATTCGGGTCGAAGGGCACGGGATTGCCGAAGATCAGTTCGACGTCGACAGCGCCATCCTTCAGCAGGGCCCAGGCGTGCGGCACCAGATCGATGTCACCGACCCAGGCGACCCGCGGCCGGTGCTGCCGGCCCGAGGGCAGGCCGCTGATGCGCCGGTAGGCGAGCGCGATGGGCTGGATCCACACCGTCTCGCCCGTGGCGCGGGCGAGGCTCTCGGCGGCGCCGATCAATGCCGGGCGGAAACGCAGGGTGCGGTTGCCGTCGGACGAGGTGCCCTCGGCGAAGAGGACGACGGGCTCGCCCTCGCGCATGCGCGAAACCATCTCGTCGGCCGTCCGCGAGGTCGTGTGGCGCCTGTCGCGGTCGACGAAGATGGAGCGCTGAAGCCTTGCGAGATAGCCGAAGACCGGCCATGTCGCGACTTCCGACTTGGCCACGAAAGAGACCGGCGCAAAGGCGCCGAGCACCATGATGTCCATCCACGAGACGTGATTGGGCACGAAGAGCGCGGGCCGGTGTGCCGTCGCCTCGCCACGCACGGTGATCCTTGCGCCGAAGGCCCGCAGCACGACGCGGTGGAACATCATCGGGATCGTCCGCCGCGCCGACAGACTGAAGCCATGGGCAATCATCTGTGCCGGCAGCAGCACGAGGCCCGCCGCGATCAGGATCATCAGCCAGAAGACGGCGCGGACCGTGTCGAAGATGCTCGGCCCGCCGCGGCCGAACTCCGTGCCGGGCCTGTCAGGATTCTTCATCGAGCGGCACGCAATAGAGTTCGAGCCGGTGATCCACGAGACGGTACCCGAGCTTGCGGGCGATCTCGGCCTGGAGGCGCTCGATCTCCTCCGACTGGAACTCCACGACCTGGCCGGTGCGCAGGTCGATCAGATGATCATGGTGCGCCTCGGGAATGGTCTCGTAGCGGGCGCGGCCGTCGCCGAAGGCATGCCGGGTGATGATTCCCGAATCCTCGAACAGCTTCACCGTGCGATAGACCGTCGACAGCGAAATGTTGGTGTCGACGGCATTGGCGCGCCGGTGCAGTTCCTCGACATCGGGATGGTCCGCGGCCGCCTCGATGATGCGGGCGATGACACGGCGTTGATCGGTCATCCGCATGCCCTTGGCGATGCAGGCTTCCTCGATCGTACTGGTCCGGGTCTCCATCCGGGGCGCAGCCACCACGGTCCTCCTCTTGGCGACGGACCGATCCTATAGCTTCGCCCGGCCGCTCCGTCACCCCCGCGGGAAAGTCACCGTCACGGGTGCTGACGCCTCCACCGCCGGCCCTTCGTCTTCCTCGGCGTCGTAGATCAGCGCAATGGCGCGGCGGCGATCGGCGATCGAGGCGTTGAGGCGGTCGAGCGCCAGGGTCAGGGTGGCGAACTGGCCGGAATCAAAGTCCGGCCGCTTCGAGGCCTCGATCGACTCGACGAAGATGTCGTCGGCCCGCTGGGCGATGGCATCGAGCACGTCGGGGTCATCGGTCCCCCGGGCGTTGCGCAGCAGCAGGAGCACCTCCGGCAGATAGCCCGGGTCCTTCTCCCGCCGGCCGAAGCCGAAATAGCCGGCGACGGCGGCAAGCGCGGAGCCGCCGAGCGAGAGGCCGAAGATGGCGAGATAGAGATAGTCGCTGTATTTCTCGACGAAGGTCTTCTGCTCGCCGGTGAGATAGGCGAGGGCGCCGGGATGGACCTGGACCGACGAGCCCTTCTCGGTGTCGGGGACCTCCAGCCGGTTGGCGGCCGGGTGCTGGCTGGCCAGCGCCGGGCGCAGCGTGAAGAGTTGCTGGGTGAACTCCGAGGTTACCGAATCGTCGACCCCGCGGCGCGCCACGAGATAGTGGATGACGCCGAGGGTGGGGAAATTCTCCGCCGGGCGCGGCGGATTGGAGCCGAACGAACCGGCGATGATGTCCATGGACTCAAGGAAGGAGACCCGGTCGGCGACCGCTTCGGCCTCACGGATGGGGACGAGGGTGACCTTGCCCTCGGGCGTCTCGCGCACCAGGCCCGCCACGGCGTCGGCGACAGGCTTCGAGGAGGGCGGCCCGATGGTGACCAGCGCCTGGATCTGCTTCTTGCGGAAGGCCTCGGCAGTCTCCCAGGGCAGGACCTCGACGATGCGCACGGCCGTCGCCTGCACGCCGTGCTCGCGCAGGATCGTCTGGATCAGACGGATGTTGAAACCGACGCCGCGACCCATGACCCCGATGGTCTTGCCGGGCAGGTCCGTCCAGCGCTCGATGCCGGCGTCCGCCGGAGCTGACAGGACCACCGGGTTGCGCTGCCAGATGGCCACCGCCATGGCCGAGGACGGGAAGGAGATGTCCGCGCGAACGATGGCGAGGTCGACCTCCTCGCGCTCCAGCCGCGCGGCACTGTCCGAGGGCGAATCGGATGAGACCAGCCTCAGGCGCACGCTGGAGCGTTCGCGCTGGAGGGCCAGACGCAGGGCGTCGATCAGCCGCGCGGCTTCCGAACCCGCCGGTCCGACCGCGATGGTCACCGTGGTCGGGCGGTTGTACCAGAAGGTCAACAGCGCTGCGCAACCGATGAGGGCGCAGATGACGGAGAAGATCGACAGACGGGTGCGGGACATGGGTTCTCAGGTTCCGCAGCGATGATGGCCGTTTTGCGATGCGATTGCCATGGCCGCCGGCACCGGAGCGGCGGCCGTTCCGGTCAATATCGCGTGCGGCGACGGCGGCGCCGGGGCGGCGGATCCTCGATCAGGATCGATGGGGTCCGGGATGAAGGAGCGGACCGCGCAGCCCGATCGATCCGCGCGCGGTCCTCATCCGTCAAAGGGCGTCGCGACCGCCATCCCTGGACCTGCAACCGGGGGCTGGTTGCCGCCGCGTCGGCATCGCGCCCCTCGCGGCGCATCGCGTCGAGCGCCCGACGCTGGTCAGTCTGCTGGCGGCGAAGCGTTTCGAGGTTGCGATCGGTCTCGCGCTGCTGGCCGCGCTGAAGCGCATCGAAGGAGCGCCGGTCGTTCTCCTGCTGGCGGAGGATGTCGAAGTGCTGCCGCGTCGGGTCGGCGTAGCCGGGCGGGGCCATGCCGGGGGGAGGAGGCGGGTAGCCCGCCTGGGCGCGTGCCGATCCTGCCATGGCCGCCAGTCCGAGCCCGGACAGGAGGCCTTCCATCCAGGCGCGGCGCGTCATCGTCATGGGCGTTGCTCGGTCCATCGAGGACAGGGAACGCCGGGCGGTTGCGCGACGTTCCCGGCATGCTGTCAGGCAATCGTGACCACCACGCGACCGCGAATGCGCCCCTCGAGGATGGCAGAGCCCGCCTCGATGACGCCCTCGAGCGGGATGGTGGAGGTGATGCGGGCCAGCGCCTGGCGGTCGAGGTCGCGGGCAAGGCGCGACCAGGCCTCGAGCCGCAGGGATTTCGGTGCCATGACCGAGTCGACACCGAGCAGGGAGACGCCGCGCAGGATGAAAGGCGCGACGGAGGTCGGCAGATCCATGCCCTGGGCGAGGCCGCAGGCGGCGACGGCACCACCGTAGCGCGTCATCGAGAGGACGTTGGCGAGGGTGTGCGAACCGACCGAATCGATGCCGCCGGCCCAGCGCTCCTTGCCGAGGGCGCGGGCGGGGCCGGACAGCTCGGCCCGGTCGATGATCTCGGCGGCGCCGAGGCCCTTCAGGTAGTCCGCCTCCTGCGGCCGCCCGGTGGAGGCGATCACATGGTAGCCGAGGCGGGCGAGCAGCGCGGTCGCCACCGAGCCGACGCCGCCGGCGGCTCCCGTCACCACCATCGGACCGCGATCCGGCGTGATGCCGTGACGCTCCAGCGCCATGACGCAGAGCATGGCCGTGTAGCCGGCCGTGCCGATGGCCATGGCCTCCGCGGCGGACAGGCCCTCGGGCAGCGGCACCAGCCAGTCGCCCTTGACCCGCGACTTCTCGGCATAGGCGCCGAGATGGGTTTCGCCTGTGCCCCAGCCGTTGAGAAGGACGGCATCACCCGCCTTGAAGTCAGGATGGCTGGACGTCTCGACCGTGCCGGCGAGATCGATGCCGGGGATCATGGGGAAGCGCCGGACCACCGGAGCCTTGCCGGTGAGGGCGAGGCCATCCTTGTAGTTGAGGGTCGAGTGGGAGACGCGCACCGTCACATCGCCCTCCATCAGGTCCGCCTCGTCAAATCGGGTCAGCTCGGCCTTCGTGCCGCTGTCGCCCTTGGTGATCACCACCGCCCTGAACGTCGCCATCGTCTTGATCTCCTCGCCGGGCGGACAGTCTACCGGCCCCGCGCCGAGGGCAAGCCGCGACCTCTCCGCCGATCGGCCGATGAGCGCGCATCCGGTAACACCCGGAGGGCTCGCAAGGGTCCGCGTCGGCTACCGTCGGTGGTGGAGTTGCACCATGGCGAGCGAGACCAGGCCGGTTGCCGATCCAGAGCTGCCCGGATTTGCCGAGGCGCCGCCTTTCCACGGCCATCGCGAGCGCCTGCGCAACCGTTTCCGGGAGGCCGGCCCCGATGCCCTCGCCGATTACGAACTGCTGGAGCTCGTTCTCTTCCGGGCGATCCCGCGCCGCGACGTGAAGCCGCTGGCCAAGGCGCTGCTGAAGCGCTTCGGGTCCTTCGCCGACGTGCTCGCCGCCCCCGAGCCGCGCCTGTCGGAGGTCGAGGGCGTGACGGTGACGGTGGCGACGGAACTCAGGCTCGTGCATGCGGCGGCGCTGCGGATGGGCCGCGCCGCCATCGCCCGGCGGCCGGTGCTGTCGAGCTGGATCGCGCTGATCGACTATTGCCGCACCGCCATGGCCTTTTCCGAGCGCGAGCAGTTCCGGGTGCTCTATCTCGACCGCAAGAACGCCCTGATCGCCGACGAGCTTCAGGGCGAAGGCACGGTCGACCACACGCCGGTCTATCCGCGCGAGGTGGTGAAGCGGGCGCTGGAGCTCTCGGCCACTGCGGTCATCCTCGTGCACAACCACCCCTCGGGCGATCCGACGCCCTCGCGGCCGGACATCCTGATGACGCAGCAGATCATCGACACGGCCAAGCCGCTCGGCATCGTCGTGCACGATCACATCATCGTCGGGCGCGACGGACACGCGAGCTTCCGCGCGCTGAAATTGATCAGCTAGGGCCTTGCCGCGATCAGCCGCGCACGCCTAGGAGAGGGGATGTACGCAACGTCTCCGTCCTACGGCCGCAGGGTCCTCGCCTGCCTCGTGACGGTCCTCTGCCTGCTCGTCCTCGCCTCGCCCGACGTCGTGCAGGCGCAGGACCTCAACGCCCGCGCCGCGCAGAAGTGCGACCGCTACCGACAGGGGTGGGAGGACGCCCTGAGGCGCCGCGGCACGGAGGGACTCAGCCGGGATTTCCTCGAGCGACACGCCCGCTTCATCGCCGGCGGCTGCCTCGGGCCCGCCGACATCTGCCCGCGCGACGGCGCCGAGACCGATCTCGCCAATGTCATGACCGTCAGGGCGATGAACGCCGGCATGGCGAGCACCTTCCTGCCCTGGGCCTGCCGTTAGGAGTCAGGGCAAGGCGACCGGCCTATCGGACCAGCCGGACCGTGGTCGAGCTGGACGTCGATCCCGACAGGGCGCTGTTGGTGGAGAGCCGCCAGTCCAGCGCGTTGAAGATGATGGTGTTGGACACGATCTGGATGCGCGAGCCGTTCACCGTCGACACCGAATTGTAGGTGAGGCCGCGGCGCGGCAGGTAGATCAGGCCCGAGATCTCCTCGCTCACCGACGAGTTGAAGACATACTGCACCGTGCTGGTGCTGGTGCTCGGCTCGAACATGAGGATGTTCGCGTAGGTGCCGGTGGTCGGTGCCACCAGCTTGGACGTGATGCCGCCATTGAAGCGGATCTCGGAGTTGGTATCGGGGAAATAGAAGGTGACGCCCGTTCCCTCGATGATCGAGTTGGCGTTGATGATCATCCGCCCCTTGATGATGTGGAGGCCCGGCTGGAAGACGATGCGGGGAGAGCCGTTGAACGTGACGTCGCACCAGACCGAACCTCCGGCCATGGAGTGGGAGCCGCCGGAGGCCGGCGGGTCATAGACGGATTTGGTGTTGGTGCAGGCTCCGACCGCCGGCTTCGGCAGCTTGCCGGCATAGGGGTCGTTTGCCGCCGCGCAGCCGGTCTGGATCGGCAGGCTGTTCGAGGTGTTCTTGATGATGTTCGTTCCCTGAATGCAGAAGGTCTTGAGATTCAGGGTGGTTCCGGCATTGAAGATCGCGGCCAGCGACGCGGTCGAGCGGACGTGAACCTCGCAGTCCGGCGCATTGATCTTGGCGCCGGAATTGACCAGCAGTGCCTGGGATGTGTTCGTCGCCAGGGCAAAGATGCAGGGAAGCGCGCCGCTGGATGTCGTGGTGGTGCTGCGAAGCGCCGTCCCCTGGCGGTGACGGTGATGGTGCTGTGGCCGGCAACGGCGAGAAAGGTCGTCCTGATCGTCGCGGTGGCGGTGCCGGAAAGCTGGGAGCCGCTCAGCTGAAAGCTGGTCGTCGCGCCCGCGACCGTCGACTGCTTGGCGAAGAAGGTTGTCGCGGTCGCGATCTCCGTCCCGACGCTTCTCGCACCAGCGAGGAGAGCGGCATCGAGCGTGCCCTGGATCTGGGTACGCTGCTGTTCGGACCGGGAGTAGTCGACACCCGCCCCGACGGCAGTCATCAGCGGCACGGCGGCGATCGCGAAGGTCAGGGCGATGTTGCCCTCCCGGCATGCCAGCAGACCTCGGACGATCGAGGCGATCATGTTGCACCTCCCAGCGGCCCCGTGGAGTGGGACCGTGCGATGGCGATCGATATGAATTGACGACAATTAAGTGCTTCTGAATGCGACGCTCTTGCCCCGCCCCGGGCTTGCAGGTTGGTGAATGAACGGTATCGCACGTTTGCAATGGCGGAGCGGTCTCCTGAACAAAGCGGTTTCGCCGCGCGTCGTTCTTGTTTAGTTCTGTCGGCATGTCCGTCCGCCACGGCGCCGAAGTGAGCGACGCCTCCCTGCTGCCCGAACGGTTCGGCGCCTGGTTCGCCGGGCGCGGCTGGGCGCCGCGCGCCCATCAGCTCGACCTTCTTGCCCTGGCCCGTCAGAACCGGTCGGCCCTGCTGGTCGCGCCGACCGGCGCCGGCAAGACGCTGGCCGGCTTCCTGCCGTCCCTGGTGGAGCTGTCGGAAAGACCCGAGCGCGGAAACCGGAGCGGTGGCGCCGCTCCGGTGGGCCGCGCGCCGCCGCCACGCCCGCGCGGCCTGCACACGCTCTACATCTCGCCGCTGAAGGCCCTGGCGGTCGATGTCGCCCGCAACCTCTACAAGCCGGCCGACGAGATGGGCCTTGGCCTGCGCATCGAGACGCGCACCGGCGACACGCCGACCTCCCGGCGCCAGCGCCAGCGTGCCGACCCGCCCGACATCCTGCTGACCACGCCGGAGCAGCTCGCGCTGCTGCTGGCCAGCGCCGATGCGCCCTATCTCTTCGGCTCTCTCCGGCGTGTCGTGCTCGACGAGCTTCATGCGCTGGTCGCATCGAAACGCGGCGATCTGTTGGCCCTCGGCCTCGCCCGCCTGTTCACGCTGGCGCCGGACCTCGTCACCGTCGGCCTGTCGGCGACAGTGAAGGATCCGGCGGACCTCGGCCGCTTCCTGACGCCGCAGAACCGCGAGGCGGCGCCGGCGGCCATCGTCATCGCGGAGCCAGGCGCGAAGCCGGACATTGCCATCCTGGAGACAGCGGAGCGCCTGCCCTGGGCGGGGCATTCGGCACGCCATGCGGCGGGCGAGCTCTACCAGGCCATCCAGGCGCACCGCACGACGCTGCTCTTCGTCAACACCCGCAGCCAGGCCGAACTGCTGTTCCAGCTCCTGTGGACCATCAACGAGGCGAGCCTGCCGATCGCCCTGCATCACGGCTCGCTCGACGTCGCCCAGCGCCGCAAGGTCGAGGACGCCATGGCGGCGGGCCGGCTGAGGGCTGTGGTCTGCACGTCCTCGCTGGACCTCGGCATCGACTGGGGGGATGTCGACCTCGTCATCAACATCGGCGCGCCGAAGGGCTCGAGCCGGCTGATGCAGCGGATCGGACGCGCCAACCATCGCCTCGACGAGCCGTCGCGCGCTATCCTGGTGCCGGCGAACCGTTTCGAGGTGCTGGAGTGCCGGGCGGCGCTGGAGGCGATCGACCGCGGCGCGCAGGACACCGAGCCACTGCGACGCGGCGCCCTCGACGTGCTCTGCCAGCACGTCCTCGGCACCGCCTGCGCCGGCCCCTTCGACGCGGAGGCGCTGTTCGCCGAGGTCCGGTCGGCGGCGCCCTATGCCGAGCTCGACGCGCCGACCTTCCAGGACGTCATCGCCTTCGTCGCCACGGGCGGCTACGCGCTGAGGACCTACGAGCGTTTCGCCCGGATCCGGCAGGACAAGCAGGGCTTCTGGCGGATCACCCACCCCTCCGTCGCCCAGCGCTACCGGCTGAACGTCGGCACCATCGTCGAATCGCCGATGCTGAAGGTGCGGCTGGTGCGCAGCCTGCGGCAGGCCGCCCACGGCTATTCCGGACCGATCGCGCGGGGCGGCCGCGTCCTCGGCGAGATCGAGGAATTCTTCGTCGAGGGCCTCGTCACCGGCGACACCTTCCTCTTCTCGGGCGAGGTTCTACGCTACGAGGCGCTGGTGGAGAACGAGGTCTATGTCTCGCGCGCCGCATCCCGGGAGCCGAAGGTGCCGGCCTATGCCGGCGGCAAGTTCCCGCTGTCGACCTTTCTCGCCGAGGGCGTGCGGCGGATGCTGTCCGAACCGTCCGAATGGCCAAAGCTGCCTTCGCAGGTGGCCGAATGGCTGGAGCTTCAGCGCGCCGTCTCGATCATCCCGCGCCGCGACCAGTTGCTCGTCGAGACCTTTCCGCGCGCCGAGCGCTTCCATCTCGTCGCCTATCCCTTCGAGGGCCGCCTCGCCCACCAGACGCTCGGCATGCTGCTCACCCGCCGGCTGGAGCGGCGCGGCCTGAAGCCGATGGGTTTCGTCGCCAACGACTATTCGCTGTCGGTCTGGTGCCTCGACGATCTCGACGCCGCCATCGACCGGGGCGCGCTGCCTCTCGCCGCGCTGTTCGACGAGGACATGCTCGGCGACGATCTCGAGGCCTGGCTGGACGAGAGCCAGCTGATGAAGCGGACCTTCCGCACCTGCGCGGTGATCGCCGGGCTGATCGAGCGGCGCCATCCCGGCAAGGAGAAGTCGGGACGGCAGGTCACCATCTCCACCGATCTCGTCTACGACGTGCTGCGCCGCCACGAGCCGGATCATCTGCTGCTGCGCGCCGCCCGCGCCGATGCGGCCACCGGCCTTCTCGACATCGCCCGGCTCGGTCAGATGCTGTCACGGATCAAGGGGCGAATCGTGCACAGTGCGCTCGAACGCATCTCGCCGCTGGCGGTCCCGGTCATGCTGGAGATCGGCCGGGAGCCGATCTATGGCGAGGCCGGCGACGCGCTGCTGGCCGAGGCGGAGGCGACCATTCTCGCCGAGGCAGGCCTCGGCGTGATCGATTCGGACGTGAAATGACGGATTCTGCGGACCAGACGACGCTGACCATCGCCGGCCGGACCTTCGTCACCGATCCGTCGGGGGCGATCTGGTGCGCGGCGGCGCGCATGCTCATCGTCTCCGACCTGCACCTGGAGAAAGGCTCGGCCTTCGCCAGGCGGGGCGTGCCGCTCCCGCCCTATGACACTGCGCAGACGCTTCTCGCCCTGGACGCGGCGGTGCGCCGTTTCCAGCCCCGCACCGTCGTTTCGCTCGGCGACAGCTTCCATGACCGGGGCGGACCGAGACGGATCTCGCCGGAGGACATGGCGACGCTCGGGCGTCTGCAGGCCGGCCGTGACTGGATCTGGATCGCCGGCAACCACGATTCCCGCTTCGACGCCGAACTTCCCGGCCAGTTTCTGCCCGAACTCGTCGACGGCGCCATTCGATTCGTTCACGAACCGACTTCGGGGCCTGTCAGCGGCGAGGTTGCTGGCCACCTTCACCCGAGCGCGGTGATCGCCGTTCGCGGCGGCCGCGTTCGGCGCAAGGTCTTCGTTTCATGTGAAACGCGGCTGGTGATGCCGGCCTTCGGCAGCCTGACCGGCGGGCTCGACATTCGCGACCCCGCCATCCGGGCGCTGTTTCCGGCGCCGCCATCGCTGGTGGCCCTCGGCAGCCGACGGACCTATCGTATCGCGGCCTGAGGCCGGTCAGACGGTTCTGTAGACCCAGACCCGTGCCGGCGGGATGTTGCGCCAGATCCGCTCCGACGGCTCGGCGGTGAAGGCGCTCGACTTCATCGGGATCGGCGAGGTCACGGAATAGGTGAACTGCACGAAGGGTGCGCCCGGCTTCATCAGGGCCAGGGCGTCGTTCAGCAGTTTCAGCCGGATCGGCTCGGGGCGGGTCATCAGAGGCAGGCCGGAGACCAGGGCATCGGCGGGTTCGCTCAGCCGGCCGGACAGGGTGCGGTTCAGCGTGTAGGCGTCCCCGTGGATCACGGTCGCCGTCGGGAAGCGCTCCCGCAGCAGGCGGCAGAAATCGACCGAGTATTCCACCAGGACGAGCCGGCGGGGATCGACGCCGCGGGCGACGAGGGCTGCGGTGATGGCGCCCGTTCCCGGGCCGAGTTCGATCACCGGTCCGGTTCCGGCGGGATCGACATAGCTCGCCATGCGCCGGGCCAGAACCGGGCCTGACGGCGCGACGGCGCCCATGCGCAGAGGATTCTTGAGCCAGTTCTTCAGGAACCTGGCTTCGTCATCATGCCGCTTTTCCGGTCGCCGGAGCGCAGTTACACGACTCATGGGTGTCTGATCGACCATTCATCGGTCCGATGAAAAGGAGCTCCCCACGAGCCCTGTCACGAAGCCGTCATTCGTATCGGCATGTTACCGGGGGGTCAAGGAGGTGCCATCGTCGGGAGCAGGAGGAATGAAGTCGTACCAGATCGCCTTCTCGCCGAGATCGCGGATGAAGGCCTGGTGCGCCAGGATGTCGGCCTCGCTCAGACGCGGTGACAGGGGGACGGGGCGCTGCTCCACCCTCTGCAGGCCTTGGGCGGCACGGCGCGCTCCGCGATTGGCCTCGGCGAGGCCGAAGGTCGCCTGGCGTCCGCCGATCAGCTCGATATAGACGTCGGCGAGGAGTTCCGCGTCGAGGAGCGCACCGTGCTTGGTGCGGCGGGAATTGTCGATGCCGAAGCGCGAGCAGAGGGCATCGAGGCTCGCGGCGGCCCCTGGGAAGCGCCGGCGCGCCATGCCGAGCGTGTCGACGACGAGTTCCCCCGGGAAGGGCGCGCGGCCGACCCGCTTCAGCTCGGCGTTGATGAAGCCCATGTCGAAGGAGGCGTTGTGGATGACGAGCTTGGCGCCGTCGATGAAGCTCCAGAACTCCTCCACCAGATCGGCGAAACGCGGCTTGTCAGCGAGGAACTCGGCAGAGAGGCCGTGGACGCGGAAGGCCTCCTCCGGCATGGCGCGCTCCGGATTGATATAGACGTGGTAGGTCCGCCCCGTCGGGAAATGATTGACGAGCTCGATGCCGCCGATCTCGACCAGCCGGTCGCCACGCAGCGGATCGAGGCCGGTCGTCTCGGTGTCGAGAATGATCTCGCGCATCAATGGCTCCTGCGGCTTCCGGCAAGGGCCCGGATGATGTCCGACACCTGGCGGCCGGCCGATTCCAGGCCGAAACCCGATTCGATCACGAAATGAGCGCGGCGGCGCTTCTCCGCATCCGGCACCTGGCGGGCGAGAATGGCGTCGAGCTTCTCCTCGTTCATGCCGGGACGCGCCAGGACGCGCGCGCGCTGGAGGTCGGCGGGGGCCGAGACAACCGCGACGGCGTCCACCCGCCTCTCCCCGCCCGTCTCGAGCAGCAGCGGAATGTCGAGAACGACGAGCGAACAGCCGCGAGCGCGGGCCGCCTCGCGGAACTGGCGCTCGGCCGCACCGACCAGGGGATGGACGATGCCCTCGAGGCGCTTCATGGCGGCGCCGTCCTTCAGGACGATGGCCGCGAGCTTCGTCCGGTCAACCCTGCCCTCGGCGACGGTTCCGGGAAAGGCTTCCGCAATGGGTGCGACGGCCGCGCCGGCATAGAGGCGGTGGACAGCCGCATCGGCGTCATGAACGGGAACGCCCGACTGCCGAAAGAAGGCCGAGGTGGTCGACTTTCCCATGCCGATGGAACCGGTGAGGCCGAGAACGAACATCTCAGTGGCCCTGGATGTCGGCTGCGAGGTGGGCATGGAGTTCGGGGGTCACCTCAGGGGTGACGCCGAACCACTTGCGGAACCCAGGAACGGCCTGGTGGAGCAGCATACCGAGGCCCTCGGCGGTGCGATGACCTCGCCTGCGCGCGTCCGCCAGCAGGGGGGTGATCAGGGGCACGTACACGATGTCGGAGACGATGGCCTCGCCCTTCAGCGCATCGAGCGACAGGTCGAGCGGCGGCTGTCCGCTCATGCCCAGCGAGGTTGTGTTGATGAGCAGGTCGGCGTCCGGCAGCAGCGCCGGCAACTCGCTCCAGGCGGCCGACCTGATGCGACGCGGATCGCCGGCGGCGATGGCCTCGGCCTTGGACAGAGATCGATTCGCCAGCGTAATGGTCTCGGCACCGCGCGACAGCAGCCCGTGGACGATGCCGCGGGCGGCGCCGCCCGCGCCGAGGACGACGACATGGCCGACATCGCGGTCCCAGCCGGGAACCTGGTCGTCGAGGTTCAGCAGGAAGCCGGTGACGTCCGAGTTCATACCGAAGAGCCTGCCACCCTCGTGCCAAACCGTGTTGACGGCGCCCACTGCGACGGCGCCCGGATCGACCTCGTCCATCGCCGCGAAGGCGGCTTCCTTGTGGGGAATGGTCACATTGCAGCCCGCAAAGCCGCGATCGGCAAGGGATCTGAGGAACGCGCCGGCCTGGCCGGGCTCCACTGCCTCGCGCGTGTATTCGCCGTCGATGCCGTAGGCCTTCAGCCAGAAACCGTGGATGAGGGGCGAGCGGACGTGGTGGATGGGCCAGCCGATGCAACAGGCGCGGATCATGACGGGATCAGCCCCTCGCGGCGAAGGGCGGCGAGCAGCGGCAGCAGCGGCATGCCGAGGATGGTGAAATAGTCGCCTTCGATGCGCTGGAAGAGCTGGATACCCTCCGACTCGAACTGATAACAGCCGACGGAGGACAGAATCCGGTCGCCGACCCTTGCGAGATAGGCGTCGAGGAATTCGTCGGAGAAGTTCCGCATCGTCATGGCGGCCATTGCCACATCGGCGAACAGTGTCTCACCGGCGCGGGCAAGGGCCACACCGGAATGAAGCTGATGGGTCTGGCCGCGGAGCGTGGCGAGATTGGCGCGGGCCTCGGGCAGCGAGGCGGCCTTGGAGAAGCGGCGGGCGCCGAGCGCCAGCGTCTGGTCCGCACCGATGACCACGGCATCGGGATGGGCGCGGCTGACCGCGCGGGCCTTGGCCTCGGCGAGCAGGCGAGCGATCTCGGCGGGTGAGCGCCCCTCGGAGGCCCAGATGTCGTCCAGTGCCCGTTCGTCGATGTCGGCCGGTACCAGGCGCACGTCGAGACCGGCACCGGTCAGCATCGCCGCCCGTGCCGCCGATTTCGAGGCCAGGACAAGGTCCGTCACGCTGTTTCCTTCGCGGCCAGCATGCGGCGATGGTCTTTCAGCAGCGAGATGATCCCGGCAGCGGTCTCCTCGATCGATCGCCGCGTCACGTCGATGATCGGCCAGTTGTTGGAGCCAAAGAGGCGGCGGGACTGGGCGATCTCCTCGGTGACGGCCGCACGGTCGACATAGCTGGATTTGTCCTGGGTGGCGTTGAGGGCGAGAATCCGGTTCTCGCGGATCTGGACGATGCGCTCGGGGCTGGCATAGAGCCCGATGACGAGCGGCTTCTGCAGCTTCCATATGGCATCCGGCAGCGGAATGCCGGGTACGAGCGGAATATTGGCCGCCTTGACGCCGCGATTGGCGAGATAGATCGATGTCGGGGTCTTGGAGGTGCGCGACACGCCGACCAGCAGCACGTCGGCCTCCTCCCAGTTCTCGGGAAGCTGCCCGTCATCATGCATCATGGTGTAGTTCAGGGCGTCGATGCGCTTGAAGTACTCGGCGTTGAGGACGTGCTGGGCACCGACCCGGGGCGTCGAGGCGGCGCCGAGATAATTCTGGAACATGGCCAGGATCGGCTCGAGCACGGAGAGGCAGGGAGAGCCCAGTTCCTTGCACTTGTCGTTCAGCCGGTCGGTCAGTTCCTTGTCGACGAGCGTGTAGAGGACGATGCCGGGATTGGCCTCGATCTCGGTGATCACCCTGTCGAGCTGCTTCTGCGAGCGGACCAGCGGATAGACGTGCTCGATGGCCGACACGGAAGCATATTGGACCGCTGCGGCGCGACCGACGGTCATCAGCGTCTCGCCGGTCGCGTCCGACACGAGGTGGAGATGGAAGTAGCTCTCGCGGCGATGCGGCATGGGGCTCTGCATAAGGCCGGGCGGACATGTGGACAAGCACGGACAAGGCCACGGACGCGGGCTGATCGCAAGGGGTTCACCCTGCGCCGTCCCCGATCCATCCCCAGGCTGATCGTTGGGGGAAATGTCCTCCACCGACCGGGAGAGCGAACACCAACAGGTTCCGTGGTGACAGGCCAGACAGAAATATTCGTCAGTTGAATCAGAGTGTTGATGGTCGAATACGGTCACCGGAATCCAGGGTCGTCTGCATGGTCCGAACGGTGGACAACTTGTGCATGAAGCTGTCTTCGCCTAATGCCCCCCTCAAGGAATCAAAGAAGACTCTCTCTCATCAAGATTGGATGGAAGAGGAGAATGCGGGGACCGGTCGTGCACAAACCCCTTCTCGGCGTACTCCAGGGTGCCATCGCCGCTTCGCCTCCGATCTGGATGATGCGGCAGGCGGGACGGTACCTGCCCGAGTATCGCGCGGTCAGGGAGAAGGCGGGCTCGTTCCTGAATCTCTGCTTCAACCCGGAACTGGCGACGGAGGTGACGCTGCAGCCGCTGCGCCGCTTCGGCTTCGATGGCGCCATTCTGTTTTCCGACATCCTCGTCGTGCCGCATGCGCTGGGGCAGACGGTGAGATTCGAGACGGGCGAAGGCCCAAGGCTCGATCCTCTGGTGGATCGAGGCGGTCTGGGACGGCTATCGGACGAGCTCGACGCGGCGATCGTCGGCAAGGTCTACGAGGCCGTGGCGATGATCCGGAGCCGGTTGCCGGAGACGGCGACGCTGATCGGTTTCTGTGGCGCACCCTGGACGGTTGCGACCTATATGGTCGCCGGACGGGGTGGGGACGACCAGGTGGCGGCGCGGCTCTTCGCCTATCGCGATCCGGATGGCTTTGCGACGCTCATCGACCGGATCGTCGATGCCTCGGTTGCCTATCTTCTCGGACAGATTCGCGCCGGGGTGGAAGCAGTTCAGATCTTCGATACCTGGGCCGGCGTGCTGCCCGAGGAGCAGTTCGCACGGTGGAGCATTGGCCCTGTCGCACGGATCGTCAGCCGGATCAGGGAGGAAGCTCCCGGCGTGCCGGTGATCGTCTTCCCGAAGGGCGCGGGACATCGTCTTTCCGCGGTCGTCGACGGGATCGCGCCGAATGCGGTCGGTCTCGACTGGACGATCGGGGCGGACTACGTCAGGCGGGAGTTGCAGCCGCGCGTCGCGGTTCAGGGCAATATCGATCCGATCGCGCTTCTCGCCGGCGGGGATGCGCTGGATCGGGCGGTGGACCAGGCCCTCGAATCTTTCGGGACGGGGCGCTACGTCTTCAACCTTGGCCATGGCATCCTGCCGCCGACGCCGATTGCCCATGTCGAGCGAATGGTGGAACGGGTGCGCGGCTGGAGGCGAGGGTCATGAGCGGATGGCAGCGGGCGATCAGGGCCCTCGTGGCGGTCATCGTGACGATCGCCGGGGTCGTGGCGCTCGGATATCTTGCTCCCGTCGCCGCCGTTGCCTGGATCAAGTCGCTTCACGTGATTGCGGTCATCTCCTGGATGGCGGGAATGCTCTATCTGCCGCGCCTGTTCATCTATCACTGCGCCGCCACCGCGGGATCGGAGACGTCGGAGACGTTCAAGGTGATGGAGCGGCGGCTGCTGCACTACATCATCAACCCGGCGATGATCGTCAGCTGGGTGGCGGGGCTCTGGCTGGCCTGGGTCGTCTTCCGCTTCCAGGGTGGCTGGCTGCACGGAAAGCTTGCCCTGGTTCTCGGCTTGTCCGCCGTGCACGGCATGTTCAGCGCGGCGGTGCGTGCCTTCGCCGAGGATCGCAACACGCGGTCGCAGACCTACTGGCGGGTGATGAACGAGGTCCCGACCGCGATCATGGTGGTGGTGGTGATCCTCGTGATCGTGAAGCCCTTCTGAGCGCCGACGGCGGCATCCGCCAGCGGGACTTGCAATCGGACGGCTGCGGGCTTATTCGGTAACTCCCTCCTCAACGCAGACAGGGACCGGAGAGACGGCATACCCGCCAGTCCTGCCGGTAACCCGGACGAAGGCCCCGTTGGCCCTTGTCGACAGTGATCTGCGGTTTCACGTCTTTCCTTGCTCAGGCCCGGACTCGTTGTCGTACCGAGCCTTCGGCCGTCCCATCATCGCGTGGTTCCGATGCAGCAGATCAAACTTCAGGACATCAAGTCGAAATCGCCGACGGAGCTTCTGGCTTTCGCCGAGGAGCTGCAGGTCGAGAACGCCTCGACCCTGCGCAAGCAGGAGCTGATGTTCGCCTGCCTCAAGCAACTGGCGTCTCAGGACATCGACATCATCGGGGAGGGCGTGGTCGAGGTGCTCCAGGACGGCTTCGGCTACCTGCGCGCGCCCGATGCGAACTATCTGGCCGGACCGGACGACATCTACGTGTCGCCTTCGCAGATCCGCCGCTTCGGTCTCCGGACCGGCGATACGGTCGAGGGCGAGATCCGCTCCCCGAAGGAGGGCGAGCGCTACTTCGCCCTGCTCAAGGTCAACCGGATCAATTTCGAAGAGCCCGAAAAAGCCCGGCACAAGGTCAATTTCGACAATCTGACGCCGCTCTACCCGAACCAGCGGCTGCGGATGGAGGTCGAGGATCCGACCAAGAAGGATTATTCGGCGCGAATCATGGACGTCGTGGTGCCGCTCGGCAAAGGCCAGCGCGCCCTGATCGTGGCGCCGCCGCGCACCGGCAAGACCGTCCTCCTGCAGAACATCGCCCAGTCGATCACCCGCAATCACCCCGAATGCTACCTCATCGTGCTGCTCATCGACGAGCGGCCGGAGGAGGTCACCGATATGCAGCGCTCGGTGAATGGCGAGGTGATCTCCTCGACCTTCGACGAGCCGGCGACCCGCCACGTGCAGGTGGCGGAGATGGTCATCGAGAAGGCGAAGCGCCTCGTCGAACATGGTCGCGACGTGGTCATCCTGCTCGATTCGATCACCCGCCTCGGGCGTGCCTACAACACGGTGGTGCCGTCGTCGGGCAAGGTTCTCACCGGTGGCGTGGATGCCAATGCCCTGCAGCGGCCGAAGCGCTTCTTCGGCGCCGCCCGCAACATCGAGGAGGGCGGCTCGCTGACGATCATCGCGACGGCCCTGATCGACACGGGCAGCCGCATGGACGAGGTGATCTTCGAGGAGTTCAAGGGAACCGGCAACTCGGAGATCATCCTGGACCGCAAGGTGGCGGACAAGCGCACCTTCCCGGCCATCGACATTACCCGCTCCGGCACCCGCAAGGAAGAGCTGCTGGTCGCACCCGACATCCTCAAGAAGATGTATGTCCTGCGCCGCATCCTCAACCCGATGGGCACGGTGGACGCCATCGAGTTCCTGCTCGACAAGCTGCGGCAGACCAAGGTCAACAGCGACTTCTTCGACTCGATGAACACCTGATTCGATTCATCGGCGAAACGATACGTCGCGCCGCGATCGATTCGAAGGCGAAACGGCGGACATGGACTCGCGGACGATCGCCGCCATCTCCACGGCACCCGGAACGGCCGGCGTGGCTGTCGTCCGTGTCAGCGGGACGCGGGCGCGGCATGTGGCCACCGCGCTGACCGGGCGTGTTCCGCCTCCCCGCCGGGCGACCCTGGCCGTCATCCGTGACCCGGTGACGGGACATGATCTTGATCGCGGGCTGACCCTGTGGTTTCCGGGGCCAAGCAGCTTCACCGGTGAGGATGTCCTGGAGCTGCAGGTGCATGGCGGCCGCGCCGTCGTTGCCGCCGTCCTGCGCGCCGTTCTGGCGTTGGAGGGTGTCCGGCCGGCGGAAGAAGGCGAGTTCACCCGCCGCGCCTTCGAGAGGGGCAGGATGGATCTCGCCGAGGTCGAGGGTCTTGCCGATCTTCTCCAGGCCGAGACGGAGGCGCAGAGGCGGCAGGCCTTCGCCCTCTACAGCGGACGACTGACCAGCGAGGCCGATCGTCTCCAGCAGGCCATTCTGCCGGTTCTCGCCATGGTCGAGGCCTCGATCGATTTCCCCGAGGAGGGGGACGTGGCGTCGTCCTCTCTGTCCGAGGCGCGGCTGCGCCTGGAGGAGGTGCAGGACGAGATGCGCCGGCTGATCCAGGACGCCGCACGCGGCGAGCGCATCCGCGACGGCTTGACGGTGGTCATCGCCGGCCCGCCCAATGCCGGCAAGTCGACGCTGCTCAACGCCCTGGCGCGCCGCGACGTCGCCATCGTCTCGCCGACGCCGGGAACGACCCGCGACAGTATCGAGGTGCATCTCGATCTGGCCGGCGTACCCGTGGTTCTCGTGGACACGGCGGGCCTGCGGCAAAGCATCGATCCGGTCGAGCAGGAGGGGATGCGGCGCGCCAAGGCGCGGATTGCCGCCGCAGACCTGACGCTCTGGTTGTCGCCCGAGGGCGGCCCGGCTTCCGTCGCCATTGCGCCGGGTGAGAACTCGACCGGCATGGAAACCTGGGCGATCCAGACGCAGGTGGACCGGAGGGGGCCGCCGGATTCAGGCGCCCGGCACCGGTTGTCGGCCGTCAGCGGCGAGGGAATGGCGACCTTTCTCGCGGATCTCGAAGCCTATGCGGCAGAGCGGATCGGCGGAGAGCCGGCCCTGATCGTGCATGAGCGGCATCGGATCATCTTCGCCGAGGCGCTGGCGGGGCTGGAGGGCGCGCTGCAGATTCCGTCCTGGGACGCCTCCACGGAACTTGTGGCGGAGCATCTGCGATCCGTGCTGGCATCGCTCGGCCGGAGCCGGGGCCGGATCGGGACCGAGGCCATGCTCGATCAGCTTTTCTCCACCTTCTGCATCGGCAAGTAGGGCCAGTGTTTCACGTGAAACAGTCGATTCGGCTCTGGAACAATCGAAGCCATCCCGAGCGGATTGCCCTCCGGGCTGCCGGACGATAGAGACAGACGCGAAAGTGAGCATCGCCATGGGCGCCAGCGCATTTGACGTCATCATTGTCGGGGGTGGGCATGCCGGCTGCGAGGCTGCAGCGGCTGCCGCACGTCTGGGCGCCCGCACGGCTCTGGTGACGCAGCGGATCGAGACGATCGGCGCCATGTCCTGCAATCCGGCCATTGGCGGTCTGGGCAAGGGGCACCTGGTCCGCGAAATCGACGCCCTTGACGGACTGATGGGGCGCGTTGCCGATGCCGCCGGCATCCAGTTCCGCGTTCTCAACCGCCGCAAGGGCCCGGCCGTGCGGGGGCCCCGCACCCAGGCGGACCGCAAGCTCTACGCGGCCGCCATGCAGGCTGCGCTGGCGGCTCAGTCTGGCCTCGACATCGTGACGGGAGAGGTTGTGGCGCTCCTGGGCGATGCGGCGGCCGTGACCGGCGTCCGGCTTGCAGACGGCCGCGATCTTGAGGCGGGCGCCGTGGTCTTGACCACGGGCACCTTCCTGAGGGGCGTGATCCACCTCGGTGAGCGGCAGTGGGCCGCTGGCCGGATCGACGATCCCGCCAGCGTCCGTCTGTCCGAGAGTCTGATGCGGTTCGGCTTCGGCCTCGGCCGTCTGAAGACCGGGACGCCGGCGCGGCTGGACGGATCGACGATCGACTGGGCTTCGGTCGAGCTGCAGGAGGCCGATTCGGACCCGGAACCATTCTCGGCGCTGACGGATGCGATCACCAACCCTCAGGTGGCCTGCGGCATCACCCGCACCACGGCGGTGACCCACGACATCGTCCGAGCCAATCTCGGTCGGTCGGCCATGTATGGCGGACGCATCGAAGGGGTAGGGCCGCGCTACTGCCCCTCGATCGAGGACAAGATCGTGCGCTTCGGCGACCGTGAGGGCCACCAGATCTTCCTGGAGCCGGAAGGGCTCGACGACACGACGGTCTATCCCAACGGGCTCTCGACCTCGCTGCCTGAAGATGTGCAGACCGACTTCCTTCGCTCCATTCCGGGGCTCGAGCGGGTGGCGATCCGCCGCTTCGGCTATGCGATCGAGTACGACCATGTCGATCCGCGCGAGCTGGAGCCGACGCTGGAGACGCGCCGTGCCCGGCGGCTTTTCCTGGCGGGACAGATCAATGGCACGACGGGTTATGAGGAGGCGGCAGCCCAGGGGATCCTGGCCGGTCTCAACGCCGCCCTGCGCGCCTCGGGGCGCGCCGGAATCACGATCGGCCGTCATGAGGGATACATGGGGGTGATGGTCGATGACCTCACGTCCCGCGGCGTTTCGGAGCCCTACCGCATGTTCACCTCGCGGGCGGAGTTCCGCCTGGCGCTCCGGGCTGACAATGCGGACCAGCGTTTGACGCCTCTGGGCCTCACCCTCGGCTGCGTCGGGGCCGAGCGGTCGATTCGGTTCCGTCACAAGATGGCGGCCCTTGAGGCGGCCCGGGCCCGGCTGGATGCGTTGCAGATCACCCCGAATCAGGGTGCGGCGGCCGGCCTGGCGCTGAATCAGGACGGTGTGCGCCGGTCGGCCTTCGAGCTTCTCTCTCGTCCCGATATCGATTGGGCCGCGCTGTGCCGGGTATGGCCGGATCTCGGGGATGTCCCGGGACCGGTGGCTGCGCAGGTCGAGATCGATGCGCACTACGCGGTCTATCTGGATCGTCAGCAGGAAGAGATTTCGGCGCAGCGGCGTGACGAGGGTCTGGCGATTCCCGAGAATCTCGACGTCGAGGCCATACCGGGTCTGTCGAACGAGATTCGCGCGAAATTGCTGGCCTGGCGACCTCGAACCCTGGGTCAGGCTGCGCGGATGGATGGTATGACGCCATCGGCCCTGACCCTGCTCGCGGTCTGGGTGCGCCGTGCCGGCGCCCGCTCGGCCGCCTGATGGGCGCGGATCAGGCCCTCGCGTCGGCGGATCGGGCGGGAGTCGCTGTTTCACGTGAAACAGCTGACCGCCTGGCGCTCTATGTCGCCCTTCTGCGCCGCTGGAATCCCGTCAAGAATCTGGTCTCGCCGCATACGCTCGGCGAGGTCTGGGAGCGCCACGTTACCGACAGCCTCCAGCTCGTGCGGATCGCGCCCGAGGCCCGGGTCTGGGTCGACATGGGTTCGGGCGGTGGTCTTCCGGCCCTGGTGGTCGCTGCGGTCCTCGCGGGAAAGCCGGGCGTCGAGGTCCATTGCATCGAGAGCAAACTCGGCAAGGCCGCCTTTCTCCAGGAAGCGGCCCGTCAGATGCGGGTTCCCGTCACGGTCTGGGCCCGCCGGATCGAGGATGTCGTGGGCCACGATCTCGTGTCGGCCGATGTGGTGACGGCACGGGCTCTCGCACCGATGAAGGATCTGTTGCGCCTGGCCAATCCCCTGTTGAAAACTGGGGCGCTCGGGATCTTTCCGAAGGGTCAAGATGTAGCGTCCGAATTGACTGAGGCCGCTATATATTGGAAGTTCGATCACAGATCGGTGCCGAGCGTCACCGACCCCAGAGGCCGGATCATCGTGGTCCAGGGGGTTGAGCGCCGCACCATCTGACCCTCATGCGATGGACGTGGTCATGACGCTGCTCTCTTCCTCTGCCCCGCTCAAGGGTCCGCGCGTCCTGGCTCTCGCCAACCAGAAGGGCGGCGTCGGCAAGACCACGACCGCGATCAATCTCGGCACGGCGCTGGCGGCGATCGGCGAGAAGGTCCTCATTCTCGACCTGGATCCGCAGGGCAATGCCTCCACCGGCCTGGGGATCGACCGTCGCTCCAGGCAGAGATCGACCTACAGCGTGCTGGTCGGCGACCATTCCCTTGCCGAAACGATCCAGGAGACGTCCGTTCCGCGCCTGTCGATCTCCCCGTCCACGATGGACCTGTCCGGGGTCGAGCTGGAAATCGCCGCGGAGCGCGACAGGGCCTATCGCCTGCGCCGCGCCGTCGAGACCCTCGGCAATGATTTCTCCTATGTCTTGATCGACTGCCCGCCCTCCTTGAATCTCCTGACAATCAACGCCATGACGGCCGCTGATGCCATTCTGGTGCCCTTGCAGTGCGAATTCTTTGCGCTGGAAGGCCTGTCGCAGCTCATCAAGACCGTCGAGCAGGTCAAGACGACGCTCAATCCCGGCCTCACGATCCATGGCATCGTCCTCACCATGTATGATGCACGAAACAATCTGTCGGCCCAGGTGGTCGACGATGTGCGCCAGTTCATGGGCGACAAGGTCTACCAGACCATCATCCCCCGTAATGTCCGGGTGTCCGAGGCGCCGAGCTACGGCAAGCCGGTGCTGCTCTACGACCTGAAATGCGTCGGCAGCCAGGCCTATCTGCGGCTGGCCTCCGAGATCATCCAGCGCGAGCGCGTCCTGCGGGCGGCCTGACGATGGATTCGATTCGCCCCCGTTCTGAGTCATCCGCCGACGTCGTTACGCTGGCGTCCCGAAGGAGAGTTGACATGGTGGAAGATGCGGGCCGTTCGCGTCTCGGCCGCGGTCTGGCCGCGCTGATCGGCGATGTCGGCGAGGAAAGCGCCGCCATCGACCGGGTGCGGGCGACGCGAAAGGTGCCGATCGAGTTCCTGCGCGCCAATCCACGCAATCCGCGACGCATCTTCCGCGACGAGGATCTGCAGGAGCTGGCGGATTCGATCCGCGAGCGCGGCATCATCCAGCCGATCGTGGTGCGCGCCGTCGCCGGAGCGGTCGACGCCTACGAGATCGTCGCGGGCGAGCGGCGGTGGCGCGCCGCCCAGCGCGCCGAACTGCACGAGGTGCCGATTCACCTCGTCGAGGTGGGCGACCGCGAGGCGCTCGAGCTCGCCATCATCGAGAACGTGCAGCGCGCCGATCTCAATCCGCTGGAAGAGGCGCTCGGCTACAACGAGCTGATCGAGCAGTTCGGCTACAGCCAGACCGATCTCGCCAAGATCATCGGCAAGAGCCGCAGCCATGTCGCCAATACGCTGCGCCTGATGAAGCTGCCGGAGAACGTGCAGGGCATGCTGCGGGAGGGCCAGCTCACGGCCGGCCACGCCCGGGCGCTGCTGGCTGCCGACGATCCGAACCGGCTGGCGTCGCAGATCATCGACCACGGGCTGAACGTTCGCCAGGTCGAGGCACTGACCCAGGAGCAGTCGGAAAAGGCCGGCCGTGCGCCGAAGCAGCGCGAGCGGGTCGAGAAGGATGCCGATACCCGCGCGCTGGAGAAAACGCTGTCCGATGCGCTCGGCATGATCGTGACCATCGACCACCGCGGCGCCGGTGGCGAGCTGCGCATCCGCTATCGTTCGCTGGATCAGCTCGAGGACCTTTGCCAGCGGCTGCGCGGCTGAGCGGACTCAGCTCCGCGCACTCTGCCTGGCCGTCGTCGCGATCGACATGATGACGCGGCTGGCGATGGCGGGCGCAAGCGCGGATTTGGCGCGCGTCTCGTAGGTCGCCTCGGCGAGGCGGACGATGGTCCGCTGCAGGCGCTCCGTGGTCCAGAGCCCGAGCTGTCGTTCCACGGCGGGCTTCCTGCGAAAGAAGATCGGCGGATCGAAACGCTCCACAACGGCGCGCGCGGGCGTGCCCGCCTCGACGGCGAGGCGCGCCTTGTGCAGGCCGAGGAAATGGCGGTTCATGGCCGACATGATCTGCGGAATGGCGATTCCGCCGGCCTCGGCGCGCAACAGGAGCCGGTCCAGCACGTCCGGCCGGCCGCCGGCGGCCGCATCGACGATCTCGTCGACGCCGAGATCCAGGCTATCACCCGCCACGGCTTCCACATCGGCGGCGGTAATGGCCGCCTGACCATGGCAATAGAGGCAGACCTTGCGGATCTCGGCGCGCGAGGCAGCCCGATCGCCGCCGAGAAGCTGCGCCAGCAGGGCGAGGGCCGCGGGTTCGACCTGAAGCCCGGCCTGGCGGGCTTCCTCGCCGATCAGGCGCTTCACATCGGCCTCACCATCGGCATAGCAGGGGATGACCGCGGCAGCGCCCGACCTCTCGGCATCGGTGCGCAGCGGGGCGTTCTTCTTCAGGTCCCCGGCCTCGATCAGCACGGTCGCGGCCTCGGGCGGCGCGGAGAGCAGGGGAGTGATTGCGGCCGATATCGGCTTCTCGCCGGCACGGATCCAGATGAGCCGACGGCCACCGAACATCGGCATGGTCCGGGCCTCGTCGACGAGCCGCGCCGGATCACTGGCCAGCACATCGCCGTCGAGGCGGGTGACGGTGAAGGGGTCGTTGAGGTCCGGTGCGATGCGGGAGGCCACAGCGCGGCCGCGTTCAGCAACCAGGCCCGCATCCGGCCCGTAGATCAGGACGATCGGCCGCCTGTCGTCCGGCGCCGCGAGAAACCTGTCGATCTCGGCGCCCTTCAGGATGGTCACGCCGTCATCTCGGCTGGGTGGCGTACCAGCCGGCCACCTGGGTGACGATCGACTCGGCCAGGCTCTTGGCGGCACGCTCCTGGGCCTCGATCACGGCGCGATCGGAGGCGAGGCGCTGTGCCGTCCGGTCGAAGGAGGCGGTGGCGAAGGCCGAGCCACGATGGATGACCCGCGGGTCGCCGACGGCGGTGATCGTGTAGTTGCCGACGAGGTTCACCGCCTGGGCGGAGGGGCGCCCTGCGGCCGTATTGAGGGCCAGCGGAACGGTGTCGATCGACAGGTTGACCCTCAGGATATGGCTTGGATTGGCAGCGCGACCGCCGCCGCCCTGGGTGAGGTAGATCAGCTCGTTGCGCAGGACGACGCCATTGCGCCCGGGAATCTCGGGGATGTCGAGATCGCGCAGCGCGGCCTGGGCGTTGCGCCCCCCCGACACGACGGTCGGATCGCCGTAGAGCGGCGTGAAACATCCGGCGAGCGCGGCCGATGCCACGCAGAGCGTTGCGATCCGGATCGCGCGGAAGAGCGAGGTGTCAGCCCACGACATTCACGATCCTCTGCGGAACGACGATGATCTTCTTCACCGGCCGGCCCTCCAGCGCCTTGTTGACGGCGTCGAGGGCAATGACGGCCGCCTCGACATCCTTTTGGGCCGCGTCGCGCGCGATCGTCAAGTCCGCCCGCTTCTTGCCGTTGACCTGGACGGGAAGCGTGATGGTGTCCTCGACGAGGATCGCCCGGTCGATGGCCGGCCATGCCTCCTCGGCTACGAGACCCTCGTGGCCGAGTTCGGTCCAGCATTCCTCGGCGAGGTGCGGCATCATCGGGGCGACAAGGCGCACCAGGATGCTTCCCGCCTCGGCCAGCGCCGACGCCATGTCGGGGGCCGCGGTACCGCCGCGCAGGCCGTCCAGCGACTTCGCCAGCGCATTGGCGAGGGTGTAGATGTGGGCGACGCAGCGGTTGAAGGCGAGGCGCTCGACATCGGCCTCGACCGCGGCGAGGGCCTGGTGCGCGGCCCGGCGCACGGCTGTCGCCTCGTCACCCAAGGCGGTGGTGGCGGCAGCGCCGCGCGATACCGCGGCGATCTCGCCAACGATGCGCCAGAGACGCTGGACGAAGCGGCTGGCGCCCTCGACGCCGGCCTCGGTCCAGATGACGTCGCGCTCGGGGGGCGAGTCCGAGAGCATGAACCAGCGGGCGGTGTCGGCGCCGTAGGTGTCGATGATGTCGTCGGGATCGACGACGTTCTTCTTCGACTTCGACATCTTCTCGATGGAGCCGATCTCGACCGGCCCATTCGAGCCCTTCAGCACGGCGCGGCGCTGGTCGCCCTCGCCGGAGATGACCACCTCGGCGGGCGTCACATAGGCGCCGTCGGGGCCGCGATAGGTCTCGTGGACGACCATGCCCTGCGTGAACAGGCCGCGGAACGGCTCGTCGAGGCCGGCGTGCCCGGTCGCCTTCATGGCGCGGGTGAAGAAACGCGAATAGAGCAGGTGCAGGATCGCGTGCTCGATGCCGCCGATATACTGGTCCACCGGCAGCCAGGCGTCGACCACCGCCGGGTCGGTCGGCGTGTCGGTCCGCCAGGGGTCGGTGAAGCGGGCGAAATACCAGGACGAATCGACGAAGGTGTCCATCGTGTCCGTCTCGCGCCGCCCCGGCTTGCCGCAATGCGGGCAGGCGACGTGTTTCCAGGTCGGATGGCGGTCGAGCGGGTTGCCGGGCTTGGAGAAGTCGGCATCCTCGGGCAGCAGGATCGGCAGCTGGGCGTCCGGCACCGGAACAGCGCCGCAATCGTCGCAGTGGATGGCCGGAATCGGGCAGCCCCAGTAGCGCTGGCGCGAGATCAGCCAGTCACGCAGGCGGAAATTCACCTTGCGCGCCGCGACCGGCTTGCCGGCGAGTTCGATCTTCTCCAGCCGCAACGCGACCTCGGCGAAGGCGGCCTCGGTGGTCAGACCGTCGAGGAAGCGCGAATTGATCATCACGCCGTCGCCGTCATAGGCCGTGTCGGTGACGGCGAAGTCGCTGCCGGCATCCGCCGGCTTCACGACGGTCTTGAATGCCAGGCCATACTTGTTGGCGAACTCGATGTCGCGCTGGTCGCCGGACGGGCAGCCGAAGATGGCGCCGGTGCCATAGTCCATCAGGATGAAGTTGGCGACGTAGACCGGCACCTCCCACGACGGATCGAAGGGGTGGATCGCCTTGATGCCGGTGTCGAAGCCGAGCTTCTCCGCCGTTTCGAGGGCGGCCACCGACGTTCCCATGCGGCGGCACTCCTCGGAGAAGGCGGCGAGATCCGGATTGGTCTCGGCGGCGGCCTTCGCCAGCGGGTGGTCGGGAGCGATCGCCATGAAGGCGGCGCCGAACAGCGTGTCGGGGCGCGTCGTGTAGATTTCGAGCTCGGAATGGCCGGCGGGGGCCGTGCCGCTCTTCAGCGCCCAGCGGACCATCAGGCCCTCGGAGCGGCCGATCCAGTTCTTCTGCATCAGCCGGACCTTGTCCGGCCAGCGGTCGAGACCGTCGAGGGCGGTCAGGAGGTCATCCGAATAGTCGGTGATCTTGAGGAACCACTGGGTCAGGTCGCGCTGCTCGACGAGGGCACCGGATCGCCAGCCGCGGCCGTCGATGACCTGCTCGTTGGCGAGCACGGTCTGGTCGACCGGGTCCCAGTTGACCTTGGCGGAACGGCGCTCGACGAGGCCGGCGCGCATGAAATCGGCGAAGAGCTTCTGCTGGTGGCGGTAGTAGGAGGGGTCGCAGGTGGCGAGCTCGCGCGACCAGTCGAGCGACAGGCCCATGCTCTTCAGCTGCGCCTTCATGGTGGCGATGTTGGCGTAGGTCCATTCCTTCGGATGGACCTTGGAGGCCATGGCGGCATTCTCCGCCGGCAGGCCGAAGGCGTCCCAGCCCATGGGATGCAGCACGTTGAAGCCGCGGGCGCGCTTGTAGCGGGCCACCACGTCGCCCATGGTGTAGTTGCGCACGTGGCCCATGTGGATGCGCCCCGACGGATAGGGGAACATCTCGAGGACGTAGTATTTCGGCCGCGGATCGTCGTTCTTCGTCTCGAAGATGGCCTTCTCGTCCCAGACCGCGCGCCATTTCGGCTCGGCGGTACGGGCATTGTAGCGTTCGGTCGACATGATGGGCGGCAGGTCCGGAAAGTCTGGGCAAAAGCGAGCGCGGACAACACACGAAAGGGCCCGGCCGGTCAAGGATTTGGCGCATGCGGGCAGCCATCTGGCCCCGCCGGCCGGCTCGTGCTAGCCCGAACACCTCGCCCGGAGCCCGACTGATGTCCGACGCCATCGCCCGCCTCGCCGATGTGAAGGCCGCCATCGCCGCCGCGACGGTGGAGGCCAGGCGTCCGGAGGGGTCGGTGACGCTGGTCGCCGTCTCCAAGACCTTTCCCGCCGAGGCCATCGAGCCGGTGCTCGCCGCGGGACAGCGCGTCTTCGGCGAAAACTATGTGCAGGACGCCAAATCCAAGTGGCCGGAGCTGCGCCAGCGCTATCCGGACGTCCAGGTCCACATGATCGGGCCGCTGCAGTCGAACAAGGCCAGGGAGGCCGTCGCCCTCTTCGACGTGATCGAGACGCTGGACCGCTCCTCGCTCGCCCGCGAGCTGCAGAAGGAGATCCAGAAAGCCGGTGGCACCCGCCGCCCTCGCTTCCTCGTCCAGGTCAACACCGGCGCCGAACCGCAGAAGGGCGGCGTCCTGCCGGAGGAGGCCGACGCTTTCATCCGCGCCTGCAAGATCGATTACGGGCTCGAGGTCGAGGGGGTCATGTGCATTCCCCCGGCCGACGAGCCGCCGGCGCCGCATTTCGCCCTGCTCACCACCATCGCCCGCCGCAACGGCCTGAAGACCGTCTCCATGGGCATGAGCGCCGACTTCCCGACCGCCATCGCCATGGGCGCGACCCACGTCAGGGTGGGAAGCGCCATCTTCGGCGCGCGCGGCTAGTCCTGCAAGGCTGCCTCCGAAAGGCCCGGGAATGATCACCGACCTGTCGACACTCATCGTCTTTCTGGGGGCAGTGGCAGCACTGCTCATCGTGCCCGGCCCGGATTTTGTCCTCGTTTCCGCACAGGCCGCGTCACGCGGGCTTCGCTACGGCGTCGCCTGCGCCCTCGGCATCGCGGCAGCGGGCCTCATCCAGACAGCGCTCGTGGCCGGCGGTCTCGGCCGCGTCATGGAAGCGTGGCCCGCAGTTGCGGAAGCGATCCGGCTGGCAGGCGCCGCCTATCTGGCCGTTCTGGGTATTGGGCTGCTGCGCTCCTGGTGGTGCCACCGGCACGAGCCTGCGGGCGTTGCAGCTGGCGGCGCAGAAGACGGATCCCTGCGGGCCATGTTCGTGGCCGGCTTGATCAACAACCTCCTGAACCCGAAGGCTCTGCTCTTCTTCTCCGTCTTCATCCCCCAGTTCGTCGACCCGACGCGGGGCGCCGCGACGCTACAGATCGCGGCGTTGGGATTGCTGCTGACCCTGGCGGGCCTCGTCTACAACGTGGGTGTTGCAGCCGTCTTCGGACAGTTCAGGCGAACGCGGCTTGGCGACGGCGCTCTCGCCCGTCATGGCGACGGCGTGATCGGGGCCTTGTTCCTGTTGCTCGCCGGACGGCTGGCGATGTCGAAGACGGGATGAGGCCGCCCCCGTCGCATCGCGACCGACTCCGTTTGCGCAAGGCAAGGTCCCGTTGAGGGCATGGGCGGGCCCTTGCAAATGTATCGGCAGACGATACAAGCGTTCCGGATCATGTTGAGGCAGCCTGTGTCTGCCGTGCCGAGGACAGCTGATCGTGACGACCCAAGCCGGCTTCGAGCGCCGTTATCAAGCTCCGGAACGCGACCCCATCATCGAGGTCGACGAACGCCTGTTCCTCAAGTCGGCGGCCCGATCCTTCTACGTCCTCGAAGCCTTCGCCCGCAGTCCGCGACCGCTGTCGCTGGCGGAGGTCGCCAAGGGCGCGAAGATCAGCAAGAGTGCGGCCCAGCGCGTGGTCCAGACCCTTCTGGTTCTCGGCTATCTCGAACGCTCGGCCACCGGCACGGGCGTTGTTCCCGGCCGCCGCATTCTCGACCGCTCCTTCGACTACCTGCGCTCGAATCCGCTGATCGAGCGAGCGACACCCATCCTGACGGAATTGCGGAAGAACACCGGGGAACGCGTCGATCTCAGCCTCTTCGACGACGTGACGATCCTCTACGCCATCCGCCAGCAGAGCAAGCGCGAGACCTTCTACGCGACGCTCGCCGGGCGCCGCATGCCGACCTTCGCCACCGCGGGCGGGCGGGCCATGCTGTCCCTGCTCGACGATCGCCATGTCGACGACATCCTGCGCCGCAGCAAGCTGGTGCCGCTGACCCCGAAGACGCTGATCGACGCCAGACTCATCCGGCAACGCATCGAGGACGCGCGGCGGGACGGCTATGCCTGCGTCCAGGAAGAGAGCCTTCTCGGCGAGATCGTCATCGCTGCCGCCGTGACACGCGACCGGACCATGCCGGTGGGCGCGATCCACATTGCCGGATCGCTCGCTGACTGGAACGCGGATGAATTTCGCAGGCGGTTCGCGCCTCTCGCCATGGAGGCTGCGCGGGCGCTCTCGGCCTGATGACCGTCCCACGCTGCGGCGCACCGCCTTGTGATGGCAGCGCCCCACAGTCCGGCCTTGCCGCACTGCAACCGACTGCCCAGTTCAACCCGACACGCAGGCCGGACCGCCGGCCGCGCACCCCTTCCTCCGCCGGAGACCTCCCATGAGCACCGATCCAGGCCCGTTGTTCCAGCCCTTTGCGCTGGGCGATCTCGTCCTCCCCAACCGCATCGTCATGGCGCCGCTGACGCGCAATCGCGCCACCCCCGGCGCGGACGCCGCCCATGCGCTGACGGCGACCTATTACCGGCAGCGGGCCTCCGCGGGTCTCATCATCTCGGAAGGCACGCAGATCTCGCCGCAGGGCCAGGGCTACCTGCAGACGCCGGGCCTCTACAGCGAGGCGCAGATCGCCGGCTGGAAAGAGGTGACCGATACGGTCCATGCCGCCGGCGGGCGCATGTTCGCGCAGATATGGCATGTCGGAAGGATCTCGCACTCCTCCCTGCTGAATGGCGCAGCGCCAGTCGCCCCGTCCGCCATCCCCGCCAGGTCGAAGACCTATATTGCCGGAGGCTTTGCCGAGGTGTCGGCCCCGCGCGCGCTTGAAACCTCGGAAATCCCGGCTGTCGTCGCCGACTATGCCCAGGCAGCCGTCAACGCCCAGAAGGCCGGCTTCGACGGCATCGAGATTCACGGCGCCAACGGCTACCTCGTCGACCAGTTCCTCAAGGATGGCACGAACACCCGCAACGACGCCTATGGCGGCTCGGTAGAGAACCGCGTCCGTTTCGGCCTCGAGGTGGTCGACGCCATCCTCAAGGTCTACCCGAAGAGCCGGCTCGGCATCCGCCTGTCGCCGGTCAGCCCGGCCAACGATGCCGTCACCTCCGACCCGGCGCAGGTCTTCGGTCATTTCGTCGCCGAGCTGTCGAAGCGCGGCATCGCGTTCATCCATGTGGTGGAGGGCGCCACCGGCGGGCCGCGCGACAACGTCGCCTTCGACTATCAGGCGCTGCGGAAGAGCTTCTCCGGCGCCTATATCGCCAACAACGGCTATACCCGCGATCTCGCCATCGAGGCGGTGCGCGACGGCCGGGCCGATCTCGTCGCCTTCGGCCGGGCCTTCATCGCCAATCCGGATCTGGTGGAGCGCCTGCGCCGCGATGCGCCGCTCAATGACCTCGACCGCACCACCCTCTATGGCGGCACCGAGAAGGGCTACACCGACTATCCCGCGTTGTCCGACGCGGCCTGACGCCTGTCACGGGGCGGCTCCGGCCGCCCCTGTTCGGGAATCGTGACGGGGGCTTGGCGGTCCCGAAGGGATTCGAACCCCTGACCTTCGGTTTAGGAAACCGCTGCTCTATCCTGCTGAGCTACGGGACCGGCGCGCCCTCTATGTCACGCCCGCGGGGCGGGCGGCAAGACGCCATTCCTGCAATGGCGGACGCCGTCAGCTCCCCAGGAAGGAAGCCCGACGCGTCGGCGCCGGCTGCTCGGGTCCCGGGTCGTCCGGCGGCCGGGCGATGGGAAAGACCGTTTCCACGGGCTGCGGTCGCGGACGGGGCATATCCACCACCGTCTGTTTCGGTGGCTCCTCGGCGACGGGCTGGGGTTCAGGTGCCCGGGGCGCAGGGGTTTCCGCCACCGGGGCCGGCGTCTCGGCGACCGGTTCTGCCACGACCTCGATGATCTGTGCAGGCACGGGGGCCGGCTGTTCGGCCTCGTGGTGATCGGCCAGCACGTCGTCGACCTGCAGCACGGGGCCGCCGATCTCGGCGACCGGAACTTTCCACTCGAAGGCGTCGAGCCGGCCGGTGACCAGCGATGCCGGCAGCCAGACGTCGCTCGCCTGTCCGTCGGCGGTCCACACCGGGTCGCGGGCGGCGCGCAGGGCGCGGGCCATCCACTCGCGGGCGCGGCCATGGTCGCCCAGCTCCTTGGCGGCGAGTTCGGCCATCAGCAGGCAGGCCCGCTGCGTCGGGCGGCCATCGGTCAGTTCGGAAAGCGAGCGGCGGGCCGTCTCGAACTCGCCGGCATCGATGGCGGCGCGGGCGACCGCCATCAGCCCTTCCGGGTGCGAGGGCGTGAGGCGGGCCAGATATTCGACGCGCTTCAGCGCGTCGAGCCGCGAATCGCCCCGGCGGGCATGGGCATAGGCTTCCGCCAGATCGGGATGGGGCGTTGCCTTCCAGGCGGCCTCGATGACGCGCGAGGCCTTGCGGGTATCGCCGTCAGCGGCGAGGAGCCGGCCGGCCACAGCCGCCGCCGGCACGAGGCTGGGCGCCAGCCCATGCGCCTCGACGGCGAGCGCCTTGGCGGCCGCGGGGTCGTGATCCTCGAGCGCCACGGCCTTGGCAGTGAGAAGCACCGCGCGCCGGCGCTTCGCCTGCTCCTTGTCGATGACGCGCGCCGCATACTGCTTCTCGACGCTGGCGAGCGCGCCATCCCAGTCGCCGCCGAGCGTCTGGCTCTCGAGGACAGCCTGTCCGGCCCAGCCGGCGGAGGGCGATTCCTTCACGGCCTCCTCGGCGATGGCGCGCGCGGCAACCGGATCGGCGCGGCGCTGTGCCTCGACGTAAAGGCCGCGCAGGCCGAGGAGCTTCGTCTCCGGGCCGCCCAGCATGGCACGGAAGGCCTGTTCGGCGGCATTGCGGTCGCCGGCGAGCTGGGCCGTCTGCGCCCTCAGCAGAAGGGTCAGCGGCTGGCCGGGAGCAAACTTTTCGGCCTCTGCGGCGAGCTGTTCCGCCGCCCGGCGGTCACCGGCGCCGATGGCGACGATGCCGCGACTGACGGCCTCGCGCCCTTTCCTCTCGCGCCGCCGCCGCATGGCGCGTGCGGCGAGGGCCGGGCTGGCGATGAGCCATTTGACGAAGCCGATCAGCGCCATGGCGGCGGCGGCGGCCACCAGCAGGCCGATGATGCCGGTGAGTACCTCGAACTCGATCTGCCGGCCGAGCCAGAGGACCGACACGGTTCCCGGCTGGTCGGCGAGCCAGGAGGCCCCGAAGGCGAGGGCGGCGAGCAGCAGGAGGAAGAGAACGACGCGAACCATGATGTTCTCCTCAGCCGCCGGTCAGGGCGGCGGTTGCCTCGAGGGTCAGGCGTCCCAGCGTCGCCTCGGCCGCGACCCGCGTCCGTGCCTCGGCCGCCCAGCTGGCGGCGAGGGCTCGGACAGGTTCGGGCAGGCGGTCGAGGTCGGCCAAAGCGCCGGCGATGTCGCCGCGCTTCAGTTTCGCGTCCATCCGGGCGACGGCGGTTGGAACGTCGTCGCCGGCCGCCTCGCCGACCGGGCGGATGCGCACGAGATTCTGCGCCGTCGTCGAGAGCCGGTCGAGCAGCGTACCGTCGGTCGCCCGGGGCGGGGCGGCCCGCAGGAGGGCGGGCATGAGGAGCGAGAAGCGCTGGGCGAGAA
>CAZPMD010000034.1:0-36769 GCA_964587395.1 uncultured Hyphomicrobiales bacterium
ATCCAGCGAATTGCCGTGATCGGCTCATTCGCTGCGCTGATCGGTCAGCCCTTGTGCTTCGGCACCCATTCCTCGACCGGGCCGCCGGTCTTCTTCCAGGCGCCGAAGCCGCCCTCGATATGGGCGACGGGCTTCAGCCCCATGTCGACCGCCGTCTTCGCCGCGAGCGCCGAGCGCAGGCCTCCGGCGCAGAAGAAGACGAACTTCTTGTCCTCCTGGAACACCGGCTTGGCGTAGGGGCTTTCCGGATCGATCCAGAACTCCAGCATGCCGCGCGGGCAGTGGAAGGCGCCGGGCACCTTGCCGTCGCGCTCCAGTTCGCGCGGATCACGCAGATCGACGAGGACGACGTCGTCGCGGCCGTGCAGCGCCTTGGCGTCCTCCACGGTCAGCGTCTCGATGGCCGCATTGGCCTCCTCCAGCAGGGCCTTGTAGCCCTTGGTGATCGTCTGCGACATGGGTTCCTCCGGTTGGGGGCGTGAGACTAGCACCGGCGCTCGCCGCACGGCCAGCCATCGGACGGCAGACGAGGGTCACTGCAGCGGCAAGGCATTCCGCGGGCCGCGGACCCTTCGCGTCCTTCCGCCTTGTCCGTTCACGCGGCGGTCGCGAGAGGCGCGAGGAAGGTTGTCACGGCGATGAGTGTCCAGTCGTTGATGACGTGAGCACCGGTGCTGACCCAGATGTTCTTGGTCCAGACATAGGCCCAGGTCAGCACCAGCCGCGCACTTCCGATCACGATCACGCACTGGACCAGGTTCCAGTCGTAGGTGGGAAGATGGATGAGGCCGAATGCGACCGCCGACGCCAGCCAGGCGATGATCACCGAGGCATTGCGGCCGATCCCGGCCTGTTGCCGACAGAACGCCACGATCGCGAGGAACGGAAGGATCGTGACCAGTTCCTCGCCAAGCAGTTGCACTCCGACCTTGGCAAAGAAGTTCGCCAGTCGCGCTCCGGCAAGCTGTGCGGAATCCGCGATCGCTGCGTTCGGCGTCACCGTGCCGAAGGTTTTGACTGCGACCCCGACCGCCAGCGAAATGACGATGTTGAGCAGGGCGAAGGCGACCATCAGCTTCACCTCGCGCGCCCCGACCCTCGCGAAGATGGCCGTCCAGCCGGAGGGCGATGCTGTCCTCAAGGCCAGAAGCGGCAGGCCGACGAACAGGAGGGCGCGCAGCCAGCCGGTCAGGACGTTGTCGGTGAAGGGCAAGGGCACGACCAGCGCCGTGAAACCGGCGGCAACCCCCGCGACGACCAGCAGCCAGCCCTGTGTGGAAATCGCGTCTGCTCCGCCGCGGGTGAAGGGAAACTCCCGCCCCGGCGGCTCGAGCGGCAGCCGCTCTTCGGCGACGGCGACAGTGCTTTCCATGATCCACCGATGCCCTTCGTGGCGCCACATGCGCCATCGCAGCGCCGGTGACGATGCACACGGGGTCCCGCTTCCGTCAAACAGCCGGCGGGTCGTCCCGCCTCGGCAGCAGTCTTGACGTTCGATGATCGGTCAACTGCTCATTCCGCAAGAGGTCGCAGGCCGGTTTCCCGTCGGATGGCGGACGAGTAGACGCGGGCGCGTCCGGCTTGCTACCGATGGGCGATGTTCAGCCTCACCCTCCTCGATGGTCTCGCATTCGGCTATTTCGCCGTGGCCTGGGCGGCCTATGCCTGGATCGTCGAGGCGAGCGCCAAGCGAAGCCGCGGCCTCACGGCCATCATGAGCGAATACCGCCGCCGCTGGATGGACGAGATGCTGGTGCGCCCCAACCGCATCGTCGACACCCAGATCAACATGACGCTGCAGCAGGGTTCGTCCTTCTTCGCCTCGACCTCGCTTCTGGCGGTCGGCGCCTGCCTCGGCCTGATGAACGCCTCCGACCGCGCGGTCGAGGTGGTCCAGACGCTCTCCTTCGGCCATGCCGGCAATCGCCAGCTGTGGGAGATCAAGCTCGCCGGCCTGATGGTGATCTTCGTCTACGCCTTCTTCAAGTTCGGCTGGGCTTACCGGCTGTTCAACTACTGCGCCATCCTCATCGGCGCGACGCCGGAGGGGGAGAGGCGCACCTCCGACGAAGCGAAGGCCATGGCCGATCGCGCGGCACGCATGAACACCATCGCCGCCGCCCATTTCAACCGCGGCCAGCGCGCCTATTTCTTCGCCCTCGGCTATCTCGGCTGGTTCGCCGGGCCGCTGGTGTTCGTGATCTCGACGACGGCGGTCTTCGCGGTGCTCTATCGCCGGCAGTTCTATTCCGACAGCCGCCAGGCGGTGGTCTAGCCGCGGCGGCGCGGATCCGGATGGCCGTCGAGGCGCATCTGGAAGAGGAAATAGGTGGGCGAGCAGTAGCCGAGCCCGGCGACGCGCCCGACCTCCGGCAGGTCGGCCGGCAGCGCCTGGCACATGAAGTCCTCGCGGCAGAGCCGATCGGCCGAACAGGTGGCGCGCATGCCGCGGACGATCGACCCGCCGAGGCAGTTGGCGAAGTCGTTGGTGGCGACGCAGATGTCGAAAGCGCGGCCGCCGGCAAAACCGCAGATCTCGTTAGGCGGAGCCCGCCCCGGTCCGAACCGGGCGAAGCGCCGGTCGGTCTCGTCGCACTGGCGATAGGCGAGGCCCGCCGGAGCCCCGCCGACGGGCGGCCTGCAGGTGTGGTCGCGAGCATTGATGCGCGCGGCACGGCTATTGATCTGGCCGGTGACGGCGAAGCGGTCGAGCCACGGGCGGGCGGCATCGGCCGTGGTGATCCGTCCCGTCAGGCAGGCCTGCCCGGAGAACTCGTCACGGCGCTCGTTGAGGACACACTGGCCGTAGGACACCCCGACGGCTGCATTCTCCGCGAGTTCGGTGCAGGTGGCCCGGCCCTCGCAGGTGAAGCCGGCTCCGACATGGCGCTGCTGCGAGGCCGGAAGGCAGGCCTGCCCCAGCCCCGCCGGGCGGAACCTCGGCATCCCCTCGCCGCTCCAGTCCGCCGGGGGCGCGAGCGGCAGTGCGCGATAGCGGTTCGGCTCCCGCCCGGCCGCGACCGCCTCGGCATAGGCGGCACGGCGCGGCCGCTCGGCCTGCAGATGGGGCGAGTAGCCGACCAGCACCCGGTTCACCGGCGACATCGCCGGATCGTCCTCGCCGATGATGTGGAAGCCGGCGGTGGCGCCCGACTGGTGGCAGCCCTGGCAGGTGCCGGCGTCGAGGCGCTCGACGAAGCCGGCCGGGCTCGCGGCCGTGGTCATGCCGCCATAGGCGAGCCCGGCGAAGACATCACCCGCCGGACCGAAGATCTGCGCGAAGGGGCGGTTGGCGAGCCGCGCCGAGCCATAGGTCGAGTAGGAAATCGCCTTCGTCGCGAGGAAGCGGTCCGGCACCAGCACGACGCCCCGGTCGACGTCCCCCGCGCGCTCGGCGAGGAAGCGGACGAGGTCGTCGCGCAGCGCCGCGTCGCTGCGGAGACGCGCCACATCCGGCGTATTCTCCAGCGCCTTCTCGACGAGCGCACCGCCCTCCCCGCTCACCCCGAAGACCCGCATCAGATAGGCCGCCTGGCCGCCGAAGGTCGTCTCCTGGCCCGACGGGAAGCGGACGATCTGGGCGTTGATCTCGATCTGCCGGGGCGTTCCGGTGGCGGTTGCGAGCGGCCCGTCAGCCAGCCAGGCGGCGCGCGAACGGGCATCGGTGAGTCCGGCAGGCGCGACAAGGCGGCGTGCGAGGCCGGCGCAGCCATCGGCCGGCCGCGGCAGGTCGTGGACGACATTGACCGAGAAGGGCATGCGCGAGGCATAGCGGCGGCCGCCGCGCTCGAAGCGATAGCCGAGACGATAGATCAGGCGGACCTCGCCGCAGCTCGCCTCTCGCCGGCCATCCGCGGCGAAGTCGCGTCGGTCGAGCCGCGTCACCACCGCGACCAGCCCGAAACGCGCCATCGGGGCGGACAGCCAGGCTGTCTCGAAGACACGGCCGACATTGCCGTCGGTGATCTCGTAGAGGCGGCGGCCGCTCGCTTCCATCTCCGAACGCAGCGCGCGGATGTCGGCCGTCACCGTGGCGGCAAGCTGGCGGTAGGCGGCGTTCTGCGCGTGAAGAGCGGCGTTGCTGGCCGCGTCGGGAGCGCCAAAGGCGCGGGCGAGGCCGAACCCCCGCGCTTCCAGCGCCGCCATGGTGGCGTGATCCATGGTGTCGAGGAACGGGCGCCCGGCTTCCTGGGCGCGCGCGGCGGGCGCAAGCAGGGTCGCGACGGCGAGCATCCGGAGAAGGCGGCGGCGAAAGACCGGGATCATGGGGTCGACCATCGCCCGGATTCGTTTCCATCCCGTGCCGCACGAGGCTCGACGGCCTTGCGGCCCTGGTGCATGAGGGGCGGATGACCCAGGCTGATTCCGACCTTCAAGACGCGATCCTGAGCCTCGCCCAGGCCCGGGGACCCGACAAGTCCATCGATCCGGCGGAGCCGGCCAAGCAGGTCGGCGCGGCGCGCGGTGTCGACTGGCATTCGCTCATGCAGCCGGTGCGGCGCGCCGCAGTCCGGCTCGCCATGGATGGCCGGCTGATCATCCTGCGCAAGGGCAAGCCGGTCGATCCCGCCGACTTCCGCGGCGTCTACCGCCTCACCATTCCACGCGAGGAATAGGCCGTCAGGGCGCCGGGAACAGCGCGTCCGTGCGGCCGCCGACCCGGTAGGCGAGAAGGCCGAGCCATTCCCGCGCCATGCGGTCGACGAGGTCGAGACCGCGGCTTCCCGGCAGGATCGGCCGCCAGAGTTCGCGCTCCGTGCCGCGCGTCTCGTAGTCGGTGGGATAGGCGATCACCTCCCAGCCCGCCCGGCGGAAGATCCCGACCGAGCGCGGCATGTGCCAGGCCGAGGTGACGATGAGCCAGCGCTCGCCGGGCTTCGGTTGCACGACGCCCCTGGTCAGCACGGCGTTCTCGTAGGTGTTGCGGCTCTCCCGCTCCAGTGTGATGCGTTCGGCGGGAATGCCGAGTTCGGCGAAGAGCTTGGCTGCAGAGCGGGCCTCGTCGATGGCATTGGTTCGCAGCAGCGCCGCCGATCCGCCGGTGAAGACGAGGCGAGCCTCCGGATAGCGACGGGCGAGCGCCACCGCCTCGGTGAGCCGGCCGGGGGCTGCGGTCAATGTCACCTGCCCGCCGCGCGCCGCCGTCGTTAGCTGGTCGATGGAGCCGCCGAGCACGATTATTCCGGTCGGCGGCGTCATCTCCTGGCCCTGGACCGGGAAGCGATCCTCCAGCGGCCGGGCCAGCCAGACGCCGAGCGGCGAGAAGGCGCAGACGGCGAGGCCCAGCCCAGCGACGACGACGAGGCGTCGTCCGCCCCGGTTCCAGCGGGTGAACAGCAGCAGCGCACCCAGTACCGCCATGCCGATCAGCACGTTGGATGGGGCGGCGAACCACCAGACGATCTTGGAGAGGTAGAAGAAGAGGTTGTTGAAGACGGTCACGCGGGAACCCCGGGGGCGAGGTCGAGCCGCATGAGGGGGCGCGTTTGCGTCCGTTTCGCGACCTCGCGGAAGCCGGCGGCGCGGAAGGTCGAGCCGATGCCGACATAGCCTTCGCCCCAGACGAGCTTGCGCGCCGCCTCGATCGGGCAGGCCTCGAGGCACCGTGCCCCGTTCTGCCGCGCGAAGGCCGCGGCGCCGTCAATCAGGACACGCATCAGGCCGCCGCGCCGCGCTCCGGACCGGACGAAGAAGCAGTTGATGACCCAGACGCCCACGTCATCGACGTCGCCGGGCATGGCCGGCGCGGAGGTCCTGGCGGCATTGAACCGCGGATAGAGGCGCCGGGGGCCGACGGCGACCCAGCCGACGGGCCGCTCCCCGTCGAAGGCGATGAGGCCCGGCGGCGGACCGTCCTCCACGATGGCGGCGAACGACGAACGGTTCGGCTCGCCGCAGGCCTCGGCCCAGTTCCGCCGCGGCCCGGGAATGCGCCAGTACATGCACCAGCAGCCACCGTGGGCGCCGTTGGGACCGAACAGGTCTCCCAGCGCCGGCCAGAGATCGGGGGTGAGCGGCTTGAGCGTGACGGCCACCGCCCCGCCTCCTCACATGGTCTTGTTGAACAGCTCGCGCCCGATCAGCATGCGGCGGATTTCGCTCGTTCCCGCGCCGATCTCGTAGAGCTTGGCGTCGCGCAGCAGTCGGCCGGTTGGGTAGTCGTTGATGTAGCCGTTGCCGCCGAGGAGCTGGATGGCATCGAGGGCCATTTTCGTGGCGTTCTCGGCCGCGTAGAGGATGGCGCCGGCCGCGTCCTCGCGGGTCGTCTGGCCACGGTCGCAGGCTTTTGCAACGGCATAGACATAGGCGCGGGTGGCGTTCATCGACACATACATGTCGGCGATCTTGCCCTGCACCAGCTGGAACTCGCCGATGGCCTGGCCGAACTGCTTGCGCTCGTGGATGTACGGCATCACCACGTCCATGCAGGCCTGCATGATGCCGATGGGACCGGCAGAGAGTACGGCGCGCTCGTAGTCGAGGCCGCTCATCAGCACGTTGACGCCCTTGCCGACCTGGCCGAGCACGTTCTCCTCCGGTACCTCGCAATCCTCGAAAACCAGTTCGCCGGTGTGCGAGCCGCGCATGCCGAGCTTGTCGAGCTTCTGGGCGCAGGAGAAGCCCTTGAAGGTCTTCTCGATCAGGAAAGCCGTCATGCCGCGCGCGCCGGCGGCCGGATCGGTCTTGGCATAGACGACGAGCACGTCGGCATCCGGGCCGTTGGTGATCCACATCTTGGTGCCGTTGAGGACGTAGCGGTCACCCTTCTTCTCGGCCCTGAGCTTCATCGAGACGACGTCGGACCCCGCGCCCGGCTCCGACATCGCCAGCGCGCCGACATGCTCGCCGCTCATCAGCTTCGGCAGGTAGCGCTTCTTCTGCTCGGCATTGCCATTCTTGCGCAACTGGTTGACGCAGAGGTTGGAATGGGCGCCGTAGGACAGGCCGACGGAAGCCGAGGCGCGCGAAATCTCCTCCATGGCGATGCAGTGTTCGAGATAGCCGAGGCCGGTGCCGCCATCCTCCTCCGGCACGGTCATGCCGAGAAGGCCGAGGTTCCCGAACTTCTGCCAGAGGTCCATCGGAAACTGGTCGGTCTTGTCGATCTCCGCGGCGCGCGGCGCGATCTCCGCCTGCGCGAAGCTGAACACGGTGTCGCGCAGCATGTCGGCGGTCTCGCCGAGGTCGAAATCGAAGGGGCGCGGTGTGTTCCTCAGCATGGCTCAGTCCTTGACGGTATCGGCCTTGGGTCCTCAGGGGTCGAACGGTTATAGAAGCGGCATGGCAGGCTGTCATGATCGGCCGTGCGGCAGGGAGAGACCATGACGGATGCACCCGAGACGTCCCGTGCCGACCGGCCGAACCGCTATCCCCTGCCGCCGCTCATCTTCGTGGCCTCGCTGGCGCTGGGCTATGGACTGAACGTCCTGGCCCCCGTCGCCCTGCCCCTTCCCGGCCTCGCAAAGTTCGTCGGGGCGCTGGCGCTCGGTGGCGGTCTCGCCCTCGTCCTGTGGGCCTCCTCGACGCTGTCGCGGGCGGGCACCGCCATCCTGCCGCACCACGCGGCCACGCGGCTCGTCACAGCCGGTCCCTTCGCCTGGTCACGCAACCCCATCTATTTCGGAGAACTCCTGCTCATCGTCGGCCTTGGCGGCGTCGAGGGAGCCTTCGCCTATTGGGTGGCGGGAGCCGTCTTCGTCCTCGCCATGACCCACTTCGCCATCGTCCGCGAAGAAGCCCACCTCGCGGCCCGCTTCGGGGCGGAATGGGAGGCCTATGCGGCGCGCGTCAGGCGGTGGATCTGACGATTGCCGCAGCACTGCACGAAGGACGCACTTCACTGACGCAGGACACGGAACGGATACGACCTTGCCGAAACCGGGCGAGCCTCAGAACCGCGGGCGCGAGACCGGCAGCGGCGCGGTCGTCATGGCCGGTGCATCGACCGCGGGAATTGCGGCGCCGGGCACGCTGGTGGTGGCGGTCTGAACCTGCGTCGGCGTGGTTTCGGCTGCAGCGAGCGCGAGCGCCTGCGGCGGCATGCCGGCGGGGGACTGAGCGGGGGTTGCAGCGGCGACGGCCGTCGCAGGCTGGCCACGATGCCGGAAGCCCGTCTGGGCGATCTGCTGCCACTGCTGGCGGGTGCCCGCAAAGACGTTGCGGTCGACCGGCGTGTTGATGCCGGCGACGCGGCCCGTCGCCGTGATTTGCCAGAACGCCCAGCGCCGACCGGGATAGCGCTCGTGCGGCACGGCTGCCACCGAGCGGACCCAGAACGGGTACTCCGCGAACTCGTTGCCGGCGAGCACCTCGCGGTGGAACTTGATGTCGGCATAGATGATCGGCTTCTTGCCGTAGTGCCGTTCCATGGCATGCAGGAACTCGCGCATCTTCGCCTGCGCCAGCGCCACCGGCACGCGGCGCGGGCAGGTCGGCGACTGGAAATTCCATTCCACGTCCAGCACCGGCGGCAGGGCATCCGGCTCGACCGGCACATTGCGCTTGAACCAGGCGATCTGGTCGGCCATCGGCCGGCACCAGTAGGTGAAGTGATAGGCGCCACGTGGCACGCCGGCCCGGCGGGAGGCTTCCCAGTTCTCGCGGAAGCGGCTGTCGAGCCTGTCGCCGCCCTCGGTGGCCTTGATGAAGGCGAAGGAGACGCCGGCCGCCCGCACCTGCTCCCAGTCGATCTGGCCCTGATACTTGGACACGTCGATGCCGTGCACCGGGTGGACATGATGGCCCACGGTGTGCGTCAGGGTCGGAAAGGGATGGTCCCCCGTCTGCGGCGCGCTGACCTCGGCGGTGGGCACGCTGCCGCAACCGGCAAGGGCGAGCCCCATCAGGACCACGGCGGAGAGAGAGATGGAGCGTCGCGTCATCGTCAGGGATGTGGCCAAGGATTGCGGCTGCGAAATGGCAGCCGCTTCCATCCTTATGCTTTACGGCCGGTTTCCTTTTCGTAACGGGCCTTCGTCTCGGCATTCGGCGGATAGAGACCCGGCAGCGGCACGCCCTTCTCGATCTCGCCCATGAGCCAGCCTTCGAGGTGCTCCTGCGCCTCGGCGGCCTCAAGAACGGCCTCGACCAGGTCCTGCGGGATCAGCACGGCGCCGTCGCCGTCGCAGACGACGATGTCGTTCGGAAAGACGGCAACGCCGCCGCAGCCGATCGGCTCCTGCCAGTTGATGAAGGTCAGCGCGGCCACGGAGGCCGGGGCCGCGGCACCCGAGCACCAGACCGGCAGGCCGGTGCCGCGCACGCCGTCGGCGTCACGCACGACGCCATCCGTGACGAGGGCGGCGACACCGCGCTTGGCCATGCGGGCACAGAGGATATCACCGAAGATGCCGGCCTCCTTCGAGCCCATGGCGTCGACCACGGCGATGACGCCCTCGGGCATGGCCTCGATGGCGCCGCGGGTGGAGATGGGATGCGACCAACTGGCCGGGGTCGCGAGGTCCTCGCGCGCGGGCACGAAGCGCAGCGTGAACGCCCGCCCGACGGTGCGCTTGCCGGCATGGGAGAAGGGCTGCGTGCCCGCCATCCAGATCTTCCGAAGGCCCTTCTTGAGCAGCACCGTCGTCAGCGTCGCGGTGGTGATGGTCTCAAGCTTGGCCTTGATGGCGGGATCGAGGGGCAGGACGTCGGTCATGTCGGGACTCGGAAGGAGGGAAACGAGGCGCAGACCCTGCCTCACGGCGCGGCGCGTGTCGAGCATTCCGCTTGTGGAACCAGCGTCCCGCCGGGCCCCGGTCAAGCCACCTGCAGACCGGGCTGCGCGCGTCCGTAGCGCGCCTCGAAATCGGCGAGGCAGAGCGGCCGGCTGAAATGATAGCCCTGGACCAGATGAATGCCGGCCGCCTGCGCGAATCTCGCATGTTCGGCGGTCTCGACTCCTTCGGCCACGACCTTGAGGCCGAGGGCGCGGCCGAGACTGACCATGCAGTGAAGGATGGCGGCTGCCTCGGTCCCGCTGTCGAGATCGGCAATGAAGCTTCGGTCGATCTTCAGCGCATCGAGCTGGAACCTGCGCAGATAGCTTAGCGAGGAAAACCCTGTCCCGAAGTCGTCGAGAGCGACTTGGACACCGAGGCCGCGGATCTCCTGAATCAGCGAGAAGGCCGCCTCCGTGTCCTCGATCATCGCCCCCTCGGTGATCTCGAGTGTCAGGCGCTCCGGTGGCAGACCGGTTTCGGCGAGCACCCGCTTCAGATCCTTGAGAAAGTCGCTTCGGCGCATCTGGATCGGCGAGACATTGACCGACACGAAGGGCCCCCCGAGGCGAACACCCGCCTCGCAGGCGAGGCGCAGGATGGTCACACCGAGCTGATGGATGAGGCCGCTCTTCTCGGCCAGGGCGATAAACTGCGAAGGCATGATGCGGCCGCGATAGCCATGGTTCCAGCGCGCCAGCGCCTCGGCTCCCTGGAGCCGCAGGCCATCGGCCGAGAAAATCGGCTGAAGGTCGATATCGATCTCGCCGTTGATGATGGCGCCGCGCAGCTCCGGTTCCAGAAAGCGGCGATGGGATTCATCCCTGTCCATGTCGGGATGGAAGGCCACCGCGCAGGAGCGGCCTCCGGCCTTGGCGCAATAGAGCGCCCGGTCGGCGCGCCGCAGCAGATCGTCCCGGGTGACGCCACGTTCCTGCGTCGACAGAAAGCCGATCGACACGCCGACCCCGAAGACCTGTCCGTCGCGCAGGATCGGCCTGCGGATGGTCGCAATGATCAGTCGGCAGGCGGCATCCACATCCGTTGCGGAGGGCTCCCCTTGAATCAGGATCGCGAATTCGTCCCCACCCAGACGGCCGATCACCGTCTCGGGCCCGCAGGTGGAGCGCAGCCGGTGACCCACCTCGGAGAGAACGGCATCGCCTGCGTGATGCCCGTGTGAGTCGTTGATCTCCTTGAAGTGGTCCAGGTCGAGGAGCAGCAGCGTAACGCCGCCGCGGCGGTCCATGTCGGTCAGCGCATCGTCGAAGGCGCGGCAGAATGCGGATCGGTTGGCGAGGCCGGTCAGGCCATCGATGCCCACGGGCAACAGGAAGCGCGCGCCGGCGATCACGTCGCGTTGGGCCAGCCGCAGACGGACGAGCAGAAGCACTGCGAGAACCGTGCCGGCGATGATCATCGCCGCGAACTGCGGTACCCAGGACTGGTCTTGACCGTGGACGAGCCGAACGGGATCCCAGGCGTGAAGGCCGAGTCCGCTGGCCAGGAGTCCGGTCGCGGCGACCGCCACTCCGACCCCCCAGACGTGACCTTTCAACGCCGCATCCGCGCGACGCTTCGCCGACATGGACATTCCCGATCCCCGGCACGCGAAAAAGAAGCGCCAACAGTCATAGTTCTCGGGGCTTAAGATTGTCTTTTCACGCCTGGGCGGCGAACTGCGGAGTCCGTATACTGTCGAGCATCAAGATCAATCGGCAGGAGACTATTTAGCCGTATCACTGTTTCCGTCGCATTTTCCCTACGACAACTTGAACCACCAGCTGGCGATGGTGAGGAAACTGAAGAAGCCGGTGACGTCGGTCACCGTGGTGACGAAGGGCCCCGAGGAGATGGCGGGGTCCACCTTCATCCGGTCGAGGGCGAGAGGCACCAGAACCCCGCCAAGCGAGCCCGCCACCAGGTTGCAGATGAGGGCGAGGCCGATGACAGCCCCGATGCCGGCATTGGTGAACCAGAAACTCGCCACGGTTCCGGTGATGATCGCGAAACCGATGCCGTTGAGAAGGCCGACCAGCGCTTCGCGGCGCACGATGCGCCAGGCATTGCGCGGTCCGAGTTCGCGGGTGGCGAGCGCGCGAACCGCGACCGTCATCGTCTGCGTCGCGGCGCTGCCGCCCTGGCTCGCCACGATGGGCGCGAGAATGGCGAGCGCGACCATGGCCTCGAGCTGGTGCTCGAAGGACTTCAGCACGGTGGTCGCCAGGAAGGCGGTGACGAGATTGATCGTCAGCCAGCGGAAGCGACCCTTGACCGTCGTCCAGACGCTATCCGAGATCTCCTCGTCGGCTTTGACACCGCCGAGCGCCTTGATGTCCTCGTCCGCCTCCTCCTCGATGACGTCGACGATGTCATCGACCGTCAGCACGCCGACGAGACGGCTGGCCTCATCCACCACCGGCACAGACAGCAGGTTGTATCGCTCGAAGATCAGCGCCACGTCTTCCTGATCCTCGTCGGCGCCGACCGTGTGCATCTCCTCCTCGAGAATGTCGGTCACGGCCACCGGCCGCTTGGTGCGCAACAGCCGGTCGAGGCGGATGTGTCCCTGGAGGTGAAAGCCGGGATCGACGACGAAGATTTCGGTAAAGTCGTCGGGCAGATCGGCGGCTTCGCGCAGATGGTCGATCACCTGCCCCACCGTCCAGAACGGCGGGACGGCGATGAACTCGTCCTTCATGCGCCGGCCGGCGGAGCCTTCCGGATAGTCGAAGGCCCGCCGCAGGGCGAAGCTGTCAGCCGGAGCGAGCTTGTCGAGGATCTCCGAGCGGTCCTGCTCGTCGAGATCCTCGAGGATGGTGACGGCGTCGTCGGTCTCGAGCTCGGCAATACCCTCGGCGACCTGCTCGGGCGCCATGTCCTCGAGAATCTCGACACGAATCGTGTCGTCGACTTCAGTCAGGGCGTTGAAGTCGAAGTCGGTGCCGAGGAGATCGATGAGCCTGCTGCGATCGTCCGAGTCGAGCTGCGACAGCAGCGCACCGACATCGGCCTCGTGGGCGTCAGAGACGAGCGCCTTCAGGCTGGCGGCATCGCCGACCGCGAGGGCCGCCTGTACGATCTCGACGACGGCGGGCAGGAACTCGCCGTCCTCGTCGCGCCAGTCCTTGTCGCGCCATTCTTCGGCCATGGCGGCAGGCGACGTGGTTTCGGCCATGGACGCCTCCCGCAGCGAGGGGATGAACGGAGTGGGGATGCATCGTTCTTGGATGCACCGCACCCGTTTGGCAAGCAGAGGATGAGGCGACGATGACGCGAGCCTGCACAGCGACCCGTCGGATGCTCCTCGGCGCGCTTGCCGCGCCGCTGCTGGCCGCGCCGGCCCTTGCCGCCTCCTGTGGCGGGGACCGGCTCCGCACCGCCCGGACACTCGCCGTCGACACCCGCAGCGGACTGCGCGTCGGCCGCAGGAGCTATCCGCAGACCCTGCCGCTCAGCCCCGGCGAGGTGGTGCTCACCTTCGACGACGGACCGCATCCGGGCACGACCGAACCCATCCTGGCCGCGCTGGCTGAAGAGTGCGTGCGCGCCACCTTCTTCATGATCGGCCGTCAGGCAGCCTCCTACCCTGCCCTCGCCCGCCGGGTGCTGGCGGCGGGCCACACGGTCGGCCATCACTCGATGACCCATCCGATGACGCTGGCGCAGCTTCCCCAGGCGGCCGCCGAAGCGGATATCGAGGCGGGGTTCGCGGCGGTCGACAGGGCGCTCTACGGACATTACGCGGGCCGGCCGCGTACCCCCTTCTTCCGCTATCCGGGCTTCGGCGACTCTGCCGCGCTGAACCAGGGCCTTGCCGCACGCGGAATCGGCGTCTTCGGCTGCGACCTGTGGGCGAGCGACTGGAACGACATGGCCCCCGGCGCCCAGTTGGCCCTGGTCATGCGGCGCCTGCGCCAGACGCGCGGCGGCATCCTGCTGTTCCACGATACCCGTCCGCAGACCGCAGCCATGATCGGCCCCTGCCTGCAGGCGATGCGGCAGGAGGGCTACCGCATCGTCCATGTCGTTCCGGCCTGAGGCCGGAGCAGAGGCGACCGACGCCGCCTCCGCTGTCTTCTCCGCCTCACGCCTTGCGGTCGATGTTCCAGATCACCGGGAAGCCGAAGTCGATGACGCCCTGCAACTCGCTGCGCCACACCGCCGGGCTCTGGAACTGGCCGGCGATGGGGAAGGTCGCATTCTCCAGCGCGAACTTCTGGATCTCCTCGGCGATCGCCTTGCGCTTCACCGGATCGCTCTCCGCCTCGAAGCGTTCGATCGCCGGCACCATCGGCTGGACGCAGTAGCCCCAGGGCTGGTTGCCCGTGCAGTTGAAGCCGACACCGAGGTTGGACAGCGGGTCCGACATGTCGAAGCCGGTATAGACGACCGGAATGACGCTCCAGCCTCCCTGTTCCAGCGGGTTCTTCTGCACCCAGCGCTGGGCGATGGCCGACCATTCCAGGCCCTGGACATCGACGTTGAACCCGGCCCGCTTCATGCGGTCGATCAGCACGGCGCCGAAGGGATTGAGCAGCGGGCTGTCGAGCGGATGCAGGATGACGATCTTCTCGTTCTTGTAGCCGGCCTCGGCCAGCAGGGCCTTGGCCTTGTCGATGCTGGGATTGGCGATGCTGTCGCTGCCGCCCTTGTTCTCGAACGGCGCGCCGCACATGAACATGGAGGTGCAGTCGGGCTTGCCGAGATCGCCGCCGAATCCGGCTCCGGCCAGCACCTCGCCGCGGTCGAGGCACTGCTGGATGGCGCGGCGGACGAGGACATTGTCCATCGGCGCCTGGAAGTGGTTGATCGAGACCGCATACATCAGGTTGGCGCGGCCGCTCGCCTGGGCGAAGGTCAGGTTGCGGTCACGGCGCATGCGCGGAATGAGGTCCACCGGCGCATATTCGAGATAGTCGACCTCGCCGCGGGTCAGCGCCGCATAGCGCAGTGCGATGTCCGGCATGGTCAGCATCTCGACGCGCTCGATCTTGGCGATCTTGCCGCCGGCCAGGCCGTCGGCAGCCTCGCTGCGCGGCACGTACCTGTCGAACTTGCGGAAGCTGGCGCGGTCGCCCGGCACCCACTCGCTCCGCTGGAAGACGTAGGGGCCGGAGCCGATGATCTCGGAGACCTGCTGCGTCGGCGGCGTGGCGTTGGCGATGCGCGCCGGCATGATCATCGGCACGTGCACCGAGGGCTTGCCGAGCGCCTCGAGCACGCCGCCGAAGGGGCGCTTCAGCTTGAGGGTGAAGGCGTCCGGACCGTCGGCGGTCAGTTCGCCGGTGGCCGCCATCAGGCGCCGGCCGATGGAATCGCGGCTGCCCCAGCGCTTGAGCGAGGCGATGACGTCCTCCGACGTCACCTTGTTGCCGTCATGGAAGGCAAGGCCGCTGCGCAGCTTGAACTTCCACGTCAGGCGGTCGGCGCTGATGTCCCAGCCTTCCAGCATCTGCGGGCGGTACTCACCCTTGCCGTCGAGCGAGACGAGCGTGTCGAAGACGAGATAGCCGAAGTTGCGCGTCACGAAGGACGGGCTGGCGATCGGGTCGAGGTTCTGCAGGCCGACATTGACGACGAAGCGCAGCGGCCGGTCGCGCGATTGGCCGAACGTGGCCTTCGGGGCCGCGAGCATCGCGGCGGCTGCGACAAGGCCCTGTCTACGGGTGATGCGCATGGAAGGCTCCTCGGTCTGGACAGCGTGACATCGATGGCATGTGCGGCACGGCCCGTCGGGCACGCGCCGGCAGCAATCGAAGCCTATGAAACTTCCACGACGGGAGACATGCGAAGTTCGCGAGGCAGATCGTCGCGAGCGACACAAGCGTATCGTTGAGCGATGCGATCTATGGGCCTGCCAAACGCAAAGAAGCCCGGAAGGCTGGACCTTCCGGGCTTCTTCGAAGAATTGGTGCGGTCGAGAGGACTCGAACCTCCACTCGGTTAAGAACTACCACCTCAAGGTAGCGCGTCTACCAGTTCCGCCACGACCGCAGTGCCGGGTTTCCCCGGCGAGGCCGGCTGTCTAGCAGAGCGTTCTGCTCGCCGCAAGGCTCAAAGAACGCCTGCCGGCAGCCTCATTCGAACTCCATGATGACGGCATCCACGGCGAGGCTGTCGCCGGCCTTGGCGGCGATGGACATGACCTTGCCGTCGCGCTCGGCCCGCAGCACGTTCTCCATCTTCATCGCCTCGACGACGCAGAGCGCCTCACCGGCCTTCACCTCCTGGCCGACCGTCACGGCGATCGACTTGACGAGGCCCGGCATGGGGCAGGTGAGCTTCTTGCCCGTGTCGGCGGCGACCTTCACCGGCATCAGCGCCGCGAGGTCGGCCTCGCGGCGAGTGTAGACGTGGGCGGTGGTGGCGATACCGCGATAGGCGAGCGTCACGCCGTTCGGCACGGTGCGCACCAGGAGGTTCACGGTGTGGCCGTCCACCTGGCCGGTGAAGACCGGCTGGCCCGGCAGCCAGGCCGAGCTGACCGTATGGGTCTCGGTCTCGGCGCCATCGGGGCCGTCGAAGAGACGCACGGCGATCTTGCCGCCCTCGTCGATGACCTCTGCGTCATGACGCGTTCCGGCCATCAGCACGACGCGCTCGCGGTCGAAGGCGACCCGGTGTCCCTGGTGCATCTGGCCCGAGATCTTGCGCTTGCGGGCGTTGTGGAGGTGGTCGATGAAGGCAGCGACGGCAGCCATGACGCCGGCGGCCTCCCCTTCCGGCACACGGGCCTTGAAGCCTTCGGGGTATTCCTCGGCGATGAAGCCGGTGGAGAGATTACCGGACTGCCAGCGCGGGTGCTGCATCAGCGCCGAGAGGAAGGGAATGTTGTGCTGGATGCCCTCGATGGCGAAGGCGTCGAGCGCATCGGCCTGCGCTGCGATGGCCTTGGCGCGGGTCGGCGCCCAAGTGACCAGCTTGGCGATCATCGGATCGTAGTAGAGCGAGATCTCGCCGCCCTCGAAGACGCCGGTGTCGTTGCGCACCATCGCGTCGCCGGCCGGCCCCTCGGCCGGCGGCCGGTAGGTGACGAGCCGGCCGATGGACGGCAGGAAGTTGCGATAGGGATCCTCGGCATAGATGCGGCTCTCGACCGCCCAGCCGTTGAGCTTCACCTTGTCCTGGGTGAGCGCGAGCGGCTCGCCGGCGGCCACGCGGATCATCTGCTCGACCAGGTCGACGCCGGTGATCATCTCGGTGACCGGATGCTCCACCTGCAGGCGCGTGTTCATCTCGAGGAAGTAGAAGGACTTGTCCTGGCCGGCGACGAACTCGACGGTGCCGGCGGAGTCGTAGTTCACGGCCTTCGCCAGGGCCACCGCCTGCTCGCCCATGGCGCGGCGGGTGGCCTCGTCGAGCAGCGGCGAGGGCGCCTCCTCGATGACCTTCTGGTTGCGGCGCTGGATCGAGCACTCGCGCTCGCCGAGGTAGATCACGTTGCCGTGCTTGTCGCCGAGGACCTGGATCTCGATGTGGCGCGGGTTGACGATGAACTTCTCGACGAAGACCCGGTCGTCGCCGAAGGAGGATTTCGCCTCGGACTTGGCAAGCTGGAAGCCTTCGGCCACCTCCGATGCGGAGTTGGCGATGCGCATGCCCTTGCCGCCACCACCGGCGGAGGCCTTGATCATCACGGGATAGCCGATCTCGTCGGCGATGCGGGTGGCGTGGGCCGCATCCTCGATCACCCCGAGGAAGCCGGGCACGGTCGAGACCTTGGCGGCGGCTGCGGCCTTCTTGGACTCGATCTTGTCGCCCATGGCGGCAATGGCGTGCGGGTTGGGGCCGATGAAGACGATGCCGTTGTCCTTCAGCGCCTGCGCGAAGGCCTCGCGCTCGGAGAGGAAGCCGTAGCCGGGATGGACGGCCTCGGCGCCGGTCTGCTTGCAGGCGGCAATGATCTTGTCGATGACGAGATAGCTTTCGGCCGCGGCCGGCGGGCCGATATGGACAGCCTCGTCCGCCATCTCGACATGCATGGCGTCGCGATCGGCGTCGGAAAAGACGGCGACCGTCTTGATGCCCATCTTCCTCGCGGTCTTGATCACGCGGCAGGCGATCTCGCCGCGATTGGCGATCAGGATCTTCTTGAACATGCGGGAGAGTCTTTCAGGCGGCACGCAGCAAGGGGGCGGATTGGATGGGTTCTAGAGCCAAGGCCCGGCACCCGTCCACTCAGCTAATGGGATGACGACCCCGGGACGAGGCCCCGGAGTCGTCACCATCCATGCAAATCGCCTGCCGGAAAGTCGGCTCAGCCCCGCAGCGGCTTGAGCGCCTGCGCCCACTTGACGAGTTCATCGAGGACCTCCTTCGCGCTCGTCGCCATCAGGTCGTTCGGCTTGAAGGTCGCATCGGGTCCGAGGAACGAGCCGAAGCCGGGAACGGCCACCGCCTGGGGAATGGGCATCATCTTGAGTGTCGTCAGGGTCGGCTTGATCTGCTGCACGGCGCGAAGGCCGCCGGACACGCCGCCATAGGCCGCGAAGGACACCGGCTTGTAAGCCCATTCCTGCGCCAGGAACGTCAGCGCGTTGTAGAGCGCCGGCGAGACGCCGTAGTTGTACTCGGGCGTCACGAAGACGAAGGCGTCGGCCGCCTTCACGCTCTCCGACCAGGCCTTGGTGTGGTCCTTCTCGTATTTCGCCATGCGCGGGTGGTTCGGCTCGTCGAAGACCGGCAGGTTGAAGCTGGCGAGGTCGACGAGTTCGGATGTGAAGCCGCCATGGGCATTGGCGACATCGTTGAACCAGGTGCCGACCTGCGGGCCGACGCGGCCGGGGCGCGTGCTGGTGATGATGGTATGGAGCTTCAGGCTCATGGTCTTCTCCTGCGCGGCGCCAATGTCGGGCTTCCGCAGCGCGTGACTGGTGGTTACTCTTTGTAACCGAGGATAGTCTGGTAACTTGCGCTGCGTTGCGCAAGAAGGCACGCGGAAGGAAGCAGGGCACATGGATGTGACCGTGACACATGACGGACCGGAGGACTGCGCCGCCGTGAAGCCCGTCCTCGCCCGGATCGGCGACAAGTGGGTGGTGCTCATCGTCCGCCTGCTGGGGCGGAAGGGGCCGCGGCGTTTCAACGAGCTCCGGCGCGAGATCGGTACCATTTCCCAGCGGATGCTGACCCTGTCGCTGCGCGGGCTGGAGCGGGACGGTCTGGTGACGCGCACCGTCTACCCGACCATCCCGCCGCGGGTCGAATATGAACTGACCGCGCTCGGCCGATCGCTCATGGTACCGATCGAGGCGCTGGGCAACTGGGCCTTCGCCCATCGGGAGGAGATGGATGCCGCCCGCGCCCGCTTCGACCGGCTCCATGGCAAGCCGGAGACCCCTGCCCCACCGAAACCCGGGAGCCGCGGCGCGGCGGCCCTCCTCAAGGGATGACGCGCAACTCGCTCTCGCGGCCGACCAGTCGGCCAAGGGCCCTCAGCCGGTTGGACAGCCGCTCGCCGGCAAGCCCGGCAAGATCCCCGGCCAGGGTCAGCACCAGCCGGCGGTCCTCGACCGCTACCGGGGCGCGCGGCAGGGCGCCTGGCATGGCCGCCGAGACGAGATAGGCAACGCGCATGGCCGCGCCGAGGATGCGGGCGCGGTCGAGCAGCCGGACACCCACGAGTTCGCGGATGCGCGGCGACATGAACTCGTCGAGCAGGCCCTCGTGGCGGTAGAAGCTCGCCAGCGCCAGATAGGCGCGGCCGGGATGATCGACGCCAACGAAATTGGCATGGGCGATGATGTTGAGGCTCTGCTCGCCGCGATAGTCGGGATGGGCGCGCCAGCCGATGTCGGCCAGCAGACAGGCCGCGTGCCGCAGCCGCCGCTCCTCGGCGGATTCCTCAAGGTGCGTGACCTCCATGAACCGGTCGGTCCAGGCAATCAGCTCCTCGCCATGGCGTGGCGAGCGGGAACGCAAAAGGCAGAGTTCGCGTGCGGCGGAGATCAGTGGATCGGCCGCCTTCTCCTCTTCGTCGAGCAGCGAATAGAGCAGCCCTTCGCGCACGCCCGTCACCGACAGCACCACCTTCTCGACCTTGGCGGCACGGACCACGGCCTCGAGCACCAGAGCACCGTAGGCGAGCAGGGGCCGGCGGCTTTCCGCCACGACATCGATGCGCGAGATGGAATCCGTCGGCTGGCGGCTGACGAGATAGCAGAAGTCGGCGATCTCCTTGCCCGTCAGGGAATAGCCGTGCATCACGTTCAGCGGATAGCCGCGCTGCGCCATGTGGAGCCGCGCCAGCGACCGCCAGGTGCCGCCGACCGCGTAGAAGGTCTGGCCCTTGCCCTTTTTCAGCAGGTCGACCTTGCCGACGAGCTTGGCGGCGATCCGTTCGGCCTTCTTCACCGACTGGCCCGAGGTATCCTGCAGCGCCAGGCCGCCGAGTGGCAACGTCACGCCGGCGCCGATCTTCTCGCCCTTCACATCCACCAGTTCGAGCGAGCCACCGCCGAGGTCGCCGACGATCCCGTGCGGCTGGTGCATGCCGGAGACGACACCGAGGGCGGCGAAATAGGCCTCCTCGCGGCCTGAGAGAAGCCGCAGCGGCACGCCGCAGATGGCCTCGCAGGCGGCAATGAACTCCCCGCCATTCTTCGCATCGCGCACCGCGGCGGTCGCCAGCACATGCAGTTCGCCGACGCGCAACTGCCGGCAGAGCGCGCGGAAACGCCGGATCGAGGCCAGCGCCCGCGCGACGGCGTCATCGGCCAGACGACCCGAGGTGAGCACGTTGCGGCCGAGGCCGCACAGCGCCTTCTCGTTGAAGATGGGAGTCGGCGATCGCGTCAGCGCCTCATAGACGACGAGGCGGACGGAATTCGACCCGATGTCTATGACGCCGATCGTCGGTCCAAGCTGCAGCCGGCCCGGGGCGATCTCGAAGGCATCACTCGTCGGCCCGCTCGGCCCTGGCGGCGAAGCGGCGGGGAGACGATTCCTTGAGCGATTTTCCACGTCCGGACAGACTCGGATTGGTCATGAAGTATTTATGCACGTTGAAGGCTTCCTCGCCCTCGGCCGGCTTGATACGCGTCGAGGTTCCATCCGGCAAGAGACGCCAGCTCTGCTGGTTGTCCTTCAGGTTGGCGATCATGATCTGATCGAGAACCTGTTCGTGGACCGTCGGGTTGACCAGCGGGCAGAGAACCTCGACACGCCGGTCGAGGTTGCGCGGCATGAGATCGGCCGAGGAGATGTAGACCTTGGCCTTGGCATGCGGCAGTCCGTGGCCGCCACCGAAGGCATAGATGCGGCTGTGCTCGAGGAAGCGGCCGACGATCGACTTGGCATGGATGTTCTCCGACAGACCGGGAACGCCCGGCCGCAGGCAGCAGATGCCGCGCACGATGAGGTCGATGCGCACGCCGGCCTGGCTCGCATCATAGAGCGCGTCGATGATCATCGGATCGACCAGCGAGTTCATCTTCAGCCAGATGGCGGCCGGCTTGCCCGCCTTGGCGAAGGCGATCTCCTCGGCGACATGGTCGAGCAGACGCTTCTTCAGGCCGAGCGGCGACACCGCCATGGCCTCCAGTTCCTGCGGCTCGGCATAGCCGGTAATGAAGTTGAAGGTACGCGCGACGTCGCGTCCGATCACCGCGTCATCGGTGAAGTAGGACAGGTCGGTGTAGATGCGCGCCGTGATCGGGTGATAGTTGCCCGTCCCGACGTGGCAGTAGGTGACGAGGTTGTCGCCCTCGCGGCGGATGACCATCGACAGCTTGGCGTGGGTCTTCAGCTCGATGAAGCCGAAGACCACCTGCACGCCGGCCCGCTCCAGGTCGCGCGCCCAGCGGATATTGGCCTCCTCGTCGAAACGCGCCTTGAGTTCGACCAGTGCCGTAACGGACTTACCGGCTTCCGCCGCCTCCGCCAGCGCCTTGACGATCGGCGAGTCAGAGGAGGTGCGGTAGAGCGTCTGCTTGATGGCGACGACGTTGGGGTCGCGGGCGGCCTGGTTGAGGAACTGCACCACCACGTCGAAGCTCTCGTAGGGGTGATGCACCACCAGGTCCTTCTGGCGGATGGCTGCGAAGCAGTCGCCGCCCTGGTCGCGGATGCGCTCGGGATAGCGCGGCGCATAGGGGACAAACTTCAGGTCGGGACGGTCGAGCGAAACGAGCTGCGCCAGTTCGTTGAGAGCCAGCACGCCCTCGACCCGGAAGATCTCATCGTCGACCACGCCGAGGGCTGCGGCGATGAAGTGCCGAAGGTCGTCGGGCATGGAGGCTTCGGCCTCAAGCCGGATGACCGAACCGCGACGGCGGCGCTTGAGGGCCGATTCGAAGTGGCGGACGAGGTCCTCGGCCTCTTCCTCGATCTCGAGATCACTGTCGCGGATGATGCGAAAGGCGCCCTGCCCCTTCACGTCGTAGCCGGGGAACAGGCGGTTGATGAACAGGCCGACCGTCTGTTCCAGCGTGACGAAACGGCGGGCGCCGGTCTCGGCGAGGTCCGGAAGGCGGATGAACCGGTCGATCTTGGCGGGCACACGGATGAGCGCGCGCATCGGCCGGCCGTCGCTCTGGCGCTGCAGCTGCAGCGCGACCGTGAAGCCGAGATTGGGGATGAAGGGGAAGGGATGGGCCGGATCGATGGCGAGCGGCGTCAGCACCGGAAAGACATGGCCGAGGAAGTGATCCTCCAGCCAGGCCCGCTCGGCCTTCGTCACCTCGGGCGCATCGACCAGCACGATGCCCTCGTGCAGCACCTCCTCGCGCAGTTCACGCCAGCGCTTCTGCTGGTCGGATGCAAGGCCCGCCACCGCTTCCGAGATCTTGGCGAGTTGCTCGGCCGGGGTCAGGCCGTCGGGCGAGACCGTGCCGATCCCCTGCAGCACCTGTCCGCGCAGGCCGGCGACACGCACCATGAAGAACTCGTCGAGGTTGTTCGCGGAGATCGACAGGAAGCGGAGTTGCTCAAGCAGCGGATGGTTGCGGTTGGAGGCCTCCTCCATGACTCGGCGGTTGAACTGCAGCCAGGACAGCTCGCGGTTGATGAAGCGCTCCGGCCGGTCCCGCAGGTCACTGATGGCGGCTGCCGCCTCCTGGGCGACGACCCGAACAGCCGAGGCCGCCGCCGCCGACTGGCTGCGACCGTGCCCCTTGGCGTCGGCGGCCACGCGGGTGGCCGCATCCTTCTTCGTATCGAGCGTCGCCATTATGCCCTCGCTGGTGGAACGCGCCACCCTTCCCCTGCCATCATGACGTGACTGTGACGGCCGTCAAAGAGCCTGGAGCTCATGAGCGATCAGATCAGGGTGGGCTGCATGACGCGGTCAAGGACCTGCGCTGCCAGGGGCCGCGTCAGCCGCCTCCCGGTCTCCAGCGCCTCGCGGTCGAGTTCGGCAACCAGCCGCCGTGCCGAGTCCAGCGAGCGTTCCATCCGCCGGGCGAGGAACTCCACGATATCGGCATCGACCACCAGCTGCCGGTCGGCGAAGAGCTTGACGAGGACGGCACGGAGCAGCCCGTCCTCCGGCTCGGCGAGGGCGACCACCGGCAGCGCCCGCAGGCGGGAGGCGAGATCCTTGAGGCCGGTGCCCCACGACACCGGCGCCTCGCGGGCGGTCATCAAGACGAAGGCATCCTCTTCCCGGGCGCTGTTGAGCAGATGGAACAGCGCCACTTCCGAGGTCCGAGGTCCGGCATCCTCCAGAAGCAGGGCTCCGGTGGCGAGCGCCTCGGCGGGGTTGGTGCCGGCCAGGTCCCGGGCGGCGAGACGCCTCGCGCCGGCCATGTCGGCCCAGATCGCGCCCAGATGGCTCTTCCCGGCGCCGGGCGGCCCGACAAGCGCCACCACCCTGGCGGGCCACTCCGGCCAGGATTCGATCAGTCCCAGCGCCGTCTCATTGCAGGGCGCGGCGAGGAAATCGTCTCTGGACAGGCTTTCGGGCAGCGCCAGATCCAGCGCCATCTGGCGCGGACCGGGCCGCGTCGGACTCGGAACCATCTCAACTCTCCGGCCGGGCCGAACCGTCATGCGACCGGACCCGCGGCACACCCGTGTAGAGCGGGCTCGCGAGGTACTGCCGGATGGCAAAGCGGGTCAAGACGCCGACAGAGGCGGCCAGCGGAACCGCCAGCATGAGCCCCGCAAAGCCGAACAGCGCGCCGAAGGCGAACAGCGCGAACATCAGCCAGACCGGATGGAGGCCGACCGACTCGCCCACGAGGTTGGGATAGAGCACGTAGGACTCGAAGAAGATGCCGATGCCGAAAATCCCGAGGATGACCAGCACCATGGTCCAGTCCGGCCAGAACTGGACGATGGCGACGCCCAGCGCCAGCGTCAGGCCGGTGACCGAGCCGACATAGGGGATGAAGGAGAGGAAGCCCGTCCCCAGGCCGATCAGCAGGCCGAAGTTCAGCCCGGCGCCGGTCAGCGCCATGCCATAGTAGATCATCAGCACGACGCAGACCGTCGCCTGCCCGCGCACGAAGCCCGCCATTGCCACGTTCATCTCGCGCATCAGGCCGAGGATCGTCTCGCGGTGCTGCAGAGGCAGCCAGGAATCGACCTTGGCCATCATCCGCGGCCAGTCCTTCAGGAGATAGAAGGCAACCACCGGGGTGATGATCGACAGGGCGAAGAGGTAGAGGAAGGTCGCGCCGCCGGTCCACAGACTCTGCTGCACGAAGCCGGCGACCCAGCCCGTCGACTGAGAGACGATGTCCCCGATCGTTCGAGACACGTCGGGCAGGCGGTCGCCCAACATCCGCTGCAGCCATTCGCGGTTCTGCTCGGTGGCGAGGGCCTGAAGTTGCACCACGTAGCTCGGCAGGCGCGTGACGAAGACGGTCAGCTGGTTGGCGAGGATCGGGACGATGAGCACCGTCAGGACGACGAAGATGACGACGAAGGTACCGATGACGGCCAGCGCACCGGCGACGCGGGGCACCCGGACCCGTTCCAGACGGCTGACGATGGGATCGAGGAAGTAGGCCAGCGCCAGCCCCGCGATGAACGGCAGCAGGATTCCGCGCAGCACGAAGAGCGACAGCGCCAGAACTGCGAGGCCGCCGATCCAGAAGCCGACCTGTCGCTGCAATGTCAAAGGCTGAATCCTCTCAAGACCGGGCAGATCGATCCGCTCGCCCCAAGGTCGCAATGCCCGGGCCCGCATGCAAGGGGCTTCGGGGCGAGAGGCCGCTCAGTTCGACATATGCCGCGTCCAGCCGATCACATAGGCGCCAGCTGATGCGAGGGTGAGGACCGCCACCGACCACATGGCGAGGAAGATCGCCCAGTCGAGATCGAGCTTCAGGCCCTTGGCTGCCAGAACCAGCGCCGCAAAGACGATCTGCGCCACCGTATTGGCCTTGGACACCAGGAGCGGCTGGATGGTCAGCGGCCGCTCCATCAGCGTCGACAGCACCACGGCTCCGACGATCATGATGTCGCGGGAGACCACGAGGATGGCGACCCAGGGGGGGATGAAACCGAAAATGGCGAGAGACAGATAGATGGAGACGATCAGCGTCTTGTCGGCCAGCGGATCGAGATAGGCCCCGAGTTCCGTCTGCTGGTTGAAGCGCTTGGCGACATAGCCATCGACCGCATCGGTGATGCCGGCGACCACGAAGGCCGCGAGGGCGATCTCCATCTGGCGTTGCGCGATGGCCCAGACGACGACAGGCACCAGCAGGATGCGCAGAAGCGTCAGAAGATTGGGAATGTTCACTGTCGCGCTGTCGCAGTTGCCCCCGGGACGAAGACCTTAAAGTGACGCCATCACACTGCCAAGGCAGCGCAAGGGCACAGTCCCCAGGGATCAGGCTGCGTCGCGGCGACGCACGAACGCGGCGATGCGGCCGATCGACCCGGAGTCGGTGAGCAGCGGCGCATGGCCCTGCCCGGCAACCGTGACGACGTCCAGGTCCGGCCGGCGCTCCACCATCGCCGCGACGGTCGCCTCCGACAGGATGTCGGAGTGTTCGCCGCGGATGACCATGAGAGGCACGCCTCCGAGGCCGTCGAACTGCGGCCAGAGCGTCGGCAGCGGCTGGCTGAAGTCGGCGGTCTCGAGGGTCTTCGCCAGCGCCGGATCGAAGGCGGGGGCAAAGGCGCCGTCCCTGTCCGTCCAGATGCTCTCCGCCTGGCCGCGCCAGTCGTCGTCGGTCAGCGCGGGAAAGCGCCCGGCGCCGGCGTCCTTCAACAGGGCGATGGCCTCGTCGATGGTGGATGGCTCCCGCAGGCGGCCGAGATAGGCGCGGATGCGGGCCAGTCCCGCTCCCTCGATGACCGGGCCGATATCGTTGAGGATGGCGCCGGCGAGGAGATCGGGCCTGGCCATGCCCGTCAGCATGGTCAGGAGGCCGCCGCGCGACGTGCCGAGGAAGATGGCCCTGTCCAGCCCCAGCGCTGCCAGCACGCCGAAGACGTCCTCCAGTTCCACCGGCAGCGCGTAGTTCTGCCAGTTGGCATCCCAGCCGGACAGGCCGCGCCCGCGATAGTCGAGGGCGATCACCGGTCGCTCGGGTGCGAGTGCCCGCGCCAGCACGTCGAAGTCGCCGGAGTTGCGCGACAGGCCGGGCAGGCAGACGAGCGGCACCGGACCCCCGGCCGCGCCGCCATAGACCCGGGCATGGAGCCTGAGGCCGTCCTTCGCCGTGACGAAGCGGCTCTCGAAGGCGCCCTCGCCCGCCACCGCCGGCATCACGGCTTCTTGGGGTCGATGGCGATGCGGATGGACAGCTCGCGCAGCTGCTTCGGCGTCGCCTCGTTCGGCGCGCCCATCAGCAGGTCCTCGGCGCGCTGGTTCATCGGGAACAGCGAGATCTCGCGCAGGTTCTGCACGCCGCAGATCAGCATGACGATGCGGTCGATGCCGGCCGCCATGCCGCCGTGCGGCGGCGCGCCATAGTGGAAGGCGCGATACATGCCGCCGAAGCGCTCGATCACCGTCGCCTCGTCATAGCCGGCGAGCTCGAAGGCCTTCACCATGGCCTCGGGGCGATGGTTGCGGATGCCGCCCGAGGCGATCTCGTAGCCGTTGCAGGTGATGTCGTACTGGAACGCCTTGATCGACAGCGGCTCCTGCGTCTTCAGCGCCTCCAGGCCGCCCTGCGGCATGGAGAAGGGATTGTGCGAGAAGTCGACCTTCTTCTCGTCCTCGTTCCACTCGTAGAAGGGGAAATCGACGATCCAGGCAAGCTCGAACCGGTCCTTGTCGATGAGGTTCAGCTCCTCGCCGACCCTGGTGCGGGCGAGGCCGGCGAACTTGACGAACTTGTCGGGGTCGCCCGCGACGAAGAAGGCGGCGTCGCCTTCCTTCAGGCCGAGCTGGTCGCGGATCGCGGCCGTGCGCTCGGGACCGACATTGTTGGCGATGGGGCCGGCACCCTCCCCGCCCTCGCGCCACATGATGTAGCCGAGGCCGGGCTGGCCCTCGCCTTGAGCCCAGGCATTCATGCGGTCGCAGAAGGCACGGGAGCCGCCGGTCGGCCCGGGAATGGCCCAGACCTGGTTCTTGGCGTCCTCCAGCATGCGGGCGAAGACCTTGAAGCCGCTCCCGCGGAAATGCTCGGAGACGTCCTGCATCACCAGGGGATTGCGCAGGTCCGGCTTGTCGGAGCCGTATTTGCGCATCGATTCGGCGTAGGGAATGCGCGGGAACGCCTCCGTCACCGGCTTGCCTTCGGCGAAGTCCTCGAACACGCCGCGGATGACCGGCTCCACCGCCGCGAAGACGTCCTCCTGCTCGACGAAGCTCATCTCGAGGTCGAGCTGGTAGAACTCGCCCGGCAGGCGATCGGCCCGCGGGTCCTCGTCGCGGAAGCAGGGCGCGATCTGGAAGTAGCGGTCGAAGCCGCTCATCATGATGAGCTGCTTGTACTGCTGCGGCGCCTGCGGCAGGGCGTAGAACTTGCCGGGATGGATGCGGCTCGGCACCAGGAAGTCGCGTGCGCCCTCCGGCGAGGAGGCGGTCAGGATCGGCGTCTGGAACTCGAAGAAGCCCTGCCCCTTCATGCGGCGGCGGATCGCGTCCACCACCTCGCCGCGCGTCATGATGTTCTTGTGCAGCTTGTCGCGGCGCAGGTCGAGGAAGCGGTACTTGAGGCGCGTCTCTTCCGGATAGTCCTGGTCGCCGAAGACCTGCAGCGGCAGCTCGTCCGCCTTGCCCAGCACCTCGAGCTCGGTGATGAAGACCTCGACGTCGCCGGTGGGAATCTTCGGGTTCTTCAGCCCCTCGTCGCGCGCCTTCACCTTGCCGTCGATGCGGATGACCCATTCGGCACGGCAGGCTTCCAGCGCCTTGAAGGCGGGCGAGTCCGGGTCCGCCAGGCATTGGGTGATGCCGTAGTGGTCGCGCAGGTCGACGAAGAGGATGCCGCCATGGTCGCGGATGCGGTGGCACCAGCCGGACAGGCGCACGGTCTCGCCCACATGGGTCGAACGCAGCTCGCCGCAGGTCTTGGAGCGATAGCGGTGCATGGAAGCCTCAAGGGTCTCGAGGGCGGCGCAAGGCGCGGGCCCAGAAATTCAAACGTGCGTCCCTTTAGCGGATGCATGCGCCGGCTTCAAACGGAAGCGACGGCGGCACCCCGCGAATTCCCCGGCAGGACGAGCCGCTTCAGCGCGCGATGATCTCGATGCGGCGGTTGCGGGCCTTGTTCGCCGGAGAATCATTCGGCACCAGCGGCTTCGCCGCGCCGTGTCCTTCAGACAGGAGACGCCCGGCATCGACACCCTGGCGGATGAGCAAGGCGACCACCGCCTGGGCCCGTCGATGGCTCAGATCGACGTTCTGACTGGCGATACCGTCGGAATCAGTGTGCCCCTCGACCGAGAAGCGGACTGTGGGGCAGACCTTCATGGCCTCGGCGATGCGCCGGACCCGCGCGACACTCTCCGGCCGGATGGCCTCGCGGCCGAACTGGAAGACGATCCCGCCCGCTGCCATCTCCGCCGCAATGGTGGCGAGGCAGGCGGGAGGCGCAGGGGGCGGCGGAGCCACGACGGGCGGCGCCGGGGCGGCAATCCTGTGGGCGACGGTGAAGCCGAAGGGCACCGAGCCCTCGATCGCCGCACGCGCCGCAGCGGCGGCCGTGGAGGACCCGGCATCGCCATCGATCGCCAGGGCGGAAGCCGACAGGGTCGCGCGGCCGCGGTCGAGAAGCACCAGATGCCCGATGGCGGCAATGGCGGCCGTGTCGAAGCCGGCCGGCGCGCCCCGCGCCACCACCTGCTCGTCGGCCACGGCGAGCGGCGCGAACAGGGCTTCCGCCGCTGCGACGATGGACGCACGAACCGCTTCGGAGGGAACATAGCCCTGCAGACGCAGGCCCGAGGCCGATTTCTCCGCCATCCAGCGATAGGGAGCGACGACCGGCGCCTCGAGCCGCGATGTCTTGAGCGAGACGCCGCCGGGAAGCGGGCTGGACCTGAGCGCCAGCGTCACCGCCGCGAACCCCGCCCGGTCGGCCGCCTCGCCCTCCAGCGACAGGGCTGCGTCCTCGATCCGCACGGTTCCCGTCGTCATCCGTGCCAGTTGCGTCAACCCGAAGCGGGCGGCAGCCATCCGGTCGATGGCCGGCGGCGCGCCATCCGCGACGACCAGCGCATCCGTGACGGCTCCGAGGCCCAGCGTCCCGGCAAAGGCAGCCAGCTCGCTCTTCTCGGTCGCGTTCGCGACCACACCGCCGAGCGAGAGGCCGCCCGCGTTGCGTTCGACCGTCAGGAGGAAGGGCCTGACGAGCGGCGCGGCAAGCGCGTTGCGCAGCAGGATGAAGCCGGCGGGACGCTGGTCGAGGGCGGCCGCGACCGCAGCCTGCCCGGCGAGCCCGTCGGGCCTCCCTTCCACGGTGACATCCGTGCCGGACAGAAGCACGGAGCCCGGCTTCAGCCGCGCGGCGAGGCCAGCCGCCCAGGGCGCAGCCTGCGCGAAGCCGGCCGGCGCCTGCGCCGCCAGCGTCGTCATGTCGATCACGGAAATCTCGGCGGACACGGCGCGGATGGCGCCAAGAACGGCGTCGCGGCTTGCCTCGTCAGGCAGGAAACCGCCGAGGGCGACGAGGTCGCCCTCGCGGACCAGGGAGAGTTGGTAGGGTGCAGGAGTCTCGGCCGTCTGTGCCGCAGAATGATGCGGCGCCAGCGCCAGCAGCAGCAATGCCATCGCGATCAGGCGCGGCCAATGCCGCATGACGCGCCCGAGACCCGCATCCGCCATGCCCTGCCCCCGTCGAAGACGACCCATGCGCCCGCGCACCGAATCCCGCGCGACTGCCTCACCGGAATGCCGTCACCGCGATTCCGACGCAAGGGAAAAGAAGAGCGGACCAACGCTCTCGCGATAGATGAGATAATTCCGGTACAATACTGTTTTAATTACATTATTTAAATTCGAATTTGGCTGCGCCCTCGTCGCCGGGTGCCGTCGCGACGCCATCGGCCAGAGAGCCGCGGCAATCGCCCGGAGCACCGCAGGCCCGCAGGACCGACCGCCGAGTCCACACGCTACAGGCGCCGACCATATCCCCGTCGCGTGACGTCCGCCGCACGGGAACGCATGGCGCCCGCAGACAAAAAAGAACCCCGGCGGTTGCCCGCCGGGGTCTTTGAGACTGGAACCGGTCTGGGACCGGACCCGATCAGAAGTTGCGCTGGACGCGGAACATGCCGGACCAGGCGTTGGCATTGCCCTGAGTAGAGACACCGTTAGTCACAACAGCGGCATTACCCGAGCCATTCTGACGCGAGCTGAGGTTCGAGTAGACGACCTCGACACCGAGGTCGAGGTTACGAACCGGCGACCAGATGGTGTTGACGCCGATCTGCCAGAAGCGGATGTCCGTCAGCGTCGAGTTGCCCCCAGCAAACCCACCAAAAGCAGCGATGGCATTTACAGACGGAGCGTCGATGTTGACGTACTTACCCCAAAGGGCGGAACGAAGAGCCGGGGTCCAGAAGTGCCGGAAACCAGCATGCACACCCCAAGCCTTGGACTTCGCGATACCGCTACCAGCGGCATTGAGCGTACCGTCAGCGTAGAGCGCGTTAACCAAGCCAACACCGATCGCCTGGCGGGTCTGGATGAGACCGTCCGAGTTATCGTTCGTGAAGACGTAGCCGAGAGCGCCGTCAGCATAGGTCGCCTGCAACCACAGCACGTCGCCGCGGGCGAGCATGTCGAGGTTCAGACGGATGCCCGCGCCGATAGCCCAACCGGTGGCGGAGGCCCCCGGGGTCGGAGCAACCGTGTTCAGGTTCGTTCGAACCTCATGGAAGGCACCCATGACCTGGGCAGAGCCCCAGCCCTGGTCGACGCGGAGGTTACCAACGATATCCGGCAGGGCCTGACCGTTGTAGACAACACCGTTGATCTGGGTTGCAGCAGCTGCGATCGTGCCGATAGCGCCGATGCGACGGAACTGCGGATCCTCGATCGAGACCGTGGCCGAGAAGCCCGAACCGAACGACGCCGTGTAGGCGATCAGGTTCGACGAGTTGCGCGACGGGTCCATGGCGGCGCCCGACGAAGCAACGAACTGGACGTCGCCCTGGTAGAAGTTGAAGAACGAGGCCGAGTTACCGAACGTGAAGCCAGCGAACTGGATGAACGCGCGGGACATGTAGGCGGCCGACGCCTGACCGGTCGAACCAGCGCCGGTGGCGAGAGTCGTCGGCAGGACGTTGTTGCCCGGGCCGCGCTGGATCATGAACTCGCCATAGGCGCGCAGCAGGCCGTACTCGGTGTTCGAGCGGGCGTCGAAGTTCAGCAGCAGGCGGGTACGGGTCGAATAGGCCGTCGTACCAGCGCCAAACGTCTGGTTGGCATAGGCATCCATGCGGACGTAGCCGCCGATGCGAAGGCAGGTGTCGGTGCCCGGGATGAAGAAGAAGCCCGCGCCGTAGGTGTCGCAGATGCGCACGTACTCGGCCGGGGCAGCCTTGCCCGGGAGATCCGCTGCCTGAGCGCCGGTGAGGGCAACGAAGCCCGCCGCAGCGCCGAGAAGAAGGCTCTTAACCGTCTTCATGATGTAGACCTCCAATGTTTCTCCTGAGGGAGCCTGGTTCCCTGGTTCCTGTCCGGTTTCCCGAAGAAGGCCTTGGTTCCGATATTCCCCGTGTGGCCGCTTTTTCTGCTGTCGTGGCTCGTGCCGTTCGACCCCAGGAAGAGCGGTGCGACCGGGGTGCCCCCCTTCGTCGCAGGGTCACCATTACCGATGGCCCCGCGCCGATCAATCGAAAGAAGGGGCCCAAACGCCTCCACCACAGGCTTTGGCGGGGACTGTTGCACGAAGGACACGCGCCCCTTAACCACGGCGCCTCTCCCCCCGGCACCACCAATTGTCTGAAAATGCGTTCCTTTTTCAAGGTCACGGGGGCGTGAGCCGGTTAATTGCCGCGCCGGCTCAATGGCCGCCCGTCATGTCTCGCAGAGCCCTGGAGGGGTGCGATGGCGAGAACATCCACATCTCCCGCAAAGGGCGTCCGCCGCGGATGCCCCCTCGCCGCAGGTCCCCAAATCCTTGAATCCGAGGGTTTCGGCTGTCGAATCGCAGGAGATGGCCCGCGAATCCGTCTCAGGGCGATATCGCCCGCGCGACTCGGCTCCACCAGGAGATGACCCGGCACCCGTCGCCACTGCGCACGCGACGCGGAGGTCGACGGGTTCCGGCCGCCGGGCGACGCGACAATCGACGGGGACCGGGCAATCACCGGACGCGGCCAGAGGGCCGCCGGCGGACGGCCGCAGCGTCGCGGTCAGCCCTTTCCCGCCGGCTGCGGCACCTGATAGGCCGTGGTCGACTTGATCCGCTCCATGGCGAAGCGCGAGGTGACGTTCTTCAGCGGAATGGTCTCGATCAGCCGCTTGTAGAAGGCGTCGTAGGCCGCCATGTCGGTGACCACCACACGCAGCATGTAGTCGACGTCGCCGGCCATCCGGTAGAATTCCATCACCTCGGGCATCGCCGCGACGGTCTCGGCGAAGCGGGCCAGCCACTCCCGCGAGTGGTCGGCGGTCTCGATCGAGACGAAGACCGTCAGGCCGAGGCCCAGCTTCTCGGGCGAAACCAGCGCCACGCGCCGGATGATGAAGCCGCTGGCCTCCAGCTTCTGGATGCGCTTCCAGCAGGGAGTCTGCGAGAGATTCACCCGCGAGGCGAGTTCGGCGATCGAGAGTGTCGCGTCGTCCTGCAGGATGGTGAGGATCTTCCTGTCGATGGCGTCCATGGCTGCGGTTCCGGCCGGTCGCCTTTGGCGATCCCTGCGAGTTGTAGAATTTCTTTATCCTACAGCAAGAAATTTGGCACGCAACAAGAACAACATTCTCGTTCTGACGGTCGTTTTCGTCAGACTGCCCCCTTCGCCCGAGGACGCGGGGTCATCCGCCGCCCAGGGTGGCGACATAGGCATCGCCATTGTAGCGGATGTGATGACCGAGCAGGTCATCCGCGGCCGCCATGTCTGCGGCCGTGATGAGGGCTGCGATCCGCCCGTGCTCGCCGAAGGACCTCTGGTTCCGCTCGCGCACGCGCGCGAGGCCCGAGCGCAGCGCCTGCACGCGAAAGGCGATGCGGTCATAGGCATCGGCGAGGAACTCGTTGTCCGCCGCGTCGATGATCGTCTGGTGGAAGGCATCGTCAAGCCGCCGGTAGTCCTGGGGATCATCCAGCGGCAGCGCCTGCTCCATGGCGGCGACAAGCCGTGAGAGCGCCGCACCGAGCTCGCGATGCGACGGTGCCGCCATGGCCAGCGCCTTGCGCTCCAGCAGCTCGCGCATCACCGTCAGCGCACCCACCTGCCGCGCATCGAGGCGAAAGACATAGGTGCCACGCTGCGGCAGGATGTCGACGAGGCCATCCTTGCTGAGGCGCAGCAGCGCCTCGCGCACGGGCGTCTTGCTGACGCCGAGGTCGGCGGCCAGCGCCACCTCCGACAGCGCGCTGCCCAGCGGCAAATGGCCGTCGATGATGCGCTGCCGGATGGTGACGGCAGCCTGTTCGGCGAGGGACTGCGGCCGTTGCAGGGGTCTGTGCATCGTTTTGAACCTCCGCCATGCCGGGATGCGTCGGCAGGCCCGCGCCGGACAGGCGCCGCCGCCACTTGCATCGGCATTGGCATACTAGCACGCTAGGAATCAATTGCCGGCAGTTGTCCGGATGGAGGAAACGACATGCCCATGCTTCGCCACGCCGCCCGGCGGCCCTTCCAGCCTCGCATGCAGGGGGCAGCCCGATGAGCGAGCCGTCCACCTCCCTCTCTCTCGCCGGGCTGAATGCCCTCGTGATCGGCGGCTCCAGCGGCATCGGCGAGGCGATTGCCCATGGCTATGCCGCTGCCGGCGCCCGCGTCGCCATCGCGGCGCGGAGCCCGGAAAAGCTCCGCGAGGCCACCGCCCGCCTCGCCGCCGCCCATCCCGGGTCGCAGGGCTATATCGCCGACGTCACCGATGGCGGCGAGCTCGCCCGTCTCGCCGATACGGTCACGCGGGAGTTCGGTCCCATCGACATTCTCGTGCCCTGCCAGGGAACGACCATCATCAAGCCGACGCTGGACTTCACGCCCGAGGAAGTCGAGTTCATCTTCCGCACCAACCAGACCAGCGTCTTCTTCACCTGCACCACCTTCGGCCGGCTGATGCTGGAGCGCGGAAAGGGCGCGATCGTCAACATCGCCTCGCTCTCGGCCCACCGCGGCTGGCCGCGCGCCTGTCCCTACGCCATGACCAAGCATGCCATCGTCGGCCTGACGCAGACGCTCGCCGCCGAATGGGCCATGGGCGGCGTGCGCGTCAACGCCATCTCGCCGGGCTTCTTCATGACCGAGCTCAACGCCGCCAAGATGCCCCCGGAGCGCAAGGAGAGCGCCCTCAGGCGCACCCCCATGGGCCGCTGGGGCAAGACGCAGGAACTCGTCGGCGCGGCCGTCTATCTCGCCTCCCCCGCCGCCGGCTTCGTCACCGGCACGGTCGTGGCGGTCGACGGCGGCTACCTCGCCTCGGGCATCTGAGGCGTGCGAGTCGCGGATAACCTGCCGCGCCGCTTGCGTTGCCTCACGGCGGTGCGAACCCCATATTGGAGTCATTGGGCCTTCGTCGGCCAATTTCCCTGTTTTGTTGATATGAGGCCGAAGGCTCGACGATGCCGCATGACACCCCGTTGATCGCCACCATCGTCGCCGGTCTCGGGCTCGCCTTCATCTTCGGGCTCATCGCCAACCGCCTGAAGCTACCGACCCTGGTCGGCTATCTCCTCGCCGGCATCCTCATCGGACCCCATACGCCCGGATTCGTCGCCGACCAGAAGCTCGGTACGGAACTCGCCGAAATGGGCGTCATCCTGCTGATGTTCGGCGTCGGCCTTCACTTCTCGCTGAAGGATCTGCTCTCCGTCAGGGCCATCGCGGTGCCTGGCGCCGTCGTGCAGATCGGCGCGGCGACGGCGATGGGCATGGCGCTCGCCTGGGCGCTCGGCTGGACCACCGGGGCTGGCATTGTTTTCGGCCTCGCGCTGTCAGTCGCCTCGACGGTCGTGCTGCTCAGGGCGCTGCAAGAACGCCGGATCATCGAGACCGAACGGGGCCGCATCGCAGTCGGCTGGCTGATCGTCGAGGACATCGCCATGGTTCTCGCCCTCGTGCTGCTGCCGGCAGTCGCGGGGCTTCTCGGCGGCGAGGCGCCATCGGCCGCCGCGAGCGACCCGGTTGTGCAATGGCTCGGCCTCGGCGTCGGCGGCGTTATTCTCGTGACGCTTCTGAAGGTCGCCGGCTTCGTCGCCGTGATGATGGGCCTCGGCCGCAAGGTCATTCCCTGGCTGCTGCACTATGTGGCCCACACGGGATCGCGCGAGCTGTTCCGCCTCGCCGTTCTCGCCATCGCGCTCGGGGTTGCCTTCGGCGCCGCCAAGCTCTTCGGCGTTTCCTTTGCGCTCGGCGCCTTCTTCGCCGGCATGATCATGAGCGAGTCGGAGCTCAGCCATCGGGCGGCGGAGGAATCTCTGCCGCTGCGCGATGCGTTCTCGGTGCTGTTCTTCGTCTCGGTCGGCATGCTGTTCAATCCCTGGAGCCTCATGACAGGCTCCTGGCCGATCCTGGCGACACTCTTCATCATCGTCATCGGCAAGTCGCTGGCCGCCTTCCTGATCGTTGTCGCCTTCCGATATCCGGTGGGCACGGCGTTGACGATCTCGGCCTCGCTGGCCCAGATCGGCGAGTTCTCCTTCATTCTCGCCGAACTGGGCGTCGGCCTGAAGCTGCTGCCCGAGCAGGGCCGCGACCTCATCCTGGCCGGCGCCATCCTGTCGATCATGCTCAATCCCGCGGTCTTCGCCGGTGTCGGCTGGATCAAGCGGCGGCTGGACCAGGGCGCCGCGGCGGCGGCCGAGGCGCCCGCCGCGCCGACGCCGCTCACACCTGATGCGGACGAGGCATCGCCGCCGATCACGTCCCTCACCGACCACACCATTCTCGTCGGCTATGGCCGTGTCGGCAGCCTGGTCGGCCAGGCTCTGCGTGAGAAATCCCTGCCCTTCCTGGTCATCGAGGACGCCGCCCGGCCCCAGGGCCGGCTCAGGGACGACGATGTCGAGACGATCGCAGGCAATGCGGTCCGCGACGACATCCTTGGCAGCGCCAATGTCGCCGGCGCCCGCCGGCTCATCGTGACCATTCCCAATGCCTTCGAGGCCGGCCAGATTGTCGAAACGGCCAGGACGGCGAACCCGCGGCTCATCATCATCGCCCGTGCCCATTCGGATGCCGAGGTCGAGCACCTGACGGGCCTCGGTGCCGGCACCGTGATCATGGGCGAGCGCGAGATCGCCCGCGGCATCATCGACGAGGTGACCGGAGCCGCCACGGCCGCTACGCGCTCCTCCGCCGCGCCGACGTCATCCCCCTTCGAACCTCTCGACCCCCCACCTGCTGGCGCGGGCGACAAGGCCCGCGACGGCTCGCACATCTGATCCGCCACCCGGATGGCAGAACGGCCGGGCGTCATGCCCGGCCGTTCGCGTGTCTGGAAAGTCGGACAGAGGACCGGGCCGTCAGGCCCGCTTGATGCTCCACGGATAGGGCGCCGAGCCGTGCGGCATGCC
>CAZPMD010000035.1:0-27401 GCA_964587395.1 uncultured Hyphomicrobiales bacterium
TGCATGTCGCCGCCCTGGTCGATGGTCATGACCAACTGTCCGGTGCCCAGAAGCGCCGCCGGATCGTCGCGCCCCGCTGCGGTCGCCGCGGTGACCGCCTCGGCGTCGAAGCGGGCGAGCGCGCGGACGCGGTCGGGCGTCGCCACGTCGACCACCACCATGCGCACGGGCCCGTCGGTCTGCGTCTGCAGGATCAGGCGGCCGTCGAATTTCAGCCCCGAGCCGAGCAGCAGGGTCAACGCGGTGGCTTCGGCAAGAACACGCGCGACCGGCGCGGGATAACCGTGGCGCTCGATGATGGTGCCGGCCGTCCGGCCGAGGCGGATGACACGGCCGCGGAGATCGAGTTCGTCGACCTGGAAGGGCACAACGATATCGTCTGCGCCACCGGTCAAATCAGGGATCATGGACATTGGCCCTATATGAAGGCTCGGGCGTCGAATTGCGAGAGGCGCTCGGCAGCCTGCGCGCCGAGACAGGTCAGATCACGTTTCCGTGAAGCCCGGTCTGGAAAACATCAGCGTCCGCAACAGGATGGCCCTCCCTGAAGCGTGGCGGAGCGGTCACACCTGTTCCGAAACAGGCAGATTTTGCTGCTGTGCCGCAATGGCTACCATTGCGTAACGGTAGGTGATTACGCTCTATCGCACCAACCAAGTGCCGACGGTCACGATCGCAGCCGGCTCACGGTCGTCCCGCCTATCGTCAACTTCGCAAGGTGCTTTCATGCGGCGTTTCCTGCCCATCCTCGCAACCACGGTCGCGCTGGCCCTCTCGGGCGCTGTCGCGACGGCCCAGACCGTGAACTTCGGTTACGGCGACCAGGTCATCATCGATCCTGCCACCAACCAGCCGATGCGGGTGATGCCGCGCACCGACGGCGGCCCCCGTCCGGGCACCGGTGTCTCGGCGATCCCGCGCGAGACGGTGGCCTTCACCGGCCGTTATGCGCCCGGCACCATCGTCATCAACACGCAGGAGCGCCGCCTGTATCTCGTCCAGGCCGGTGGCACCGCGATCCGTTACGGTGTCGGCGTCGGTCGCCCGGGCTTTTCCTGGGGCGGCACGCAGACGATCACCCGCAAGGCCGAGTGGCCGGATTGGCGCCCGCCGGCCCAGATGCTGCGCCGCCGCCCCGACCTGCCGCGCTTCATGGCGGGCGGCCCCGACAATCCGCTCGGCGCCCGCGCCATGTATCTCGGCTCGTCGCTCTACCGCATCCACGGGTCCAACGAGCCGCACACGATTGGCACGGCGGTGTCCTCGGGCTGCTTCCGCCTGACCAACGACGATGTCACCGACCTCTACAACCGGGTGCGCGTCGGCACGCGGGTCGTCGTGCTGCGCTGAGTCATTCGGTTCTTTCCGATGCCTCGAAGGCCGGCGGCGACGCCGGCCTTTCGTCTTTTGGGGCCGCCTGCCTCGGCGGGAGGCTTGGGAGAGGCTGGCCACTACCGATCGCCTCCCCGGGTTGGCTTTGCCCGCGGGAAACCCCATTTTGAGCGGGAATCGAATCGGAACATTTCCCGCCCATGACCGACCCCTCCGCCCCGCGCCAGCCCAGTCTCGCCGAGAGGGCCATGGCCGCGCGCGGCAACCAGGCGGCGGCCGGCTATCTCGCCGGCCTCAATCCCGAACAGCAGGCCGCCGTCGAAACGCTCGACGGGCCGGTGCTGGTGCTCGCCGGGGCCGGGACCGGCAAGACGCGGGTGCTGACCACCCGCATCGCCCATATCCTCAACCAGCGCCGGGCCTTCCCCTCCGAAATCCTCGCGGTAACCTTCACCAACAAGGCGGCGCGGGAGATGAAGGAGCGCATCGCCCATCTCGTCGGCGAGGCGGTGGAGGGCATGCCATGGCTCGGAACCTTCCACGCGACCGGCGTGAAGATCCTGCGCCGCCATGCCGAGCTCGCCGGCCTCAAGCCCGGCTTCACCATCCTCGACACCGACGACCAGATCCGGCTCCTCAAGCAGCTCATCCAGGCGGAGGACATCGACGAGAAGCGCTGGCCGGCCCGCGTCCTCGCCTCCGCCATCGACGGCTGGAAGAACCGCGCCCTGACCCCCGACAAGGTGCCGGCCGGCGAGGCCGCAGCCTATGCCAACGGGCTCGGCCTGAAGCTCTATGCCGACTACCAGGCGCGGCTGAAGGTGCTGAACGCGGTCGATTTCGGCGACCTGCTGCTGGAGGTGATCCGCCTGTTCCGCGAGAATGCCGGCGTGCTCGCGGAGTACCAGCGCAAATTCAAGTTCATCCTCGTCGACGAGTACCAGGACACCAACGTCGCCCAGTATCTCTGGCTCCGCCTCCTCGCCCAGCGGCAGGAGGGGCGGCCGCAGAACATCTGCTGCGTCGGCGACGACGACCAGTCGATCTACGGCTGGCGCGGCGCCGAGGTGGACAACATCCTTCGCTTCGACAAGGACTTCCCCGGCGCCACCGTCATCCGCCTCGAACGCAACTACCGCTCCACCGGCCATATCCTCGCGGCTGCCGCCCATCTGATCGCCCACAACGAGGGGCGGCTCGGCAAGACGCTCTTCACCGACGGGGAGGACGGCGAGAAGCCGACGCTGACTTCCGTCTGGGACTCGGAAGAAGAGGCCCGCTCCGTTGGCGAGGAGCTGGAGCAGCTGCAGCGGCAGGGCCATGCGCTGAACGAGACGGCCATCCTGGTGCGCGCGTCGTTCCAGATGCGCGAGTTCGAGGACCGATTCATCACCATCGGGCTGCCGTACCGCGTCATCGGCGGGCCGCGCTTCTACGAGCGCCTGGAGATCCGCGATGCGCTGGCCTATCTGCGCTGCGTCGCCCAGATCTCCGACGACCTCGCCTTCGAACGCATCGTCAACACGCCGAAGCGCGGCCTCGGTGATGCCACACTCCAGCAACTGCACGACCATGCGCGCGCGCAGGGCGTGCCGCTGATGCAGGCGGCGCGCGTGCTCACCGAGACCGAGGAGATGAAACCGAAGGCGCGCAATGCGCTACGCGGCCTGATCGACAATTTCGACCGCTGGGCGGGGCAGATCGAGGCCATGCCCCATTCCGAGCTCGCCCAGCTCGTGCTCGACGAGAGCGGTTACACGGAGATGTGGCAGAAGGACAAGACGGCGGAGGGCGCCGGGCGCCTGGAGAACCTCAAGGAACTCGTCCGCTCCATGGAGGAATTCGAGAACCTCGCCGGCTTCCTCGAACATATTGCGCTCGTCACCGAGGCGCGCGGCGAGGGCGAGACCGAGGATGCGGTCTCGATCATGACGCTGCATTCGGCCAAGGGCCTCGAATTCGAGACGGTGTTTCTGCCCGGTTGGGAGGAGGGGCTGTTTCCGCACCAGCGCTCGCTCGACGAGAACGGTCGCGCCGGCCTCGAGGAGGAACGCCGGCTCGCCTATGTCGGCATCACCCGCGCGCGGCGGCGGGCGAAGATTTATTTTGCCGGCAACAGACGGATCCATGGCCTCTGGCAGTCGACGGTGCCAAGCCGCTTCGTCAACGATCTGCCGCCCGAGCATGTCGAGATTTCGGAAGGGCTCGGCACCTCCGGCTATGGCGGCATGGGTCGCGGTGGCTTCGGCCAGAACCGGTTCGACAAGGTGGAGAGCTTCTCCTCGACCTATTCTACGCCCGGCTGGCAGCGGGCCCAGGCACAGAGATCGCTGAACGAGGCGCAGGCGCGCTTCACCGGCCGCACCGGCAGCCAGGCTTTCGGGTCGACCTTCGCCGAGGGACGTGGCGGCTTCCAGGGCCGGCTGACGGACCGCTCGGGGGGCGGCCGCACCATCGACGGCGACCTCGTCGCCAAGTCGACCGGCGAACCCTCGCGCTACCAGCCCGGCGACCGGGTGTTCCACCTGAAGTTCGGTTATGGCGACGTGGTGTCAGCCGAGGGCAACAAGCTCACCGTGCAGTTCGACAAGGCCGGCGAGAAGAAGGTCGTGGACAGTTTCGTCCAGGCGGCGTGAATGCATCCAAGGCTGTCAATTTGGGGACCAATCTTTCGCTTAGCGATGCAATAACCCTGTGAACATTGGGGTAATGGGGATATCTGCCTCATCAACTCGGCTCGCCGTTGGTCTAGCCGCATATTCTTGCTGTCGACCTGAACTGATTCGAAGGCCGATACCATGCTCCGCGACAGCCGCGACATCATCCGCCGTCTCGAATCCGAGGGCTATGCGCTGCGGGCGGTCAAGGGCTCGCACCACAAGTTCTTCCACGATGGCCTGCGCCGGATGGTGACGGTCCCTCACCCGAAGCGAGACTTGCCGCTCGGAACAGTGTATTCCATCTATCGACAGGCGGGCTGGGCCCGCGAGCGGTAATCCGAACCTCGTCTGCGCCATGCCGAGCTATATCGCCATCGTCCACAAGGATTCCGACAGCTGCTACGGCGTGCAGTTTCCCGACGTGCCGGGAGCCTTTTCGGCAGGCGACACAATCGACGAGGCGGTGGCCAATGCCGCGGAAGCGATCGCCTTCGCCGCCGAGGATTGGGAAGAGTTGCAGGGCAGACCCTTCCCGGGGCCGCGGAGCATCGATCAGCTCCGCTCCGATCCGGAATTCAATGAGGCCGCAACGGGTGGTCTTCTGCTGATCGTGCCGTTTGATCCACCCTCGCGTCGCGTTGCGGCCGAGTAACGTCGGGTAGAGGCTACCCCTTCTTCTGCTGGATGACCCCGTACCAGCCGAGCCCGCCATAGGTCTCGTAGCCCGGCGTCAGGTGAAAGGCGGTCGTCGTACCATCGGCGCCCTGGACGACGCCGGACCGGCGCCCTGCCGTGTCGAAGGCAATGGTTTCGCCCAGCACACCGCGGCCGTCCGAACTGGCGATGACGCGCTTGCGGGCATCGACGAGCATGACTCGGCTGCGGCCAGCCTCCTCCTCGGACAGCCTGACCCCCTGGACGATGGCGCGCGCCTGAGGTTCCCAGTCGAAATGGACCGCCAGCACTCCGAGAGGCGCGCCGTGGGTGGCGCCGCCGGCGCGCACGGCCGTCGCATAGGTGGCGACCTCCGCGCCTTGCAGGAATTGCGCGCGGGTCACATCGGCAACGGCATAGTCGTCGCCGGTCGCCAGTGCCATGGACTTGGCGAACCACGGTTCCTGGCGAACCGATTGGCCCGCGATCGGGAACCGATCTGGCCGGCCGCTCGCAACGACGCGGCCCTCACGGTCGCAGAGCCAGATGTCGAGATAGACGGTATAGGCGCCAAGGATCACGCCGAGCCGACGCGAGGCATGGGACAGGCTTTCGTTGGAGGGATCGCCGAGTGCGTCGACGACGGCAGAATCCGTGGCCCACCAGCGCACGTCGCAGGTGCGCTCATAGAGGTTGCGGTCCATGAGTTCGATGGCGTTGAGCGCCAGGTCCATCAGTCTCTGGCCGGCAGCCTGCGTACTCATCGCCAGGGTCATGCTCTCCAGACCGTCCATCTGGTGCGAGAGTTCGGTCGAGAACTGCTGGGCGATTGCCCCGACCCTGCTCGAAATCTCACGCACCTCGGCGGCCACCACGGAGAAGCCACGGCCGTTTTCTCCGGCCCGGGCGGATTCGATCAGCGCGTTCAGAGCCAGCATCCGCAATCCGTTGGTGATCTTGTGGATCTCGTCGATCTTCGCTGCGGTGGTCCCCTTCACCTGGCGGGTGGCGGCGAGGATGGTGTCGAGCGAGGGCGCGGCATCAAGTGTCGGGGCGAGAGTGGTCATCGGCAGATCTCCTGCCGGGGAAGGTGAAATAGTGCGGTTATCAATGTATTAAATCACCTTGTTGTCGTTCGCGACCAAGGCACTGTTTTTCTTGATGTAATTGGCATTGCATACAATTTGTGCAATCCTCGGCGCACAAACATGACGTAGCGTAAATTGCGCGACATCCTTCGCAGCCATCACCGGTTGATGACAGACGCGCGGCGTGCCGCTATCACGCGACATGCTCGAAGGACTGCACCCCGTGTCACCCACCCATCTCATGCGCCTGGAGACCTCGGAGCGCGCTGCGCGAAAGGTCGGCGATCTCATCGGCGAGATGTTCGATCCGGCCGAGACGGCTGTCGCGGCTTTCGAGGCGCCCGACGGCAAAATCTGGCTGGTCGAGGTCTTCTTTCGCGACGCGCCGGACGAGGATCACGTCCGCTCGCTGGTACGGGCGACGGCGGGCGAGGCGGTGGCGGCCTGCGTCACCTTCCACGCCATCGAGTCGCGCGACTGGGTGCGCACCTCGCTCGACGGGCTGAAGCCGGTGCAGGCCGGTCGCTTCACCGTCTTCGGCTCGCATGACCGCGACAAGGTGTCGGCCAACGCCATTCCCATCGAGATCGAGGCGGCGCTCGCCTTCGGCACCGGCCATCACGGCACGACGCTCGGCTGCCTGCGCGCCATCGACCGGCTCGCCAAGGCGGGCCGCGCCTTCCGGCCGCTGGATGTGGGGACCGGCACGGGCGTTCTCGCGATCGCCGCGGGACTGCGCCACCGCGTGCCTGTGCTGGCTTCCGACATCGACCGAATCTCGGTGATCGCGGCGCATGAGAACGCGGTGCTCAACAAGGCGCGCGCCCATGTGCGGGTCATCCATGCGGCGGGCCTGAAGGACGCGCGCTTTCGCAACGGCGCGCCCTATGACCTCATCCTCGCCAACATCCTGCCGCGCCCGCTGGTGGGGCTCGCCACCGATCTCGTCCGCCTCGTCGCCCCCGGTGGCACGGTGGTGCTGTCGGGGATCATCCCGCCGCATGCCAACCTGGTCATCTCGGCCTACCGTGACAGGGGCCTTCGTCTTGTGATGCGCGAAGAGATCGAGGGCTGGGTGACGCTGACCATGCGCCGCGGGCGCTGAGGCCTCAGCTCTCCTTCGTGCCGAGTTCCTTCTTGGCGAGCGCGCGATAGCGCTCCTGCTCGCTGCTCTTCGCCTGAGCGTCGCCCGGCCAGGGCTTGCCAGGGTTCTGCAACTCGAAGATCCGCCGGGCGACGCGCTCGACGGCCGCTTCGTCCTCGTTGTCGGCCATGGTCGGCTCTCCTTCCGGCAGGGCGCCAGCCAGCGGCGCATCCGTCGCCCGGCACCTTGCCCGCATCCCGCCCCGGTGATCAACTCCCCCGCCTTCCACCGGATCCAGGTCCATGCGCTTTGTTCGCCGTCTTCTGAAGTGGTCGCTCGCCGCCGTTGTCGCAGTTCTGCTGGCGGCAGCGGGCCTCGCCCTCTGGTATGTGCGCGCGGTCGAGCCCCAGGTCGCGGGAACGGTGACCCTTCCGGGGTTCGAACGGCCGGTCCAGATCGTGCGCGATCGCGAGGGCGTGCCGCACATCTTCGCGGCCAGCGAGGCGGACGCCGTCGCCGCACTCGGCTTCGTTCATGCGCAGGACCGGCTGTGGCAGATGGAGATGAACCGCCGGATCGCCGACGGCCGGCTGGCCGAGGTCGTCGGTGCCCCGGGTCTGGAAACCGACCGCTTCCTGCGCACCATTGGCATCCGCCGCTCTGCCGAGGCGATCTTCGCCAACCTGGAGGCCGAGACGCGGGTGTTCCTCGCCGCCTATGCGCGCGGGGTCAACGCCTACCTGTCGACGCGGTCCTCGCCGCTTCCGCCCGAGTTCCACATCCTGCAGGCGTCCGCCCCCGAGCCCTGGTCGCCCGTCGATTCCATCGCCTGGTCGCTGATGATGGCGCTCGATCTCGGCGGCAATCTCAATGCCGAGCTGACGCGGTTGCGGCTCGCCCAGGCCGGCCTGCCGATGGCACGCATCGGCGAGTTCCTGCCGCCCTACCCCGGCGAGAGCTGGCCGGCGCTGCCCGACTATCTCGCCCTCTACCGCTCGCTGAAGCCGCAGGCGGCGCGCACCGCCGGCCTGATCCAGGCTTTCGACCTGGGTCTGGAAGGAGTGGGCTCCAACAACTGGGTGGTGTCCGGGGCGCGATCGGAGACGGGCAAGCCGCTGCTGGCCAATGATCCGCATCTCGGCCTGTCGGCGCCGGCGCTCTGGTATTTCGCGCGGCTGACGTCGCCTGCGGGAACGGTCATCGGCGCTACCCTGCCGGGCGTTCCGGGCGTGGTGCTCGGCCGCAACGACCACATCGCCTGGGGCTTCACCAATACCGGTCCCGACGTGCAGGACCTCTTCATCGAACAGGTCGATCCTGCCGATCCGTCCCGCTACCGCACGCCCGACGGCTGGGCGCGTTTCGATACGGTGCGCGAGGTCCTCCGGGTGCGCGGCGCACCCGACGAGGTGCTCACCGTGCGCATCTCGCGGCATGGCCCGGTGATCTCGGACGGCGCCTCGCGCGGGGCGACGGCAGCAGCGCCCGAAGGCCATGCCCTGGCGCTGCAATGGACGGCGCTCAGCCCGGACAACCTCACGGTCCAAGCCTTTGCGCGGCTCAACAGGGCCCGCAACTGGGCCGAGTTCCTTGCCGCCGCCCGTCACTACGATGCTCCGCAGCAGAACATCGTCTATGCCGACATCGAGGGGAACATCGGCTTCATCGCCGCCGGGCGTGTCCCCGTCCGCAAGCCCGAGAACGACCTGAAGGGGCTCTTCCCCGCCCCGGGCTGGGACGCGCGCTACGACTGGGCGGGCTATGTGCCCTTCGAGGAACTGCCGCAGGAGTTCAATCCGGCGCGTGGATTCCGGATCACGGCGAACGAGCGGATCACCCCCGAGGGCTATCCGCACCATATCACTTCGGAATGGGCGACCCCGCATCGGGCCAACCGCATCGCCGAACTGCTCGGTGCCCGGGAGAAGCATACCCTCGACAGCTTCCGGACACTGCAGGCGGATCACCGTTCCAATGCCGTCCGCGAGATGCTGCCCCTCCTCGTCGAGGCCCACCGCAAGGCCGAGGCGGGTCGGGGCCGGGTCATGCCCGAGCGTGTCAGGGACGTCGTCGCGGCGCTGTCCGGCTTCGACGGCACGATGGCGACCGACCGTCCTGAACCCCTGGTCGCGACGGCCTGGGTGCGCGAACTGACGCGGCTCGTCTATGCGGATGAACTCGGTCCCGACCTCTTCGCCGCCTACTGGGACCAGCGGCAGGTCTTCATGATGGCCGTGCTGTCCGGCAGGGATGGAGCCGACGCCTGGTGCGGCAATGCCCGGCAGGCACCCGCCGGTGGCGACTGCGGCGCCCTGGTGTCGCGCGCTCTCGATCTGGCGCTCGAGGATCTCGAGAAGCGCTATGGCGCCGACTGGCGCGGCTGGCGCTGGGGCACCGCCCATGATGCCCGCTCGGAGCATCGCCCCTTCGCGCGCGTGGGCGCGCTGGCGCGAATCTTCGACGTGAGAGTCCCTGTGCCTGGCGACACCTACACGGTCAACGTCAACCGCCACACGATCCGCAACCACGCCGAACCCTTCGTGTCGCGCCACTCGGCCTCGCTGAGGGCGATCTACGACATGGCGGACCCGGAGCGCTCGCTGTTCATCCACTCCACCGGGCAGTCGGGCCTGCCGACCTCGCGCCTCTATCGCAATCTCGCGGAGCGCTGGGCGAAGGTCGAGTTCCTGCCGATGCGCACACGGCGGGCCGACATCGAGCGGGAGGCGATCGGCACGCTGATCATCGTGCCGCGCTGAGCGAGTGCAGGGGTTCGCGCCTTTCGGCTCGGGCTGCAACACAACGGAGACGTGGGAAACAGGCCGGCATTGCGGGCGCGACGGGGCGGCAGGGTCGGGGCGCTAGGAGAGCGCATCCATCGATCCTGAGGGGGACATACCGATGAACCACCGCTCCGCACGTACCGGCCTGCTGGCCGCATCGCTTCTTTGCCTCGGTCTCGCCACCGGCCCCGCGCTCGCCCTGAACTCGGTCTGCGAGGTGCTGCCGACCTCCGACGGCTTCGCCGCCCTGCGCGCCGGCCCCTCGGCCGACGCCCGCCTGCTTGCCCGGATGAAGACCGGCCACAATGTCCATCTGCGCGCGCGCAATCAGGGCGAGGTCATCCGCTCCGGTGCCTGGACCCAGGTGATGTACTGGCCCGACGGCGAACTCTACCAGCCGGGCGACCCGCAGTACCGGAGCGGCCGGGTCGGCTGGGTCGCCCAGCGCCTCATCGGCGATTGCGGCTGACCCCGTCGCGGGCGGCGCGGCACGCCCCATCTGCCGTGGGCGGCTCCAGCCGGTCGCTCACGACGACCGATTGCGACAGGCGCCGGGAAGCCACAGGCCTTCACCCCGCCGCGGCGGTCTTCGGGTGCCGCTCGGCCGGGGTGCGCATCGTCACCAGTTCCTCGGCGGCGGTCGGATGCACCGCCATGGTCGCGTCGAAATGGGCCTTGGTCGCGCCCATCTTCACCGCGATTCCGGCGAGCTGGATCATCTCACCGGCATCCGGCCCGCAGATGTGCACGCCGAGAACACGGTCGGTTTCGCCGTCGACCACGAGTTTCATCAGCATCCGGGTGTCGCGGCCAGAAATGGTGTGCTTCATCGGCCGGAAGGTGGCCCTGTAGATGTCGAGAGCGCAGCCCGACAGGCGCGCCTGCTCCTCCGACAGGCCGACGGTTCCGATCTCCGGCTCGGAGAAGACGGCTGTCGGAATGATCGCGTGGTCGGCGACCCAGCGTTTGTCGCCGAAGACCGTATCGGCAAAGGCGTGGCCCTCACGGATCGCGACAGGCGTCAGATTGACCCGGTCGGTGACGTCGCCGACCGCATGGATGGAGGGCACGGAGGTGCGGCTTTCCTCGTCGACGATAATCTGGCCATCGGGGCCAAGGGCGACCCCGGCTGCCTCAAGGCCGAGGCCCGCCGTGTTCGGCTTGCGGCCGATCGCCATCAGCACCTGGTCGGCCTCGACCGGTGCGTGACCATTCCTGAAGGCCACCGCCAATCCGGCCTCGGTCCGGGTGATGCCGGCGAAGGTCTCGTTCATCACGAGCCGGATGCCCCTCTTTGCATATTCGGCCATCAGGTGATCGCGCAGGTCCTCGTCGAAGCCGCGCAGGATTTTCTCGCCGCGATAGACGAGGGTCACCTCGGAGCCGAGGCCTGCAAAGACCCCGGCGAACTCGACCGCGATGTAGCCGCCGCCGGCGATGATGATCCGCTTCGGCTGTTCCGGCAGATGAAAGACCTCGTTGGAGGAAATGGCGAGTTCGCGCCCCGGAAGGGCGTCGTCGTTGGAGGGACGCGCCCCTGTCGCGACGAGAATGTGCCGTGCCGAGACGGTGCGGCCGTCGGCGAGGCGCACGCTGTTGGGCCCGGCGACCGTCGCCCGCTGGGCGACGATCTCGACGCCGGCCTTCTTCAGATTGGCGCCATAGATGCCTTCGAGGCGATCGATTTCCTTGTCCTTGGCGGCGATGAAGGTCGGCCAGTCGAAGCGCGCCGGTCCGACCGTCCAGCCGAAGCCCGCGGCATCCTCGAAATGCTCGTGAAACTGCGAGGCGTAGACCATCAGCTTCTTCGGGACGCAGCCGCGGATCACGCAGGTGCCGCCCATGCGGTACTCCTCGGCCAGCATCACCTTCGCACCATGGGTCGCCGCGATGCGCGCTGCCCTGACGCCGCCCGAGCCGCCACCGATCACGAAGAGGTCGACGTCGAAGCTCATCGGGGATTTCCTCTGCAGGGGGCGGGCGCGCGATGTGGCGCGCCCCGGAGATGGTCTGTCGCCAGCGATTATCACAGGCCCGCGGGGACACAAACGCGCGAGGGCGCCGAGACGCGGCGCTGGCCTCACGTTGCATGGCGCGATTGATCGCGCCATGGTCGGCGGTCGCAGGACAGGGGGACCAGGTGACACATGTGCTGGATCGGACCGAGAATGCCGGGGGTCCCCATGCGGCACGTTGCGAACACCTCTTCAGAACCCTGCTCGGCCGTCCGCCGGCCGAGGGTGAACTCGCCGATCTGCCGCAGGATCCATCGGAGCTGACCGCGGCGCTGACGCAGTCGGTCGAGTACCGCAATCGCTTCCGGGAGGCGGGAAACGCCGCAGAGGCTGCCAGCCTCTGGCCGAATGAGGCGCGGCCCCACGACCTGCACATTTTCGTCGTCAGCGGAGATCCCTGGTCGAAGTCAGAGGCGACCCTGCAGCGGCTGGCGCCACGGCTCGGCGGCCGTGTGGTCATGACCATCGTCTCCGGTCAGGAGGACCCGCGACCCTTTCCCGTTCAGGAGGGCCTCGAACTCGTCGTCATTCCGGGTCAGAGCGTGTTCCAGCTCCGGGCGAAGCTGCCTGGCCTCATGAAGGAGGCGGCCTGGATCGTCTCGATCGAGGATCACTCCGTGCCGACGGAGGAGTGGCTCGACGGGGTCCTGGCCGCCATCGCCGTGGTTCCGCCGGAGCAACTCGCCATCACCGGGACTGCGGCCAATCTCGATTCCACTGCGCCCTGGGACTGGGCGAACTTCCTGTTCAATTTCTATCGCCACTGGCATCCCAGCGATGCACCCGAGCTGACGGGTACGGTGGCCACGACCGTCTTTCGACGCGACATCGTCGGCACGCGCAGCTTTCGCATCCACGAGTACGAGCAATTCGTGCTCGGCCGGCCGATGGCCGTCAGCAACGCCTTCCCCATCAACCACATCCAGCGGACGTCGTTATGGGAGGCGTCGATCCACGTCCTCGACAACGGTCTCGTCTTCGGCAGTTCGCTCAGGCGCCATAGCGACAGTCCGCGGGTGGCGGTGATGGAATCGGTGCGATGGACCCTCGGCGGCCGGATGCGCGAGATCGCCGAGGTGCTCGCCCGTCATCCCCGGGCGGCGGAACTGCCTCCGGGCACAGTGCGACGCATCCGATGGGTGGCCTGGTGTCATTCGCTGGGGGTCGTCACCGGCGCCCTGTTCGGCGGCGGGCGCGCGCATCTCAGGCTGGAATAGCCGGGGACAGGGACCGATCCGCAATACACGTTATGGCGGGACCGCCATCGCAGTGTCACAGTCCCCGGCAAACGATCTCAGGAGGACGCCCATGACCACACTCACCCGGCGCGAAGCCGTCGCGCTCGGCACGGCCGTCCTGTCCGTGGCTGCCGGCGGGCCGGCGTGGGCGCAGTCTCCCACCGAGGTCAGGATCATGGCGCCGGCAGCGCCCGGCGGCGGATGGGACCAGACGGCGCGGGTCATGCAGGGCGTGCTCACCTCCGAGCGCATCGTCCGCTCCGCCCAGGTGACCAATGTCGCCGGCGCGGGCGGCATCATCGGCATCGCCCAGTTCGTCAACGGCTCGCGCGGCGATCCGACGGCGCTGATGGTCTCCGGCTTCGTCATGGTCGGTGCCATCCTGATGAACAGGGCACCCGTGACGCTCGACGCCGTCACGCCGATTGCCCGTCTGACCGGAGAATGGCAGGCGCTCGTCGTCGCCCAGAACTCGCCGATCAAGTCGGTTCAGGATCTCGTCACGGCGCTGAAGGCCGACGTGACGAAGGTCAGCTGGGGTGGTGGGTCGGCCGGCGGCGTCGACCACATCACCGCAGCGATGTTCGCAGGCCTCGCCGGTGCCGACGGCTCGAAGGTCAACTACATCGCCCACTCGGGCGGTGGAGAGGCCCTGGCGGCCATCCTCTCGGGCAGGGTCACGGTCGGGGTCGGCGGCGGCAGCGAGTTCGAGCAGCACGTCAAGGGCCGCCGCATGCGGTGGCTCGGTCTGACCGCGCCGCAGGGCACGGCCGGCCTCGCGGGGCCGACGCTGGCCGAGCAGGGCTTCAAGCTCGAACTGCAGAACTGGCGCAGTGTCTTCGCCGCGCCAGGCCTCAGTCCCGCCCAGAGGGCCGGCCTCGCCGAGGTCGTCGAGAGAATGGCGAAATCCAAGGCCTGGGCCGACCAGCTCGCCGCCAAGGGCTGGCAGGACACCTATCTCGGGGGCGACGCCTTCGAGGCCTTCCTCAAGGAGGAGATCGCCCGCGTCTCTGGCGTGCTGCGCGACCTCGGCCTGGTGAAGGCGTGATGGAGACGAAGACCGCGCGCACGCCTGATCGGCCGGTCGTCGCCATCGGTCTTGGCCTCGCCGTCGTCGCAGCCGTCGTCGTCTGGCAGTCCTGGGCCCTGCGCGCCAGCTTCGGAAGTCAGACGCTCGGCCCCCAGATGATGCCATTCCTGGTCGGCGCGCTCCTGCTGCTGTTCGGCGTGGTGACGGTGCTCGCCGGTCTGCGCGGCGCCTTCCCGCCGCGGGACGAGGCCGACTGGACCGCCGTCGCCTGGATCGCCGGCGGGCTCGCGGTGATGATCCTGCTGATCAAGACGGCCGGCTTCGTGCCGGCCTGCGCACTGCTCTTCGCCGCGACGGCCCGTGGCTTCGGATCGCGTCGGGCCCATATCGATCTCGGCATCGGCGCGGCCATGGGGCTTGCCGTCTATCTGTTCTTCGTGCGGCTGCTCGGACTGACCCTGCCCTCGGGCTTCACCGAGAGCTGGTTCTGACGGCCATGGAAACGCTCTCCCTGCTGGGCAATGGCCTCGCCATCGCCACCCAACCGATGAACCTCCTGTTCGCGCTCATCGGCGTGCTCCTCGGCACGGCGGTGGGCGTCCTGCCGGGCATCGGCCCGGCCATGACGGTGGCACTTCTCCTGCCGATCACCTTCAAGATGGATCCGGCGGGATCGCTGATCATGTTCGCCGGCATCTACTACGGCGGCATGTATGGTGGATCGACCACGTCGATCCTGCTGAACACCCCCGGAGAAAGCGCCTCCATCGTCACCGCGCTGGAGGGCAACAAGATGGCCCGGGCCGGGCGCGGCGGCGCTGCCCTCGCCACCGCAGCCATCGGCTCCTTCGTCGCCGGCACCATTGCCACCGCCCTGCTCACGGTCTTCGCGCCGTTCCTCGCCGAGGTCGCCATCGCCTTCGGGCCGGAGGACTACTTCGCGCTGATGCTGGTGGCCTTCGTCACCGTCTCCGCCACCTTCGGATCATCGCGCCTCAGGGGCCTGACCTCGCTCGCCGTCGGTCTCGCCCTCGGCCTCGTCGGCATCGACAAGCTCACCGGACAGGCGCGCCTCGCCTTCGGCATCCCGGACCTCCTCGACGGGCTGGAGGTCACGACGGTGGCTGTCGCCATGTTCGCGGTCGGCGAGGCCATGGCCGTGGCCTCACAGAAGGGGGCGATGGCCGAAGGGCGCATCGAGCAGATCCGCGGGTCGCTGTGGATGACAGCCGAGGACTGGCGGCGCTCGTGGCTGCCATGGCTGCGCGGCACGGCCTTCGGCTTTCCCATCGGCGCCCTGCCTGCCGGCGGCGCGGAGGTGCCGACCTTTCTCTCCTATGCGACCGAGAAGAAGCTGTCGAAGCACCCGGAGGAGTTCGGCCATGGCGCCATCGAGGGTGTCGCCGGTCCGGAAGCGGCGAACAATGCCTCGGCGGCCGGCACGCTGGTGCCGCTCCTCACCCTTGGAATTCCCACCTCGGCAACGGCGGCCATCATGCTGGCCGGCTTCCAGCAGTACAATCTCCAGCCGGGGCCGCTGCTCTTCGTCACCTCGGCCGATATTGTCTGGGGCCTGATCGCCTCGCTGTTCATCGCCAACACGATGCTGATCGTCCTCAACCTGCCGCTGATCGGCTTGTGGGTGAGGCTGCTGTCGATCCCGCGGCCCTGGCTCTATGGCGGCATCCTGGTGTTTGCCTGTGTCGGCGTGCTGGCGGCCAAGGGGTCTCTGGTCGAACTGAGCCTGGTGCTCATCCTCGGCCTGCTGGCCTTCGGCATGCGGCGCTTCGACTACCCCATCGCACCCGTCGTGGTCGGGATGATCCTTGGTCCCATGGCGGAGACCCAGTTGCGGCGCGCCCTCCAGATCAACAACGGCGATCCGATGGTTCTGCTGCAGAGCCCCGTCTCCGCGACGCTGATCGTCGTCGCCGCCATAGCGCTGCTCGGTCCCCTGCTGTGGAAGCGGCTCGGCTGGTCGATGAAGGCCGACGAGGACTGAGACCGATCGCGGACTCCGACGCGAAAGCGCCGGCACGAGGCCGGCGCTTCAGGCACAAGATTCATAGACTGGCGCAGAGAGGCGCAGCCTCAGAGGCGGATGCCGCGCTTGGCGAATTCCTCGCGGAAGCGGGCGACGATATCGCGCGTCACCAACTGGCTCCACTGCTGCGACCGGCCGAAGGTCTCCTCCATGATGGAGGGAATGGTGCGCACCAGCTTCTGGCCCTCGGCGGACTGGTAGAAGGCCTGGATGCGGCGGAGTTCGTCCACCGAGAAGCGCTGGGCATAGGCCACCGCGATGCCGTGGATCAGCTCGTTGACACGTGGCTGGAACTCCGCCTTCAGAACATCGCCGACCTCGTTGAACTGACGTCCAAGATCCGGGTTGGTGGGCAGGAACAGCGACTTCGCCTGCTCGACGAAGGCGGGGATGACGTTCTCGAAGGAGGACGACGCGCCTGAGAGCTCCACGACCTGACGGGCCAGGGCCACGTGGTCGGCGGGCGGCATGGGGGCGGCAGCCTGCGGGACCGGGGCAGCCTGGGCCAGAGGCGCCGGGGGGCGCTGCTGCTGCGCGGAGGCGGGCAGGGCCAACAGGGCGCAGGCGGCAAGGGCAGCTGCGAACGAACGGGCGAACATCGGGATCTCTCCTCGGGAAGTCTTGCGGCCGCGCCTGGCCGAAGCGGCTCTAGTGTCCGACACGTCCTACGACCTCTGCGCCTCGAGGGGAAGCGATGATCGCAAACGACGCCAGACCGATGAACAGGCCGTGCTCGACCACGCCGGGCACGGAGTGAAGGCGGGAGCCGAGCGTCGGGGGATCGGGAATCCGCGCGCAGGCCGCATCAAGGATCATGTGACCGCCGTCCGTGACGAAAACATGGCCGTCCGCCTTCCGGCGAAGCGTCAGGGGGCCGGGGCAGCCGCAGGTCTCGAGCACCCCGGCGATGGCGCGCTCGGTGGCGCGGAGGCCGAAGGCGTTGACCTCGATCGGCAGAGGAAAACGGCCCAGCGCCTCGACGCGCTTGGAGGCGTCGGCGATGACGATCATCCGCGCCGAGGCAGCCGCGACGATCTTCTCGCGCAGCAGCGCCCCGCCGCCGCCCTTGATGAGGTTCAGGTCGGGGTCGATCTCGTCGGCGCCGTCGATGGTGATGTCGAGTTCTGGCGTCTCGTCCAGCGTCGTCAGCGGCACGCCGAGACGCTCGGCCTGGGCGCGGGTGACCTCGGAGGTCGGGACGCCGACCACCTTCAGGCCTGCCTTCACACGTTCGGCGAGAAGATCGACGAAGTGCTTGGCCGTTGAGCCGGTCCCAAGGCCGAGACGCATGCCATCCTCGACGAAGGTCAGCGCCCTGGCGGCAGCGTCGCGTTTCAAGAGTTCGGGATCGGTCATGACGAGAGGGCTCGATCTGGTCTGTCGAAGTGTCGCAGTAGCCCGGAGGCCGGGAGAGGTCCAGCACCGGTTGTCGGACGTAGAGAATTTGGTGTGGCAGGCCGGCGTGTGCGGTTGCTGTTAACCGCACCCGGCTACCATCGCCTCATTCTCTCCGGACGCACTGTGTTCATGGTCTCCCGAATCCTCGTCGCCGCGGCGGCCGTCGGCCTCGCCACTCTCCCCGCATCGTCCCAGTCCCTGCCCGAGGCTGCCCGGGGCTGGACCGTCACGCTCGGCGGCACCGTGACCGCTTCTCCACTGTGGATGGGATCGAGCCGGCTCGGGCCGATGATCATGCCGCGGCTGTCGCTGAGGGCGCCCGGGGCGCCGGAGCGCTTCTCATCGTGCGACGACGGCATCGCGCCGGCCCTGGTCGATCTCGGCTGGCTGCGTATGGGCCCCAATGTCAGCCTGGTCGGGGCACGCCGGGCGCGCGACGATGCAAGGCTCGCCGGGATCTCCGATGTCGGGCTCACGGTTGAAGCTGGCGCCTTCGCCGAGCTGTTTCCGGTTCAGTGGTTGCGGCTGCGCGCCGCGGTGCGGCACGGCATCGGCGGTCACGCCGCGCTGGTCGGCAGCGCCGGGGCCGATGTCATCTGGCGGCCGGCGCCACGCTGGACCGTATCGGCGGGTCCGCGCGCCTTCTTCGGCAGTGACCGCTACGCCTCGACCTATTTCTCCGTCTCCGGGGCGGAGAGCATCGCCTCGGGGCTCGCCCCCTATCAGGCGCGCGGCGGCCTGATGAAATACGGCGCGGCGGCGCAGGTCGCCTACCGGTTCGATTCCGGCTGGACCGTCACCGGTTTTGCCGCCTACGACCGGCTCGCCGGGAGTGCGGCGGCCGCTCCGCTCGTCAACCAGCGCGGAAGCGTCCATCAGGTGACGGTCGGGTCCAGCGTCACCTATTCCTTCACGCTGGGACAATAGCGGCCCGGGCGGGTGGCGCGGCGGCCTAGCCGCGCAGCCGACCCTCAGAAGTCCACCACATCGAGCTTCGGCATGGCGGTCGGGTTGACCACGGTCATGTCGGGCTGCGGCAGCGGTTCGCCCGAATCGCGGAAGCGGTTGACGATCGGATAGCGGCGGTCGCGTCCGAAGTTGCGGGCGGTTACCTTCACGCCCGGGGCCGCCTGCCGGCGCTTGTATTCGGCGATGGCGAGCAGCCGCTCGACCTTCTTCACGATGTCGATGTCGTAGCCGTCGGCCACGATGGAGGCGATCGAGGCCTCCTTTTCGACGAGGCGCTCGAGAATGGCGTCGAGCACGTCGTAGGGCGGCAGGGAATCCTGGTCCTTCTGGTTCTCGCGCAGCTCGGCGGTCGGCGGCTTGACGATGATGTTGACCGGAATGACCTCGCCATCGGGACCGAGCGCGCCTGCCGGCTTCCAGCGGTTGCGCAGGGCCGACAGGCGGAAGACCTCGGATTTGTAGAGGTCCTTCACCGGATTGTAGCCGCCGTTCATGTCGCCATAGATCGTAGCGTAGCCGACCGACATCTCGCTCTTGTTGCCGGTCGTCACCACCATGGCGCCGAACTTGTTGGAGATGGACATGAGGATGGTGCCGCGGGCGCGGCTCTGCAGATTCTCCTCGGTGATGTCGCGGTTCGTGCCCTTGAAAAGGGGGGCGAGGACTGCCTCCAGCCCCTCGACGGCGCCTGCGATCGGCACGATGTCGTAGCGCACGCCAAGGGCCCTTGCACAATCGAAGGCGTCCTTGAGCGAGTCCTCGGAGGTGAACTTGTAGGGCAGCATGACGCAATGGACGCGCTCGGGGCCGAGGGCATCGACCGCCATGGCGGCGCAGAGGGCGGAATCGATGCCGCCGGACAGGCCGAGCACCACGCCGGGGAAACGGTTCTTCTCGACATAGTCGCGCAGGCCCAGCACGCAGGCGGTGTAATTGGCCGCGTCGCCGTTGTCATGGGCATGGACGGGGCCCGACAGTCGCCACGTACCGCCTTCCTTCGCCGCCTTCACGAAGGCGATGGTCTCGGCGAAGGCCGGCAGTTGCATGGCCAGCGACCGGTCGGCATTCACCGCCAGGGAGGCGCCGTCAAAGACGAGCTCGTCCTGGCCGCCGATCTGGTTGACGTAGAGCAGGGGAAGCCCGCTCTCGGTGATGCGGGCGACGATGGTGCTCATGCGCTCGTCATAGACCGTCTCGCGATAGGGCGAGCCATTGGGCACGATGAGCAGTTCAGCCCCGGTTTCCGAGAGGGTCTCGACCACCTCCTCGTCCCAGATGTCCTCGCAGATGGGCACGCCGATGCGCACGCCGCGGACGTTGACGGGGCCGGGGAGGGGACCGGGAGCGAAGACGCGCTTCTCGTCGAAGACGGAATAGTTCGGCAGGTCGACCTTGAAGCGAATCGCCTGGATCAATCCGGCGTCTGCATGCACCACGGCGTTGAAGACCCGGCCGTCCTCGGCCCAGGGAGTGGTGACGAGAACGGCCGGCCCGCCGTCCGCGGTGTCCCTTGCAAAGGCCTCCGTCGCCTGGCGGCATGCGGCCTGGAAGGCCGGCTTCAGCACGAGATCCTCCGGGGGATATCCCGACAGGAAGAGCTCGGAGAAGACGATGAGGTCCGCGCCGGCCACCGCGGCATCGGCGCGGGCGGCGCGGGCTTTCGCGAGGTTGCCGGCGACGTCACCCATGACGGGGTTGAGCTGGGCGACGGCGATGAGCAGCGAGGAGGGCGACTGGGTCATGATGGCAGATGTAACGCGCGGCCCCGGCGTTCTCAATGCGGTGCCGGCGGGGTGGCCATCCGGTTGTGACGGGGCCATGCGGAGGCCGCCGCGTGCACGACCGGTGCACGCTTCGTTAACATTGCTGAACGAGGAGTAAAAATATCGATGTGAAACAAAGGTTTGCTGCCCTTCGGGCTTAACCCGCCGGTAACCTTGATGATTCATGAATAGGGCCTGTTCGGGATCGGCCTCAGGCGGCCGAGTCTCACGAGGAGGCCGGCATGGCGGCGCGTTCGACGATCACGACTGGTATTGCGGCCCTGCTGGCGACCCTGGCGATCGCCGGCGGTGCGGGCGCGGCCGACATGGCGCTGAGGGGCTCGCTTCCCGCCTATGAGGAAACCGGGCCGAACTGGTCCGGCGTCTATGGCGGCATTCAGGGCGGCATCGGCAGCCTCAACATGGACGCCCAGGGCATGGCCCGCCGCGAGACCGAGCGGTTGCTCAACGGACTCATCTATCTCGATACGACAACCCATACCTCCGCCCTCAGCTATGTGAACGTCGATCCCATCCGCTCGACGCCGGTCATGTTCGGCGTTTTCGTCGGCTACCAGGCGCAGTTCGAGGATGCGGTCATCGGTGTGGAGTTCGACTACAACCGCGTCGCACGCGGTGGCGGCGGAACGCGCAACTGGGCTCAGCCGTTCAACGTCATGTATGTGCAGACCGGCTTCACCGATTCCTTCTCCCAGAGCGGCACCGTCAGCGCCACGCTCACCGACTATTTCACGGCGCGCGTTCGCGCCGGCTGGGCCTATGGGCGGGTGATGCCCTACATGACCGGCGGCATCGCCATCGCCCGCGGCAACACGTCGGTGTCGTACCGGGCGGGGATCAGCCGCATCGACACAGATGCCGGCGACGGCGTCGACTACACGGCCGGCTACTCGGACCTGGTCAACACGTCCCGCACCTCGAACGGCGTCGTCGGTTTCGGCTTCGCCATGGGCACCGGCGTCGAGGCACTGATCTCCAACAATGTCTTCGCCCGTGCCGAGTACCAGTTCCTGCGTATCCCCTCGATGGGCGGCGTCCCGGTCACCCTGCACACGGTGCGGGCGGGCGTCGGCATCAAGTACTGACCCCCCGGTCATCGTCGGGCACGAAAAAGGCCCGCTCCGGTCACCGGGGCGGGCCTCGTCCTTCTGGTCAGGCGGAGCGTGTCACTCGGCCGCCTCGCGCACCGCAGGGGCGCGGTTGAGCCGCTGGCGCTTCAGCATCTCCGCCACCTTGAACGACACCTCCAGCGCCTGCTCGGCATTGAGCCGCGGATCGCAGTGCGTGTGATAGCGGTCGGAGAGGTCGAGGTCGGTGATGGCGGCGCGGCCGCCGGTGCACTCGGTGACGTTCTTGCCGGTCATTTCCAGATGGATGCCGCCGGCATAGGTGCCCTCGGCCTCGTGGATGGCGAAGAAGCGCTCGATCTCGCCCATGACGAGGTCGAAGGGGCGGGTCTTGAAGCCGCTGCCGGCCTTGATCGTGTTGCCGTGCATCGGGTCGCAGGACCAGACGACGGTCCGTCCCTCGCGCTCGACGGCACGGATGAGGGCGGGCAGGTGCTTCTCGACCTTGTCGGCGCCAAAGCGGCAGATCAGCGTGATGCGCCCGGCCTTGTCCTCCGGGTTCAGCACGTCGAGCAGCTTGATGAGGCCGTCGGCGTCGAGGCTGGGGCCGCACTTGAAGGCGATGGGGTTCTTGATGCCGCGGAAATACTCGACGTGGGCATGGTCCGGCTGGCGCGTGCGGTCGCCGATCCACAGCATGTGGCCGGAGGTGGCGTACCAGTCGCCCGAGGTCGAATCGACGCGGGTCAGCGCCTCCTCGTAGCCGAGCAGCAACGCCTCGTGGCTCGTGTAGAGCTCCGTGGTTCGCATCTCCGGATGGGCCTCGGGGTCGATGCCGCAGGCCCGCATGAAGTCGAGGGCCTCCTCGATGCGCTCCGCCAGGTGCCGGTACTTGTCGTTGGCCGGCGTGTCCTTGACGAAGCCGAGCATCCACTTCATCGCGTTGTCGAGATTGGCATATCCGCCATAGGCGAAGGCGCGCAGCAGGTTCAGCGTCGCCGCCGACTGGCGGTAGGCCATGGCCTGGCGGGCCGGATCCGGTTCGCGCGAATCCGGCGTGAAGGCGATGTCGTTGATGATGTCGCCGCGATAGGAAGGCAGCGTCACCCCGTCGATGGTCTCGGTATCGGCCGAGCGCGGCTTGGCGAACTGGCCGGCGACGCGGCCGACCTTCACCACCGGCATACCGCCGGCATAGGTCATCACCACGGCCATCTGCAGGAAGGCGCGGAAGAAGTCGCGGATGTTGTCGGCGCCGTGCTCGGCGAAGCTCTCGGCGCAGTCGCCGCCCTGCAGAAGGAAGGCCTCGCCTCTTGCGACTTTCGCGAGGGCCTTCTTGAGGTTGCGCGCCTCACCCGCAAAAACGAGCGGCGGAAAGCCCGACAGGCGCTTCTCAACCTCCGCCAGAGCCGCCGCGTCCTTGTAGACCGGCACCTGCAGGATCGGCTTCGACCGCCAGCTCGACGGGCTCCAACGCTCGCCCATGACTTGCTTCCTCTCGACACACAGACGCGAAAACCGCTTCGCGCGAAAAAGTGATCCCTGCCTCATCGTGTTGACGAAAAAGCGCCAGGGACCGGCGCTTATACACGATAGCCTGCGACGGTGCGAGCATGTCGGCGTCCGGCATGCGTCGGACTGCTCCGGAGGGGATCGAGCGTTGCCTTGGCGCGTTCCGTCCTGTACCCGCAATTCTGCCGTGACATCGAGGCTCACCATGAACCGCCCCCTGCGCCAAGTGCTGTTCTCCGCCGTCGCCGCGTCAGCCCTTCTCCTGGCGCTGCCTGTCGTCGCGCAAGCACCCCATGCGATCGAGGTGACGGTCGACGAGGCCGCGTGCCTGGCCCGCCCGGTACCGGCCTGCACTGCGGAACTCGCGCTGAAGGCCGCCGCCGAGGAGCCGGAGGGTTGGGCCGCAACCGCCGCCTTCGAGGCCTTCCTGCAGAGCGACCCAGATCCCACGGCCCGCGACCGCTGGATGGAGCGCTACGAGGCGTGGGCGAAGATCGCCACCGTCGATGGCATCAAGGAGCGGATCATCCCCGTTCGGGCCGAGCACCTGACACGCAGGGGCGACTTCGCTGGTGCCTATCGCGAGCTCGGCCTGGACCAGCCGCAGCCGGCCGCCCTGTCGGAGCCTTCCGTGCTCATTCTCGACGAGGCGCGCGCCGGTCGCATCGCCGAGACGTTGCCGCGCATCGAGCGCCTGGTGGAGAGCGACAGCCGCGACGACCTCAGGCTCGACGTGCTGGAGATCGCCATCGCACGGGCGCCTGCGGCCGCAGATGCGGTCGTCGCGCAGATCAAGGACCGCTTCTCCCGCCGCATGGCGCAGGCGCTTCAGGCCGGTGCGCGGGGCGACGCCGCCATCGCCCGCTCCATCGATGAATGGGCGCGCGGCGCCCGTGCCAACCAGACCGCCCCTTTCGACGATCCCGAGACGGCGCGCCGCGACAGCTGGGACATGGTGCTGCGCGGCGCCATCGCCGCCAACAACCTCGATGCCTTCACCAAGGCTCTCGCCGCGCGTCCTGGCTTCAACACACCCGCGGATGCGGAATCGGCCAGCCGCATCCTGCGCGTCCTGATGCGCGAGGGGCGCGCCGACTGGATCCGTGTCTTCGGGCCGGCGCTGAAGCTGCCCGAGGGAGAGAGTGTGTCGGTGGACGAGGATATCGGGCCGATGCGCAGCCTGCCGGTCGACAGGCTCGTCGCCGTGGCGGAGGCCGGCGAGGCCGCCGGGCGCTTCCGGGGCGCCATCGTCGACACGGCGATCGAAATGCTGGTGGCGCGCGGTGCCGTTGCCGAAGCCCGCGACCTCTTCGCCAGGCTCGGCCGCATCGATGAACTGAACCGTGTCACCTTCGACCAGGAGCGGATCGGCGTCGTCTTCGAGACGCTGTGGCGCGCCGTCGTGGGTCGCGGCCCGAAGGAGGCCGTCGATGCGGTTGCAGCGCGCATCACCTCGGAAGGCGCCAAGGCCTACATGGCCCGCGTCGCGGCGCTGAGCCTGCGCATGCGCGAGATCGCCGCCGGCAACAAGGGCGAGGAGCCTGCCGACGACGAATGGGCGATCATGCTCGACATCGCCATTTCCTCGGGCGATTCCGAACTGATGTCGAAGATCGCCGCGGCCATGAAGGACGCCGGCCTGCGTTCGACCGCCTTCGTTCAGGTCACCAAGAACATGTGGGAGCGGGCAGGGCGCTGATTTGCCCTAGCCCTGCAGCTTCGCCCACATCTCGCGGTCGCGCACGTCGGTCCAGATGACCGGCCATTCGATGCCGCTCGCCTCGTCATAGGCGCGCGAGACGTTGAAGGGCAGGCAGTGCTCGTAGATGGCGAAGGACGCGAACTTCGGGTCCATGGCTTGCCGGCAGGCGTCGAAGGCCTGCTTGAGCGAGAGGCCCTTGCCGACGCTGTCCGAGACCGATCCGTAGAGCGTCGACAGGAAGTCACGGGTCAGCCGGATGCCGTCCGCCACCATGCCCGGCGTCGTCAGGGCGGCGCCGCGGCCGGGCACGACCGCCTTTGGGGCCATGGCCTGGATGGCGTCCAGCGTCTTCGGCCAGTCCTTGAAGTGGGCGTCGCCGCAATAGCAGGCCGAGTGATACTCGACGAGGTCGCCGGTAAAGGCGACGCCGGCATCGGGCACCCAGGCGACCGTGTCGCCGGCGGTATGGCCGCGACCGGGATGGATCAGTGTCACCTCGCGGCGGCCGAGCCAGAGCGTCAGTTCCTTCTCGAAGGTCACGTGCGGCCAGGTCAGGCCCGGCGGGATCGATTCCGCGCCCGGGAAGAGGCGCGGGAAGCGGCCGATCTCGCTGGCCTTGTCCTGCTCGCCGCGCTCGACGATGAGGCCGCGCGTGGCGTTCGAGGCAAGGATCGTCGCGCCCTCATAGGCCGAGGCACCGAGCACGCGGACCGCATGATAGTGCGACAGCAGCACGTAGCGGATGGGCTTGTCGGTAACCTGCCGGACGCGGGCGATGACGTCACCGGCCATGGCCGGCGTCGCCTGCGCGTCGATGACCATGCAGCAATCGTCGCCGACGATGATCCCGGAATTGGGATCGCCCTCGGCCGTGTAGGCATAGAGGCCTTCGCCCAGGCGATCGAAGGAGATTGTCTTCGGGCCAAGATCTGCGGTCGAGGCGAAGGATGGGGTCATGGCGCTGCTCTGCGTGTCGGCGGGAAGGGGCCTGCTCAGCCGTGGTGCTTGCGCACGATCTGGTCGATGGCGCCGAAGATTGAATGGCCCGCCACGTCCTTCATCTCGATCCGGACCGTGTCGCCGAAGCGCATGAAGGGTGTCACGGGAGCACCTTGCACGATGGTCTCGACGGTGCGCATCTCGGCGATGCAGACATAGCCGAGCCCACCTTCCGAGATCGGCTTGCCAGGGCCACCGTCGACGTCCCGGTTCGACACGGTGCCCGAGCCGACGATGGTACCGGCCGTCAGGGCGCGCGTCTTCGCGGCGTGGGCGATCAACGTGCCGAAGTCGAAGGTCATGTCGACCCCGGCATCGGGCCGCCCGAAAGGCTCGCCGTTGAGGTAGGCGCGAAGCGGCAGGTGCAGCTTGCCGTCGGCCCAGGCATTGCCGAGTTCGTCTGTCGTGACTGCGACGGGTGAGAAGGCTGTCGAGGGTTTCGACTGGAAGAAGCCGAAGCCCTTGGCGAGTTCTGGCGCGATCAGGTTTCGCAGGCTGACGTCGTTGACGATCATCACGAGGCGGATGAGGTCGCGCGCCTCTTCGGGCGTGACACCCATCGGCACGTCGTCGGTGATGACGGCGACCTCCCCCTCGAAGTCGATCCCGTAGGCCTCGTCCGGCAGCACGATCGGGTCGCGGGGACCGAGGAACGTGTCGGAGCCCCCCTGGTACATGAGCGGATCGGTCCAGAACGAGGGCATCATCTCGGCGCCGCGCGCCTGGCGCACCAAGGCCACGTGATTGACGTAGGCCGAGCCGTCCGCCCACTGGTAGGCGCGTGGCAGCGGGCTCGCACAGTCATGTTCGTGGAAGCGGAACGAGGGGACGGAACCGAGCTCGAGCTGTTCGGCAAGGTCGAGCAGCCGTGGCTGTAGGCGGGCCCAGTCGTCCAGCGCTCCCTGCAGGGTGGAGACCACGGGAAAGGCATCGGTCGCGCGGGTCAGGTCCCTGGAGACGACGACCAGCCGACCATCCCGACCGTGCTTCAGTGACGCAAGCTTCATGGAACATCGCCCCGCGGAACCAACCGTCCGAATCCGGATATGAACGGTCGCCTTCCATCAAACCCTGTCGATGGCGACTTGACCAGCCACTTCCGCATGGTGCTACTTCGGCGAGTTGTCTGATATTTGTCGCGTTGCGAAACGTCCCGCATAGCGATACATTCCCTTGTACGGAATGGGACATTGCCACCATTGGTGCGTTTACTGCATTGACGCTCTTCGATACGGAGCAATCATGGACTGCCAGACTGCCGACAAGTCTCCGATTTCAGGCCAAAAGCTGGAGCTGGACACCTTCCTTCCCTACCGCCTGAACGTTCTTGCGAACGTCGTCAGCCAGGGTCTGTCCAGCATCTATGCAGAACGCTACCGCCTGGGCATTCCTGAGTGGCGGGTGATTGCGACCCTCGGCCAGTTCGGATCGATGACCGCGAAACAGGTCGGTGCGCACAGCCACATGCACAAGACGAAGGTCTCGCGCGCCGTGGCCAGCCTGACGAGCCGCAAGATCGTTCACCGCCGCGCCAATCGCCGCGACCTGCGCGAGGCCTTCATATCCCTGACGCGCGATGGCGAGGCGATCTATGCCGATCTCGTCCCCATCGCCCAGAGTTTTGCTGCGGAACTGAGCGAGGGTTTCACGCCCGACGAGCGTCTGCAACTCGACAGGCTGCTCACACGCCTGACCGAGAAGGGCTGGAAGCTCTTGAACAGTTCCGGGGTTACGACGTCGGACGGCGACTGAGCGTTCCGTCCTGCAGACGGTGGGCGAAGGCCGCCACCGCTTCGTTGAATGCACCAGGCTGTTCGAGGTGTGGCGCATGGCCCGCGCCCGGAATCTCGACTGCCTTTCCATCCCGGGCATGGGCGGCGATCCATCGGGCGACGTCCGGCCTGTAGAGCTGGCTTTCTGCGCCCGCGATGGCGAGAATGGGCACAGGAAGGTTCTCCACCGCGGCGCGATGGTCCGCCGCGACAAGAGATCGCCAGATCAGCGCCATGACCTCGGGATCGCGGGCCGCGATGCGCTCGACC
>CAZPMD010000035.1:27411-35589 GCA_964587395.1 uncultured Hyphomicrobiales bacterium
GTCGTCAGATCGTCGCGGCGGGAACATGGCCCGGGCGATTTTCGGAGCGTAGCGTGGCCAGTCCCGCTCAATCCGGCTGGCGGCGTCCATCGCTTCGGCCAGGTTCTGGCCGCTCGAGAGACCGTAGGGCCAGTCCGGTGCATTCGGAACCTTCGGTGTCATGTCGACGATCACCAACCCGGCGATCCCTGTCGCTCCGTAGCGAGCGAGGTATTCCAGCGCGACGGTCGCCCCCATCGACCAGCCGATGAGCGTGACGGATGTCAGCCGCAGTTCGCGCAGAAGCCCCGCCAGGTCGTCGGCAAGCCCCGCCATCGTCGGCGCCGCCCCGCCAATGCCCCTGTCGCCATGGCCGTGCAGGTCCGGAATGACGACCCGGAATCCTGCGGCCGCCAATGCCTCCTGAGCCGCGAAGAACGAACGATCGACCGACCATCCGTGCAGGAAGACCAGAGCCGGTCCCGAGCCGATGTCGGTCAGGGCGGTGAGGCGGGCCTTATCAGCCATGCGCCGCTGTCCCGACGTCCCTGATCAGAACGAGAGCCCGGCCTTCGGCCAGGCGCCGGCCGTCCGGGCCGGTCAGCACCGTCGCGAGGTCGCAGAGATGCTTGTCGGAGCGCAGCCGCGTCACCGTGACGGACGCGGTGAGGTCCTCGCCGAGCGGAACAGGTCCCGAAAAGGCGATCTCCTGTTTCAGGTAGTTGGTTCCGGGGCCTGGCACCTTCACCCCCAGAAGGTAGGAGAACAGCGCGCCGACCAGCGGCTCCGGCACCTGATCAAGGCCGCCAGCCGGTAGCCCGGCCAGGGCGGCAAAGTCCGCGAGATCCTTGGCCGTGTAGCGCCGCGTCACCCGGGCGGTGTCGCCCACCCTGGTCTCAGCTTGCATGGGGTCCGCCCTCCGTGAGGATCGATGCGGTGGCTTCGCAGACGGGGGTGGCATCGGCCGCGCGCTGGATGCTCAGGGCGATGGTCGCCCGGGCGCCATCGGTGTCTTCGACCACGCCCGAGAAGACGAGGGGCTCGCCGGCGAAGGCCGGTGCCGGAAACATCAGGGTCTGCGAGGTCTGGCGCGCGCCCGGGACATGGCGGCGGATGAGACCCCAGAGGACGGTGTAGAGCAGCATGCCGTGGGAGACAGTGCGGCCGAAGCGGGTGCGGGCCGAGAAAGCCGGGTCGACGTGGATCGGATTGTCGTCGCCGCTGACGCGGGCGAAGAGATCGAAGTCGACCTGTGACAGGACGCGCGTCTCGCTGAACAGCGGCCCGGGCGCGATCATCGCGGGCCTCCGCCGATCAGCGAACGCAGGACATGCTTCTGGATCTTGCCGGCTGCGGTCCGCGGGAAATCCGCGACGATGGTGATGTGCTTGGGAACCTTGTAGCCGGCGAGGCACGCCCGGGCGTGAGTCCGGATGTCGTCGACGGTCGTGCTCATGCCGGGGCGCAGCAGGATCGCGGCGTGGCCAACCTCGCCCCAGGTCGCGTCGGGCACGCCCAGCACGGCCGCCTCGAGCACCGCGGGGTGTGCATGGAGCGCGATCTCCACCTCGGCCGGATAGACGTTCTCGCCGCCGGAGATGAACATGTCCTTGATGCGGTCGACGACGTAGTAGCAGCCATCCTCATCCTGGCGTCCGACATCACCGGATCGGAGCCAGCCGCCGGGGGCAAAGGCCCTTGCCGTGGCCTCGGGATTGTTGAAATAGCCGGGGGTGATGCCCGGGCCGCGGAAGAGGAGTTCGCCGGCCTCGCCGGGCGCGACGTCCTCGTCCCTGAAGTCCACCAGCCGGACCTCCGCCAGCAACTGGGGCTTGCCGACCGAGCCGATCTTCTCTGCCGCCCTGGCCGGATCCATGAGGAAGACCGTCGGGCCGGTCTCGGTCATGCCCATGCCGTTGCAGATGGTCACCCCGCGGGCGAGGAAGGCCCGCAGAAGTGGCTCGGAGATGGGGGCGCCGCCGCATCCCCAGTGACGGACGCGCGAGAAGTCCGTCGCATCGAAGGCGGGGTGCAGGCTGATCGCCTGATAGATGGCCGGGACGCCGAAGAAGAGCGACAGCCGTCCCCGCGCGATGAGGTCGATCACCACGTCCGGGTCGAATTTCGGGATGATGCGTGACGTGCCGCCGGCGATGAAGATCGGCAGGGCGTGGAGGTTGATGCCGGCGGTATGAAACAGGGGCAGGAAGTTCAGCGTGTCGTCGCCGGCGCCGAGCCCCGTCGCCTGCTGGATGTTGATGGCATTGGCGAGCGCCATGCCCGGGGTCTGGATCACCGCCTTGGGCTTGCCGGTGGTACCGGAGGTGTAGAGCAGGTACCAGACGCGATCGGTCTCCCAGGGCGCCGGCGGGCCAGAGGCGGGACGCGCCGCCGATCGCCCCGACTCGTAGTCGTAAAAGGACATGACGGGAACGACGCCAGAGAAGTTGCTGGCGAGCTCCGCCGTGGCTTCATCCGCCAGCAGCAGCTTCGCCGCACAGTCCGCCAGGATCGGCTTCAGTTCGGCCGGAGGCTGACGCCAGTTGAGCGGTACGAGGATGATCCCCGCCCGTGCGCAGGCGAAGAGCAGCTCGAAGAAGGTCGCGCCGTTGTGGCAGAGCACGGCGAGGCGGTCGCCGGCCTGCAGCCCCTGCGCTGCGAGGAACGAAGCACCGCGACTGACGGCGTCGTCCATCTCCGCATAGGTCAGGGTCCGGCCTGTCACGATCTCCTCGAAGGCGACGGCGTCGGGACTGAGTTCGGCACGGCGGCGGCACAGGTCGGGGATCGTCTTCATGCGGACCTCGCGAGGAAGCGGGCCATGCCGGCCTCGGTCTCGTCGGTTTCGATCAGGTCGAGAAAGTGCTGGCGCTCGCGTTCGAGGCTTTCGGCGATCGACTGGCGGCGTGCCGGGGGCAGCAGAAGCGCCAGCGTTGATGCGAGGCTTGGCGCGACCTTCGCCGCCAGCGTGTCCGCCCAGTTGGCCACGACGGAGTCGAGTTCGTCCTCGTCCGCCACGGTCTGGACGAGGCCGAGCGACAGCGCTTCGTCCGGCCCGATCCGACGGTTGAGCATCTGCATCGCGCCTGCCCGGGCTGCGCCGATCCGTTCCGGCAGCAGCGCCGTCCAGCCGCCGTCGGGAGAAAAGCCGACATCGACGTAATAGGACTGGAAGAAGGCGCGCGGCCCCATGGCGACCAAGTCGCTGGCGAAGACAAGGCCGCAGGAGCCTCCGGTGACCGGGCCGTGCAGGCGGGTGATCACCGGGCAGGGCAGGTCGATGAGGGCGAGGATGACGGCGTTGAGGCTGCCGACGAGGCCCTCCGCATAACGGCGCCGGGGCCCACGCGGCAGGGCGGCGAAGGCCGCGACGTCGCCGCCCGTGGAGAAGGATCGGCCAGCTCCGCACAGCACCAGGCAGGCGGGCGGATCCTTTGTCAACCGGTCCAGCGCATCCTTCAGCTCATTGAGGAGATCGGGCACGAGGGCGTTGTGGCGTGCCGGGCGGTTGAGCGTCAGGGTCGCGGTTCCGCCGGCCCGCGCCAGAAGGATCAGAGGCTCGCCTCGGGATCGCGCATCAGCCATGGCGACCCCGCCCGGCCGGGCGCGGCGCGATGCCGTTTGCGACGAAGTCGAAGGCGGCCTCCGCGGCGGCGTCGAGCGGCCCTGTCTGGTCGTAGAGCGAGTAGCGCCGTCCCACCATGTCGGTCACACCCATCAGTGCCCAGGCGCGCACCTCGGCGTCGCCGGCCGAAATCTCCCCTCGCGCCTCGGCCTGCTTGAGACCGGTGCGGTAGCCTGCGGCGAACTCCTCGTAATAGGCGCGGTGAATGGCGGGGTCGACGAACTGTGACTCGGCGACGACCCGGTAGAGGTTGGGATTGTCGCGGACGAACTGCAGGAAGGCGCGGATGCCGAGCCGCTCCGCGTCCAGCCGGTCGGCGGCGTCCATGGTCGCCCGCGTGAGGTGGTGGCGCAGGCGGCGGCCCATGCGCAGCACCAGTTCGCGCAAAACCTCCTCCTTGGAGCGGAAGTACAAATAGAAGGTACCCTGCGCGACGGCGGCCTCGGCTGTGATCGTGGCGATGGAAGCGTCGGAAAAGCCCCGTGCGCCGATCTCGCGCTCAGCGGCGTCGAGGATCTTCTGGCGGGTCCGTTCTCCGCGCTTGGTCTTGGGCGCCGGCAGGGGGCCTGCCGGGTGGACATTGGACATGAGCGTTTCCGTCATCGGTCCGTCGCCCCCTGGGCTCAGAACCGCCTTCCCGCTTGACGCGTTTGTGAGACGAAGCTAGCGTCACATGAAACATGACTCAAGTGTCAGTTTCAAAATCTGGATCAGGGAGGATCCCATGTTGAGGAAGACGCTGGCGATGGCTGCCGCCTCGCTCGCATTGGCCGTGACGTCGTTTGCCGGTCAAGCCGCCGCACAGACCCGCGACGTGAAGATTTGCCTGATTGCGGGCCGAACGGGTCCGCTCGAGGCCTATGCCAAGCAGACCGAGGTCGGCTTCATGATGGGCCTCGAATACCTGACGCGCGGCACCAATACGGTGGCCGGCATGCGTCTTCAGGTGATCGTGAAGGACGATCAGCTGCGCCCCGACCGTGGCAAGGCGCTGCTCGAGGAATGCTACAACGACGACGGCGCCGCGCTGGCCGTCGGCACCACCGGCTCGCCGGTCGCGCTCGCCATGCTGCCTGTCGCCGAGGAGGCGAAGAAGATCCTCATCGTCGAGCCGGCGGTGGCGGATTCGATCACCGGCCCGCGCTGGAACCGCTACATCTTCCGCACCGGCCGCTCGTCCTACCAGGATGCGCTCGCCGCGGCCGCCTCGATCCCCGAGAACGAGGACGTCTCCATCGGCATGATGGGCCTCGACACGGCCTTCGGCCGCGACGGCGTCGCCGCCTACAAGGCAGCGCTCGCAGCCATCCGTCCGCGTGCCCGTATCGTCGCGGAGGAATATGCCGCCGGCAATACCGCCGACTTCGCGCCCTTTGCCGAGCGCCTCTTCGCGGCCCTCAAGGACCGTCCCGGCAAGCGCATCATCGGCTTCATCTGGGCTGGCGCGCACCCCATGGCGAAGTTCGTCGACATGAAGCCGGAGCGTTTCAACATCGCTCTCGCGCCGGGTGGCAACATCCTGCCCGCCATGAACGCCTGGAAGGCCTTCGCCGGCACCGAGGGCGGCATCTACTACTACTACGACTTCCCGCGGAACCCGCTGAACGACTGGCTGAAGGCCGAGTACCAGAAGCGCCACAACGCGCCGCCGGACTTCTTCGTCGCCGGTGGTTTCGCCGCCGCCGCCGCCGTCGTCGCGGCGCTGGAAAAGGCCGGGTCGACGGATACCGAGAAGCTCATCGCCGCCATGGAGGGCATGACCTTCCAGACGCCGAAGGGCCCCATGACCTTCCGCAAGGAGGATCACCAGGCGCTGCAGGACATGTTCCATTTCCGTATCCGTCCGAACGGCCGCGACAACGACATGCTGGACCTGGTGCGCACCATCCCGGCCGCCGAGATGCCGCTGCCGATCACCAACCGGCGCTGAGGCGTCACCAGTGAGCGCGGCCGGAGATGATCCGGCCGCGCCGCAGCCATGCGGTGCATGGCCCTTCCGTCGTGCCGCGGACCCTGACCATCCCGATGATCGACCGACCTTGCTGATCGCTCGCCGCCTGCCAGTCGCTCCCGCCCGCCAGAAGCACCCATCGCTCCATGCCGCCCGTCCTCGAAACACGTGACCTGACCATTCGCTTCGGCGGCCACGTCGCGGTGGACGCTGTGTCCTGCGCCTTCCATGCGGGCACGCTCACCGCCATCGTCGGGCCGAACGGGGCGGGCAAGACGACCTATTTCAACCTCATGTCCGGCCAGCTTGCGGCGACCTCGGGCCAGACGCTTCTCGATGGTGACGATATCTCGTCGCTGGGAGCCGCGGGGCGCGCCCGGCGCGGCATCGGCCGGGCCTTCCAGATCACCAACCTCTTCCCGAACCTCTCCGTCGCCGAGAATGTGCGCCTCGCGGTGCAGGCGAGCGGCCACAAGGCGGCGAGCCTCTTCTCGCTGTGGTCGAGCCATCGCGACTGGATCGACAAGGCCGACCACTATCTCGCACTCGTCAATCTTTCCGGCGTGCGCGACACGCTGGCGGCGGCCCTGCCGCATGGTGACAAGCGCAAGCTGGAGGTGGCCATCATGATGGCGCTCGAGCCGCGGGTCTTCATGTTCGACGAGCCGACGGCCGGCATGTCGGTGGACGAGGTGCCGGTGATCCTCGACCTCATCCATGCGCTGAAGAAGGACGGCACCAAGACCATCCTCCTTGTCGAGCACAAGATGGACGTGGTGCGCTCCCTCGCCGACCGCATCGTCGTGCTGCACAACGGCCGGCTGGTGGCGGATGGCGAGCCCGCCGCGGTGATCGCCTCTCCGGTCGTGCAGGAGGCCTATCTCGGCCAGGCCCCCAAGGCGGAGGCGATCCATGGCTGAAGCGCGGAATCCTGACCTGCTGCTGACTCTGGAGGGGGTCCACACCCACATCGGCCAGTATCACATCCTCCAGGGTGTCGACCTTGCGCTGCCCCGCGGCGGCATGACCGTGCTGCTCGGCCGCAACGGCGCCGGCAAGACGACGACGCTGCGCACGATCATGGGGCTGTGGAAGCCCTCGAAAGGTACCGTCACCTATGACGGCCGTGCGATCGGCGGGACGCCAACCCCTGACATCGCCCAGGCCGGTATCGCCTATGTGCCGGAGACCATGGCCGTCTTCGCGGACCTCACGGTCGCCGAGAACATGACGCTTGCCGCGCGCTCCGGCCCGATCGACCCCGCCCGCCTCGACTGGATCTTCGCCCTGTTTCCGGCCCTGAAGAAGTTCTGGCAGTTCCCGGCCGGCGTGCTCTCCGGCGGCCAGAAGCAGATGCTGGCGATCGCCCGCGCCATCGCCGAGCCGCGCACGCTGATCCTCATCGACGAGCCCACCAAAGGCATCGCGCCGGCCATCATCGAGGGCATGATCACGGCCTTCGCGCAGCTCAAGCGGGAGACGACGATCCTGCTGGTCGAGCAGAACTTCCGCTTCGCGGCGAGCCTCGGCGACCATGTGGCGGTGATGGACGACGGCCGCATCGTCCATCGTGGCGCCATGGCCGACCTCGCCCGCGACGAGGGGCTGCAGCAGCGCCTTCTCGGCCTGTCGCTCGACGCGCACCAGTGAGGCCTGGATCATGACCATCGCCCCTTCGCCGTCCACCTCCGATGCGCTTCCCGCCATCAAGCACGACTATCTGCCGATCATCCTGCCGATCGTGCTGGCGGCCCTGGCTCTTCCCTTCGTCGGCAATCCGACGACCTGGGTGACGCTCACCGTCGCGGCCCTCGCCATGGGCATGATGATCTTCGTCATCGCCTCGGGGCTCACCCTCGTCTTCGGCCTGATGGACGTATTGAACTTCGGCCATGGCGCCTTCATCGCGGTCGGCGCCTATCTCGCCATGTCGGTCCTCCTCCTGCTGTCGGGCTGGGTGCAGGTGGATTCGCTCGGCTGGAACCTCATGGCGCTGGGTCTTGCCGTGACCGTCGCGATGATCGGCACCGGCGTGCTCGGCTGGGCCTTCGAGCGGATCATTGTCAAGCCGGTCTATGGCCAGCACCTCAAGCAGATCCTGATCACCATGGGCGGTCTCATCGTTGCGGAGCAACTGATCCACGTGATCTGGGGAGGCGACCAGAAGGCCATGGCGCTACCGACGGGCCTGCGCGGCGCCGTGGTCTTCGGCGATTTCGCCATCGAGAAGTTCCGCATCCTCGCTGTGGTCGTCGGCCTCGTCGTCTTCGCTGGCATGATGATCGTGCTGAACCGCACGCGCATCGGCCTGCTCATCCGCGCCGGCGTCGAGAATGCCGAGATGGTCGAGGCGCTCGGCTATCGCATCCGCCGGCTCTTCGTCGGTGTCTTTGTCGCCGGCTCGGCCCTGGCGGGGCTCGGGGGCGTCATGTGGGCGCTCTACCGCGAGACGCTGACGGCGGCGATCGGCGGCGACGTCATGGTGCTGGTCTTCATCGTCATCATCATCGGTGGGCTCGGCTCGGTCGGCGGCTGCTTCGTCGGCGCCATCCTGGTGGCGATGATGGCCAACTACACCGCCTTCCTGCTGCCGAAGCTGGCGCTGGCCTCCAACATCCTCCTG
>CAZPMD010000036.1:0-23819 GCA_964587395.1 uncultured Hyphomicrobiales bacterium
ACGGTGGCCTTGACCTTGTGAGAAAGCATGGTGATGCCCCTTTTCGTTTGCCTGGGAGCCCGTGGCGCGACGCGCCTCGAGGTCAAGCGTCCCCTTCCAAACGTGCGCCGACCCTAGGAGTTCCGCCCTGAACCTGTTCTGAACGAACGGTGACGCAACCATGACGGCGTGATGAACATCTGTTCATCGGGGCAGGCGCTCAGGGCAGCGGGCGCGCCTCGAGGATGACGAAGGCCTGCGCCATGGGGAAGTCGTCGGTGATCGTCAGGTGGATGACCACCTCATGGCCGGCCGGGGTGATCGCCTTCAGCCGCTCCAGCGCCCCGCCGGTGAGGATCATGGTCGGCTGGCCGGAGGGCATGTTGGCCACCCCCATGTCCTTCCAGAAGACGCCGCGCCAGATGCCGGTGCCGAGCGCCTTGGAACAGGCCTCCTTGGCGGCGAAGCGCTTGGCATAGGTCGCCGCCGGCTGCGCCCTGCCCTCCGCCCGCGCCCGCTCGACATCGGTGAACAGGCGGTGGGTGAAGCGCTCGCCGTGCCGTTCCAGCGACTTCTCGATGCGGCGGATGTCGCAGAGGTCGGAGCCGATGCCGATGATCACGCCCTGGCCCTCCCGACCGCGACCCAGGTCAGGGCGAGGCCGCCGAGCGTGACCAGGAGGCCGAGGAGGATCAGCGGCAGCCGCTCGCGCGGGAAATCGTCGAGGACGACGACGTCCTCGCAGCGCGTGCCCGCGACGAGCCGCAGCGTCTCGCGGACCGGCTTGCCGCCGGGCGCATGGCGATACTGCACCAGCGGCACGCGGCATTCCTGCACCACGGGGCCGATGCGCCGCTCGAAGGCGAAGATCGGCACGCCCACCGTGTCGCGCGACGAGGTGGCCGTCTCGGAGGCGACCCAGCGGGCGGTGACCGCCTCGCCGCGGCTCGCCTGCCAGTAGTGCAGCACCGGCCAGGCATTGGGCACGAGGATGACCAGGCCGAGCACGACGACGAAGAGCCCGACGAGGACGCGCGTCCGCGAGGGCGGGATCTCGTCCGTCGGCGCCGGCGCGCTCACGCCTTGGCCCCCTGGATGCCGCGCGATCCCGGCTTCACAGGCGGCAGGGCCGCGAGTTCCGGCGGCAGGGCGTCGGCGGCATAGTCCGGCACGTACCAGGAGAGCAGCGAGACCAGCGGCACGCCGACATCGACCTTGCCGCCGGAGCGGTCGACCAGCACCGCCGCGCCCACCGTCTCGCCGGGATGGCCCGCGATGGCGGCGAGGCACTCGCGCGTCGACAGGCCGGTGGTGACGATGTCCTCGACCACCAGCACGCGGGCGCCGGCGGGGATCTCGAAGCCGCGGCGCAGCTTGAACTCGCCGTTCTCGCGCTCGACGAAGATCGCCTTGGCGCCAAGCTGGCGGGCGGTCTCGTAGCCCGGCACGATGCCGCCGACGGCCGGCGAGACGACGTAGTCGATGGTGCCGAAGCGCGCCTTCACCTTCTCGGCCAGCGCGGCGCAGAGCCGCGCCGTGCGCTCCGGATCCATGAAGACGAACATCTTCTGCAGGAAGACCGGGCTCCGCCTCCCCGAGGACAGGATGAAATGGCCTTCGAGCAGCGCACCGGCGGCGCGGAATTCGGCGAGCACGTCGTCAGGGGTCATGGGGCAAGGGTCCGTCTGGAGTCGACGGGAGAGACGACGAATGGGGGGCGTGAGTCAATGAGGGTGGAGTGCCTACTGCTACCCGCACCCGTCACATCCCGCCTCACAGGCAGTTGTTGTGCCGCTTCCAGCGCTCCTCGTGGCCGATCGCCACCGCGAAGGCCGGAACGCGGCAGCGTTCGGCCTCGGCCGCGGCGGTGGCGGCGCGCACCCCCCGCACCTGCGAGGCCGGCATCTGCCAGGCGACGAGGCCGATGACGAGCAGCGCGGCGGCGAGGACGGTGAGTTGGGCCGGCACGAGGCGCTGGACCTCCTCGGGCCGGTGGATCTCGCAGGCGCCGCCGGGGCAGAGCTGCGCCTTCTCGCGGTTGAACAGGTTGTAGATCGAGCAGCCGATGCAGATGCCGAAGGCCGTCTCGCAGAACAGGAAGGTGATGCAGAGCAGGCAGACGAGGAGGACGAGCGGACCTCTGACGTCGGCGAACACCACCAGCCACATCATCAGCACCGCCATGGCGAGGCCGATGCTCCAGGCGAAGCGCTTCTGCGGCGCGCCGACATAGTCCGGCTTCTGGTGGCGGACGAAGATGCGGCCGAGGACGAGGCTCGGGGCATAGGCGGGATTGACCAGGACGCGGATGGTGAAGTCGATGAAGAAGGCGACCACGGTGATGCGGGTCAGGGTGAAGTCGCCGAGATACCAGGCCTGGAGGAAGGCGGTGCCGGCGAGCAGCAGCAGGAGGCCGGCGCCGGCGCGGGCCTCGCGCTCGTTGAGGACGCGGACGGGATAGGCCGGGTGGTCGAGCCCGAACTGGAAGAGCCTGGTCATGGTCGGGGGTCCTGCTGGGGAGGTCGCTGCCGCCGGCGCGTGTCGCATAGGAGCTTTGGAATGTGAAGGGCGATAGTGCCGCAGCCCCGCGCCGTCAGCCCGCCGGCTCGCCGCCGCCACGGCGCGCTTTGGCCGGGGCCGGCAAGCTGTTAGGAACGTCGCTCCGGCCCACCCGCCTGTCCAGGGGATGCGCACAAGCGCCATGGATCACCACAGCCCTGCCGCGCCGCCCGAGAGCCGCGGCCGCGCCCTTGCGGACGACATCAACGCGCCGGTGCAATCGCCGCTGCTGCGCGCCGCGCCGTGGATCGCGCTGGCCGTGTCGCTCGCCATCCTCGCCGGCTATCTCGCCACCGGCGTCCAGCTCTTCGCCGATGGCGGCTTCTTCGCCGTCGCCTTCCTGACGGGGGACCCCTGGGGTGCGCATTTCGCCAATATTCCGGCGCGCGCCACCGCCTTCCTCGTCACCATGGTGCCGCCCTTCCTCTGGGCGCGGTTCGGCGATCCGGCCGATGCGATCCGGCTCTACGGCCTGATCTTCGGCCTCCTGCCGCTCGCCGGCCTCGCCGCCACCTGGGCGATCGCCGGCAACCGGCGGATCCTCCTGTTCTGCGCCCTGTCGACGATCATCGTGCTCCCCGCCTCGGTGTTCTTCCCCTCCGAGACGCTGGTGACCCATGCGCTGTTCTGGCCGCTCTTCGCCTTTCTCTGCGTCAGCCCGGCGCCGGCCGTCATCCCGACCGTCCTCCTGATGCTCGCCCTCGCCTTCTCCCACGAGGGCGGCCTGCTGTTGCTGGTGCTGATGGTCGTCTTTCTCGCCGTCAGCGGCCGTGCCGGACGGGTGGTGATCGCGGCCTTCGCCCTGGTGCTCGCCGCCTGGCTGGCGACCAAGCTCCTCGTCCAGCCGGTCCACGCCGCGACCCGCGACGCCCTGTTCTTCAACATGCTGGGGGTGGCGAACCCGGTCGGCATCATCCGGCCGCTGAGCGTGGCGATCCTCGCCGGGGTGCTGGTGGTCGCATGGCTCCTGCGACGGGACGCGGCGGACGAGCCGCCGGTCTCCCGGCTTCTGGTTCTCGCCGGCCTCGCCCTGATCCCCGCCGCGGCCATCCTCGTCGCCGCCGATCTCGCCTTCGTCGGCCGCCACGACTTCATGCTGGTCGGCCGCTACAATTTCCGCACGCTGCTGCTCGGCAGCCTCGCCCTCTTCCTGCTGGTGCTAACGGTCCTGTCGCTGCCGGAGGCGCGCCGGCGCTGATCTTCGCGACCATGCTGATCGCCACCGCCTGCCACGCGATGGACGGCGCGAACTTCCTGGCATCATGGCGCGCCTATGCGCAGGAGATCCGCGCCATCGCCCTCGGCGGCGCGGCGCCCGTGCCCGCCTATGCCGAAATCCTGTCGCGCGACCCGCGCCCGCAACCCGAGCGGCTGCAGCGGCCCGGTCGGGCCTGGACCATGAGCCGGGACTGGACCGACCCCTACCTCTCGGTGGTGCTCGCCCTGCCGCAGCCGGCGCGGGCGCTGGTCCATCGCCCGGCCGAAACCTATGCGCCGCTGTCCTGCGCGATGATGCGCGACGCCGACCGGACGGCGATCCGGATGCCGGCGGAGAGCTATGGGCTGCTGGTCCGCCATGTGTGCGAGCAGGAAGGGCGCCGGAGGTAGGGGACGACGGTCGACGCTTCTCCCACCGGCCTCGCGTCCATGGCCGTCGGCGCGTTCCACGGCGAGCCAGTCTCCGATTCATCCCACGCCACCACCGGAACCGGCGCGATCCGGCGCCGTATCATGCACCGCTTGAGTGCCCCGGTGCCTCGCGTGACACTCGGCTGCAGCGCGACCGAGCCGCCTCCCGGAGGAGGTGAGTTCGTCCGGCGGATGACCGGAAAAGCCGAGGACGAAGCCTTCGCGCCCGCCGGGATCGATGCGCGTCTCGGAGATGAGCTTGGTCTCCACGTTCGCCGCCTCCCGGATCCCGGCCGCGGCAAACGCCAGATCGTCGTCCCGCAGATAGGCGACCAGATGCAGGCCCTGGGTCGGCACGACGATCTCGAGCGTGTCGCCGGCCGATGCCGCAAGCGCACTGACCAAGGCGTCGCGAGCCTGGCGATACCGCCCCCTGACACGCCTGACATGCCGGGCGAGGTGCCCCTTCGCCATCAACTCCGCAACCGCATCCTGCATGAAACGAGGCGGAAACCGGTCGTGGCTGGCGCGCGCGGTGATCACGCGCTCGACGACGGCGGGCGGCAGGACGAGATAGGCCAAGCGGAGACTGGGAAACAGGGTCTTGGTGAACGTGCCGCTGTAGATCACCCTGTCGCCACCAAGGCCCGCAAGTGCGGTCAGCGGCGGACCGGCGTAGCGAAACTCGCTGTCGTAATCGTCCTCGAATATCCAGCTGCCGGCATTGCGAGCCCAGTCCAGCAGCGCCACGCGCCGCCGCATGCTCATGGTGACACCGGTCGGGAACTGATGCGACGGGGTCACGTAGACCGCTCTGGCGCGGGTGAGGTCGGGTTGGCCCAGTATCGTCAGTCCTTCCCGATCGACTGCGACCGGTATGACACGCAGCCCCATCGCCGTCAGTGTCGCCCGCGCGACGTAGTAGCCGGGATCCTCCATCCATACGGCGTCGCCCGGCTTGAGCAGCGTCTCCATGCAGAGCCGAAGTCCGCTCTGGGTGCCGGAAACAATAACAACGCAGCTCGGGTCACACCGAATGCCGCGGCTGGAGGCGAGAAATGCCGCAACCTCACGCCGCAGGGCAAGGCTGCCGCGCGGATCGCCATAGCCGAGTTGCTCGGGCGTTGCCCTTGCGATGGCACGGCTGGTCGCACGGGAGAGATCCCGGAGCAGCCCCGTATCGCTATCCGTGTGGCCGAGGGCAAAGGCGCGCCGGGGTGAGGGCGTGCTGTCCGGTCCCGCGCTTGTCGCGGCACCAACGGGGGACAGCGGCAAGCGGCTCGCCACAAAGGTGCGGGAGCCGCGCCGTGCCTCGATCAGCCCGTCGCTCTGGAGTTGTTCATAGGCAACGACGACAGCGTTCCGGTTGAAGCCGAGCTGTTGGGCCAGCGCCCGGCTCGACGGCAGGGCCTCGTTGGCGGTGAGCAGGCCGTCGACGATCGCCGTGCGCAACGCCGCATGGATGCGGGCGGTCTGATTGCGGATCGTCGCATCGAGCTGGATCGGAAGATCGCCGACGCCGCGGGGCGCCAAACTGGTTGTCTTGCTTTGCGCCAAAGTGGACCTCGAACCAACCACTTTGATGAGGCCAACTGCCGCTGTCAAACAGTCCCCAATCAGGATCCCCTCCATGACCGATTCAGCCGGATGCTATCCCGTCGACGAGACGAATCGGGTGAAGCGTCGCCATGACCGCGGTTTCTATGACCACGAGACCGTGCACGCCCTGCTCGACGCTGCGGCGCTCTGCCATGTGTCCTATGTGATCGATGGCCAGCCCTACTGCACGCCGACCTTGTTCTGGCGTGAAGGCTCGCGTCTCTACTGGCACGGCAGCAGCGCGTCCCGCATGCTGAGAAACTTGGCGGAGGGCGAGCCGGTCTGCCTGACCGTCACCCACTTCGACAGCCTCGTTCTCGCCCGTTGCGCCTTCAACCACTCGGCCGACTATCGCTCGGTCATGGCATTCGGCCGCGCACGCCTGCTCAAGGATCAGGCGGAAAAGGAACATGCGCTGGTCATGATGGTCGACCGCTTCTTCCCGCATCGCACGGCCCAGTTGCGGGCCAGCACGAAGCAGGAGATCAAGGCAACGTCCGTGGTCTACATGGACATCGAGAAGGCCTCGGCAAAGATCCGGGCCAAGGGTGTCGTGGACGACGACGAGGATTATGCGCTGCCGATCTATGCCGAGCGCATTCCCGTCCGCACGGTCCTGGGGGCGCCCGAGCCCTGCCCCCGGCTTCTGCCCGGCGTTATCCGGCCCGAAACGCTCTCACCGTACCGCGACGGCCGCCTGCTCGAAGAAGCAGCGACCGAAGCCTATCGCATGGCCTACCCGGAATCCGAGTAAGCCCGGGAGCAAGTCATGATCACGCGGGAGATGTGGCAGTTGATCGAGCGCAACACCGTCGCATTCGTCGCGACGGTGACGCCCGAGGGAAAGCCTGCCGTTTCGCCGAAGGGCACGACCGTCGTTATCGATGAGACGACGATCGCGATGGGTGATCTTCGCTCACCCGGCACCGTCCGAAATGTCACGGCGAATCCGGCTGTCGAGATCAATTTTCTCGACGTTCTCTCGCGCAAGGCCGTCCGGCTGGCCGGAACGGCACGCTACGTGCGAGGAACCGCCGACGAGTTTGCGCGGCTTCTTCCGCGCTTCGATCGCTGGAGCGCGCTGTCGCCAAGGCTCCGGGGCATCCTGGTTGTCGACGTCACGTCAACGCACCTTATTCTAAGCCCCATGTACGACGTCGGGGCGGAGGAGGATGGCCTGCGCAGGCAATGGCGGTCGTTCTATGGCTCCTGATTGCTCTGCCGGCCCCTCCGGTATCCGCGGTGCGATTCCGCCGGCGAGCGCGGAGATCGGGCGGTTGCACCCATCCCCCTATTCGAACACCCGCACCGCCTCCGCGGTGATCGGCAGGCCCCGGATTCCCGCGATGATGGCGTTCAGATGCTTGAGGTCCCAGACCTCGAGGTCGATCACCACATTGGTGTAGTCGGCGGCCGAGCGCTGCATCCTGAGGTTGTCGATATTGCCGTCATTGTCGGCGATGACCTGGGTCACCGCGGCGAGCGAGCCCGGCGCGTTGCGCGACTTCACGGCGATGCGGGCGGGGTAGCGGGCGCGCTTGCCCTCGTCGACGTCCCAGCGCACGTCGAGCCAGCGCTCCGGCTCGTTGTCGTAGGCGGCCAGCGCCGGCGACTGGATCGGGTAGATGGTGATGCCCTCGCCCGGCGTCATGATGCCGACGATGCGGTCGCCCGGCACCGCCCCGCCCTCCTTGGCGAAGCGCACCGGCAGGTCGAAGTTGATGCCGCGGATGGGGATGGCGCCCTCCGACTCCGGCACCTGGAACTTCAGCGCCGTCTCGCCGCCGACGCCGAACCATTCGGCGGTGGGCTTCGGCCCCATCGGCACGTCGCCCTTGAAGTCGGGATGGACCGCCTTCAGCACGTCCTCGGCGGGAATCTCGTCGCGGCCGACGGCGGAGAAGACGTCCTCGACCGATCCGCGCGCCAGACGCTTCAGGCCCTGGCGGATGATGTCGTCGGAGAAGGGCTTGCCGGCCCGGGTGAAGAGCGTCTGCACGATGCGCCGCCCCAGCTCGAGGTACTGCGCACGGGTCGCCATGCGCGTCGCCCTGCGGATCGCCGAGCGGGCGCGGCCGGTGACGACGATGCTCTCCCAGGCCGCCGAGGGCGTCGCCTTGGGGTCGGTGATGATCTCGACCTCGTCGCCGTTCTGCAGTTCGGTGACCAGCGGCCGCTCGACGCCGTTGATGCGGGCGCGGGCGCAGTGGTTGCCGATGTCGGTATGCACCGCATAGGCGAAGTCGATGCAGTTGGCCTTGCGCGGCAGGGCGATGAGCCGGCCCTTCGGCGTGAAGCAGTAGACCTGGTCGGAGAACAGCTCGAGCTTGGTGTGCTCGAGGAACTCCTCGGGGTTGTCGCCGTGCGCCAGCATGGCCACGGTGTGGCGCAGCCAGGCATAGGCGCTGCTCTCGGAGGAGGCGGTGTCGGCGGCGCCGTCCTTGTAGAGCGCGTGGGCGGCAATGCCGTATTCGGCGATGTCGTGCATCTGGCGGGTGCGGATCTGCATCTCGACGCGCTGGCTCTCGGGGCCGATCACCGTGGTGTGGATCGAGCGGTAGTCGTTGCCCTTGGGTGTCGAGATGTAGTCCTTGAAGCGCAGCGGCACGGCCGGCCAGGTGGTGTGGATGATGCCGACGGCGCGGTAGCAGTCGGCAATCGTGTCGACGAGGATGCGGAAGGCGACGATGTCGGAGAGCTGCTCGAAGGAGACCGACTTGCGCTCCATCTTGCGGTAGATCGAATAGGGCTTCTTCTGCCGGCCGGTGACCTCGGCGCCGATGCCCTCGCCGGCGAGCTTGCGGGTCAGCTGCGTCTCGATCTCCTCGATGACCTTGCCCATGGCGTCGCGCTGGCGCGCCAGGCGGCTGACGAGCGCCTCGTAGGCCTCGGGGTTGATCTGGCGGAAGGCCAGGTCCTCCAGCTCCTCGCGCATGTCGTGCATGCCCATGCGGCCGGCGAGCGGGGCATAGATGTCGAGGGTCTCCTGGGCGACGCGGTCGCGCTTGGCGGGCGGCACGTAGTGCAGCGTGCGCATGTTGTGCAGCCGGTCGGCGAGCTTCACCAGCAGCACCCGCACGTCGGAGGTGATGGCGAGCAGGAGCTTCCTGAGGTTCTCCGCCTGCACCGCCTGCTTGGAGACGAGGTCGAGCTTCTTCAGCTTGGTCAGCCCGTCGACCAGCTCGGCGATGTTGGCGCCGAACTTGTCGCGGATGTCGTCCTTGGTGGCGGCCGTGTCCTCGATGGTGTCGTGCAGCAGCGCCGCGACGATGGTGGCGTCGTCGAGCTTCAGGTCGGTGAGGATCGCCGCGACCTCGAGCGGATGGGAGAAGTAGGGGTCGCCCGAGGCCCGCTTCTGGCTGCCGTGGGCCAGCATGGCATAGACATAGGCGCGGTCGAGCAGGGCCTCGTCGGCCCGGGGGTTGTAGCGCTTGACGCGCTCCACCAGCTCGTACTGCCGCATCATGGGGTCAGGGCTACCGTCGCAAATTCGGCCGAGGGGTCATCAGGATAGCATCCGGCCGGGCCATCGCGGCAAGCGCCGTGACGGTCTAGACCTCAAGCGCCCGCTCCACGAAAAAGGGCGGCCGCTGGGGCCGCCCTGAAGCGATGCGATCGGACAGGGGCTCAGAGGCCCTCGTCGTCGTCGGTATCTTCCGGGGGCTTCAGCCCCTCGAGGCCGCGCAGCAGGTCTTCCTCGCTCATGCGGTCCATGGCGACGTCGGCGTCGTCGGAGGTGGAGCCCGCCGAGGCGATCATCGGCACGGCATCCGGCTCGGGCTCGTCCACCTCGACATATTTCTGCAGCGAGTGGATCAGGTCCTCGCGCAGGTCGTCGGGGGCGACGGTGGCGTCGGCGATCTCGCGCAACGCCACGACGGGGTTCTTGTCGCGGTCGCGGTCGATGGTGATGGGCGAGCCGGCGGCGAGCATGCGCGCGCGGTGGCTGGCGACGAGCACGAGCTCGAAGCGGTTATCGACCTTGTCGATGCAATCCTCGACGGTGACGCGAGCCATCGGTTGTCCTTGAACGTGGAGGGGCCGGGTGTGGCGGATGTCCGGAAAGTCGGGCTGTATAGCCACCTATGGCCGCCGAGACAAGACTCTTGCCGTTTGCCGCCGCCGCGCCAGATATCCGGGGCGCCCACCCTTCGAAAGACGCAGTCGGTTTTACCGACAGTTTCCGCGCAATGGCCTTGCCATATGCTGGGCCACCTATGTTAGGACTATTCCAGAGTGGGCGTCTTGCCATCGTCTTGAAACACCCGATTTCTCCCCTACGGTCGATTTCAGAACACCCTGTCACCAAATAGACTTTGTCGACGCTTCCAGGACCCTACGTCATGTCAAACGGCACCGAGCGCATTGCCCTCTTCATCGACGGCGCCAATCTTTACGCGACCGCAAAAACTCTTGGATTTGACATTGACTACAAGCGGCTGCTCGGGGAGTTCCGCGCCCGCGGCTATCTGCTGCGCGCCTACTACTACACGGCCCTGGTGGAGGATCAGGAATATTCCTCCATCCGCCTGCTGATCGACTGGCTCGACTACAACGGCTTCACGGTGGTGACCAAGGCGGCGAAGGAATTCACCGATTCGACCGGCCGCCGGAAGGTCAAGGGCAACATGGACATCGAGCTGGCGGTCGACGCCATGGAGCTCGCGCCGCGCGTCGACCACATCGTCTTGTTCTCCGGAGACGGCGACTTCCGCTACCTCGTGGAGGCGCTGCAGCGCCGCGGCGTGAAGGTCTCGGTGGTGTCGACGGTCTCGGTGCAGCCGGCGATGATCGCCGACGAGCTGCGCCGGCAGGCCGACGAGTTCATCGACCTCGCCCATCTGTCTCAGCGCGTCGGCCGCGACCCCTCCGAGCGGCCCATGCGGCCGGCCGGATCGGAAGCGCCCGCCTTCATCCGCGACCGGCCGCGGCCGCCCCGCCCCATCGCTCCGACCACGCCGCTGGCCGGCGACGACTTCGCCGACCGCTGATCGCCGATGGCCTCCCCCTGCGAGCCGGGGCGCGACTGCCCCCTGTGCCCTCGCCTCGTCGCCTTCCGGGAGCGTCAGCGCGCGGCCCATGGCGACTGGCACAATGCGCCGGTCCCCACCTTCGGCGGTGCCGATGCGCGCCTGCTGATCGTCGGCCTCGCGCCCGGCCTGCAGGGCGCCAACCGCACCGGCCGCCCCTTCACCGGCGACTGGGCCGGCGATCTGCTCTACGAGACGCTGATCGGCTTCGGCTTCGCCCGCGGCACCTACGACGAACGGCCCGACGACGGGCTGGCGCTCGTCGATACCCGCATCACCAATGCGGTGCGCTGCGTGCCGCCGGAGAACAAGCCGACGACGGAGGAGATCCACACCTGCCGGGAGTTCCTCTCCGCCACCATCGCTGCCATGCCGCGGCTTTCCGCCATCGTCACGCTCGGCAAGATCGGCCATGACAGCGCGGTCCGCGCCCTCGGGCTGAAGCCCGCCCGCCTGCCCTTCACCCACGGCGGGCGGAACGAGGCCAACGGCATCACGGTGTTTTCCAGCTATCACTGCTCCCGCTACAATACGAATACCGGCGTGCTGACGCCGCAGATGTTCCGTGACGTCTTCGCCGCCGTCCGCCACCATCTGGACGCGGCGGCCGTTCCGGGCTGAACTTTCCGGCCCGCCGGCGCGACCCAGAGGCCGGCGCGTATTCCCGCGTGCCACCAAGCTGGAAGGCGCCTGCCCATGCCCCCCCGGACCCGCCGGATCCTGCGGATCGTCACCTTCGCCTGCGCTGCCATCGGTACGCTGGTCTGGCTCGCGGCCGTGGTCGCCAGCCTCGCCGTGCCGCCGGGACGACGCGACGGCTTCGGCATGGTCGGCGCGATCCTCGCCACGGTCTATTTCGTCACGCTGGTCCTGCCGGCCCTCGTCCTCGCCCTCCTCGACCGCTGGCATCTGGTCGCCGCCCTCCTCGGCCTGACTGCGGTCGCCATCGCCTTCCATGCGGTGGTGCCCTGGGTGCCCCTCGGCCTCATCGGCTCCTGAGCCACACGGATCGGGCCCGGGCGAGCCTCACGACTTCGTGAACGCTCCTTCGCATCCACTGGCTGCGCCCCAGTTGTTCCCTGCAAGACCGCCCTTTGAAGCAGGTCCGCAATCTCGGGAGTGAGAACCATGAACCGACGCCATGCCCTCAAGCTGTTCGGCACCGCCGCTGCCATCGGCGCCACCATGTCGATCCCGGCAAGCCACCGGGTCTTCGCCCAGGCCGCCAGCGGCCCCTTCACCCTGCCGCCGCTCGGTTACGCCTACGACGCCCTCGAGCCGCACATCGACAAGATGACGATGGAGATCCATCACACGCGGCACCACGCCGCCTTCCTCGGCGGCCTCAACACCGCCTCGCAGACCTATGGGGAGCTGACCCCGGCCAATACCGAGAAGGTGCTGCGCAAGCTGTCGGACGTGCCGCAGAACCTGCGCACCGGCGTGCGCAACCAGCTCGGCGGCCACTGGAACCACGCTCATTTCTGGGACGTCATGACGCCCGGCGGCGCCAAGCAGCCCGGGGGCGCCCTGCTGCAGGCGATCAACGCCACGTTCGGCGACGTCGACAAGATGCGCCAGCAGTTCAACCAGGCCTCGGTCGGCCGTTTCGGCTCGGGCTGGGGCTGGCTGGTGGTCGGCAGCGACGGCAAGCTCGCCATCGTCTCGACGCCCAACCAGGACAACCCGCTGATGGACGGCGTCAAGGGCGTGGTCATGGGCATCGACGTGTGGGAGCACGCCTATTACCTGAAGTACCAGAACCGCCGTGCCGACTACGTCACCACCTGGTGGAACGTCGTGAACTGGGACAAGGCCGCCGCCAACTTCCAGAAGGCCATGGCCTGATCGCCGCCGCCCGGCATGGGGTCGGCCGCCGTGCCCCCCACTGGCCAGCCCCGATGCCGGTCGCCCCGGCGCAGACCCCGGTCGCCTCGCGCGGCCGGGGTTTTCTCCCCGCCGTTACATGCCGTGATAGCTGAGGAATTCCAGCAGCGACCCGTCGGGATCGCGGAAATAGACTGAGGTCGCCGGCCCGCGCACGCCGTTGGTCGCCACCGGGCCGAGTTCCACCGCCACGCCCCTGGCGGTGAGGTGTGCCGCCGCACCGGCGATGGGGCCTTCCCATTCGAAGCAGATGTCGGAATTGCCGGGCATGACCGGCACCTTCGCCACGGCGTTGACATGGCCGATGCCGGGACCGTGGCAGTTCAGGCGGATGTCGCCGATCCTGTAGGCAAAGCCCGCGCCGCGCGGCACGACCTCGGCCCCCAGCACGTCGCGGTAGAAGGCGTTGGACCTGTTCCAGTCGCTGACGTGGATGACGACGTGGTCGAGCTTGAAGGCCATGGGTTCCTCCCCTGCCGCGACCCCTACCCCCGGTCGCGCATGATGCGCGCCTGGTCGCGCTGCCAGTCGCGCTTCTTCTCGGTGTCGCGCTTGTCGTGCAGCTTCTTGCCGCGGGCCAGCGCCAGCTGCAGCTTCGCCCGGCCCTGCTCGTTGAAATAGAGCTTCAGCGGCACGACGGTGAGGCCGTCGCGCTGCACCGCCCCGGTCAGCTTGGCGATCTCGCGCTTGTGCAGCAGCAGGCGGCGCGGCCGCTTCGGCTCGTGGTTGAAGCGGTTGGCCTGCAGATATTCCGGGATGTTGCAGTTGAAGAGGAAGAACTCCTCGCCCGAAGGCCCGGCATAGCTCTCGCCGATGGTCGCCTTGGCGGCGCGCAGCGACTTCACCTCGGTGCCGGTCAGCTGGAGGCCGGCCTCGAAGGTGTCGAGGATCTCGTAGTCGAAGCGTCCGCGCCGGTTCTCGGCGATGACCTTGATCTTGGGGTCCGGCTTGGCCGCCATGGCGTTTGCGAACGATCCCCCGTCAGTTCATCAGGCCGGCGTGGACGAGGGCCTTCTTCAGCGTCTCGCGGGTGGCGGCCGAGGCCGGCACCATCGGCAGGCGCACCTCGTCGCCCATGCGGCCGAGCAGCGCCAGCGCCGCCTTGGACGGGGCCGGGTTGGGCTCGACGAAGAGCGCCTGGTGCAGCGGGAAGAGCTTGTCCTGGATCTCCAGCGCCTTGGCGTAGTTGCCGGCGAGGCAGGCGTTCTGGAACTCGGCGCAGAGGCGCGGCGCGACATTGGCCGTCACCGAGATGCAGCCATGGCCGCCATGGGCCATGTGGGCGAGCGCCGTGCCATCCTCGCCGGAGAGCTGGATGAAGTCCTTGCCGCAGGCCTGGCGCTGCGCCGAGACGCGGTCGAGCTTCATCGTCGCGTCCTTGACGCCGACGATGTTCGGGATCTCGGCGAGCCGCGCCATGGTCTCGACGCTCATCTCCACCACCGAGCGTGGCGGGATGTTGTAGATGAAGATCGGCAGCGAGGTGGATTCCGCGATCGCCTTGAAGTGCCGGTAGAGGCCTTCCTGGCTCGGCTTGTTGTAGTAGGGCGTGACGTGCAGCAGCCCCTGCGCGCCGGCCTTCTCGGCATGGCGCGAGAAGTCGATGGCCTCGGCGGTGTTGTTGGAGCCGGCGCCGGCCATGACCGGCACGCGGCCGCGCGCCTCCTCGATGGCCCATTCGACGACCCGCTTGTGCTCGTCATGGGTCAGCGTCGGGCTCTCGCCGGTGGTGCCGACCGGCACGATGCCGTGGGACCCCTCCTCGATGACCCAGTTCACATGGGCGCGGAAGGCCTTCTCGTCGACCTTGCCGTCCTTGAACGGGGTGACGAGGGCGGGCAGCGATCCCTTGAACAGGCTGGACATGGAGCGGTCTCCGGAGACGGACATGGCTTGCGGCTGACAACAGCCGCGAAAGGCCGGCCACAAAGCCTTGAGATGGCGGGAACGTCAAGTTCCATCCTCGCCTGGGAGCTCTACTCTAAGCCTCGGCGGGATAAACTGTTTGCCAGATCAGCAGGCATGTCGCCCATTCATTCCGGCGCAAGATCAGTTGCTTCGTGACGCAGGGTCTGGCGTTCATTCAGCCCTTCTTGGAGACGTTTATGTCGCCTCATCGCCGGTTTGTCGTCGCACTGGGTCTCTCGCTTTCGATCGCGGCGGCATCGGCCGGACCGGTAGCTGCGCAGTCCCCCACCTTGCCGGAAGCGGTCGGCACCCTGCTGTTTCCGGACGCCGTCACGGCGATGCCGAAGACTTCCGGCCCCGGAAGCGTGACTTATCGCGGCAGCACCCGACCCGGTGAGCCCGAGCGGACCATCCTCCGCATCGCGTCGAGCCTCGCCGATCGCTGCCTGTTTGAGGCGGTCTTCATCGAAGCTCCGGCGCCGGCGGGCGTGCCCGGCATCGCGGTCACGACAGCGCAATTCACGACCATCGACCTGCGCAGGCCCGCACAGGCCGCCCTGAGCCCCGCCGCGCAGCCGGGAGCGGCATCCAGCTTCGTGCTCAGCGGCAAGGCTCTCTATTGCTCGCGAAACATGATCCTCGAACAGACGCCGAAGCTGACGCTGAGCGAGAGCTGTCTCGACACGGTCGAGGACAGCGTGCTGCCGGCGGACATGGCCCGGAAGACCGCAGCCTTCGACGCGCTTCGCCTCGCATGCCGCTGGTGATGCCGCACACCACCGGCCGGACCCGCCATCGGCAGATACATTTCTGAGAATATCGTCCTAGATACCATACAGCGTTACGCTGATGCAAGGAGCATTTTGCCGGCGCGCCGCTGCCGACGCTTAACGGCGGCTTAACCAAGCCGGACGGTTTGCCCCCTCCCCGTCAAGGAACCGTCAAGGAAAACGGCCCGATAACCAAACCGTCGAGGCCGCGCTCCGTTCGGGCGAGGCCGCTCCGCGTTGCGTATCAGGACGGACCTTGCTCATGGCCCCGACCGCTCCCCGCATGCCGCGTCTCTCCCTGATGGCCGGCGTCGCTCTCACCACGGTGCTCACCGCCGGCTGTGTGCGGAGCGAGGCGTCGGGCGGCGATGCCGCACCTGGCGTGCAGGTGGCGAATTATGCGGCGGCGGAACCCGCGACCACCGCCTCGATCCCTCCGGCGCAGCAGGTCTGGCGTCCCTCGGGCGGGACGGCGAGCGAGGCCGATGTGGCGGCCCTCGGCCGCGCCATCACCGCCGCCAAGGCCGGGCGGACCGAGCAGGCGACGGTGGCCCGCGACCAGATCCGCGATCCCGTGGCGAAAGTGGTCGCCGAATGGGCCATCCTGCGCTCCAACGATTCCATCGGTTTTGCGCGGCAGGCCGCCTTCCTCTCGGCCAATCCGAGCTTCCCGGCGAGCCAGCGCATCCGGATGCGCGCCGAGGGGGCGCTGCTGGAGAACAACGCCGATGCGGCGACCGTGCGGCAGTTCTTCGCCCATCGTCAGCCGACATCGGCCAAGGGCAAGGTCGCGCTCGCCATCGCGCTGAAGCATGGCGGCGACAGCGGCCGGGCCATCCGCCTCATTCGCGAGACCTGGCATCACTCCGACCTCTCTGCCGAGGTCGAGCAGCGGGTGATCGCCGAGTTCGGTTCCTCCCTCACCGCGAGCGACCACAAGATGCGGCTCGACCGCATGCTGCATGAGAGCGAGACGGCGACCGCCATGCGCGCCGCCCAGCGCCTCGGCGCCGGACAGGTGGCGATCGCCCGTGCCTTCCTCGCCATCGGCGCGCAGCGCTCCAACGGCGGCGCCCTTCTCGCCCAGGTGCCGGCCGCGCTGCATCGCGACCCGGCCTATCTCTTCGCCCGGGCCCAGTGGCTGCGCCGAGAGGACCGCGCCATGGAGGCGGTGCCGATCCTCGTCAACGCGCCGCGCGACCCGGCCGTGCTCGGCAAGCCGGAGGACTGGTGGACCGAGCGCCGCGTCATGGTGCGCAAGCTCCTCGATGCCGGCCAGGCGCGGGACGCCTACCAGGTCGCCTCCACCCATGCGGTGCGCTCCGGCCCGGCCAGGGTCGATGCCGAGTTCCACGCCGGCTGGCTGGCGCTGAGGCATCTCAACGATGCCGCGACGGCCGTCCGGCATTTCGAGGCCGCGCGGCAAGCGGCGAACACGCCGATGTCGCTGTCGCGGGCGCAGTACTGGCTGGCGCGGGCCCATGAGGCGGCCGGACACCAGGGCCAGGCGCGCCAGCACTACGAGGCGGCGGCGCGCCACTCGACGCACTACTACGGCCAGTTGGCGCGGGCGAAGCTCGGCCTCGCCGACCTGCCGATCCGCCGCCCGAGCGACACGACGGCGTCGAGCGCCGCCTATGCCCGGGCCCTCGGCCTGCTGTACCGGCTGGACGAGCGCGACCTCGCGCGCATGATCCTCGCCGATCTCGGCCAGCGCGCCGGAGACCATGGCACGCTCTACGCCGCCGCGGAGGTGGCCACGCGCGCGGGGGACGCCAAGGGCGTCCTCACTCTCGGCAAGCTCGCCAACAACCGCGGCCTGCCCTTCGACATGCAGGCCTTCCCGACCATGGGCATCCCGAACTATGCCCATGTCGGCCCGCCGGTGGACCGGGCGGTCGTCTATGCCATCGCCCGGCAGGAGTCGACCTTCGACCACCGGGTCGTCAGCCACGCGGGCGCGCGCGGGCTCCTCCAGCTCATGCCCGCCACCGCGCGCGCCACCGCCCGCAACCACGGCGTCGCCTTCGACGAGGGGCGCCTGACCTCGGACCCCGCCTACAATGCGCGCCTCGGCGCGGCGCATCTCGGCGAGCTCGTGGCCGAGTTCAACGGCAGCTACATCCTCACCTTCGTCGCCTACAACGCGGGCCGCGCGCGGGCGCGCGAGTGGATCCAGAAGTACGGCGACCCGCGCGACCCCTCCGTCGACCCTGTCGACTGGGTCGAGCGCATCCCCTTCACCGAGACGCGCAACTACGTGCAGCGGGTGATGGAGAACGTGCAGGTCTATCGCGCCCGTCTGGGCGGGGGCTCGTCCCTGCGGATCGAGGCGGACCTCAGGCGCGGGGGCACGAACTGACGCCGGCCGCCGGCTTCACCCTGAGATTCAGGTGAAGGGAGAAAGCCGAGTCCCGTCAGGGTCCTGGCCGTCTCCGTGGAGGTTCTGATTCCGATTCAGCATCGGGCGGGACGGCCGGCTTTCCCGCATCCGCCAGCCCATGGTTCCCACCCCGTGGCGCTGACGTGATGACACGGCAGCAGCCCGGCGACCCGTGATCGAGGCCTTCAGCCTCCTCGTCCTGCGGCAGCTCTCCGGCGGCATTCTCGCCCGTGTGTCCGGCCTGCCCGTCCCCGGCGCAGTGAGCGGGCTGGTCCTGCAACTGGCGCTGATGTCCGACCTGCGCGCCATGCCCGGTCGCCTGGCGGACAGGCCTGGGCCTCCGGCTTCTGCGCCGCGAGTGGGGCGACGTGACGCTGGCATTCAGCCTCTGGTCGATCGCACCGGTTCGGCGCTTCGCCGACCCGCGGTCACCCTCGTCGCCCGGGGCGCGGCCGACCGGGCGGCGATGGCGCGGGCGTGACGGCTTCAGCCCCTGAGCGCCGCCTTGACCGGCGGGCGCACCGACACCGGCGGCTCCATGGCCTCGACGAGCTGGCGATAGGACGAGCCGGGCAGAGGCGGGGCGAAGACGTAGCCCTGGGCCGACCGCACGCCGCGGCGGCGCAGCGCCTCGACCTGCTCGAAGGTTTCGACCCCCTCCGCGATGACTTCCATGTTCAGGTGCGCGGCCAGATCGATGAGGCTGTCGACGATCGCCGTCGACAGGCGCTCGGCGCCGAGCGCATCGATGAAGAGCTTGTCGATCTTCATGACGTCGACGCGCAGCTTCAGGAGATAGCTCATGCCGCCATGACCGGTGCCGACGTCGTCGAGCGCGACGCGCACGCCCATCTCCTGGAATCTGGCGATGATGACGCGCGCCAGGTCCATGTCGGGCAGCGGATCGCGCTCGGTCACCTCGAGCAGGACCTGCTTCAGCGTCAGTTCGGAGCGCGAGAAGATCGCGGCGACGTCGTCGACGATCCGCTCGTCCATGAAATGGGCGGCGCAGAGGTTGAAGCCGCACTTGAGGTTCGGCCGCGTCGCATAGACGGGGCCGAGCTCCTCGGCGGCCTGACGCATGATGGCCAGCGTCAGCGGGAAGATGAAGCCGGAACGCTCCGCCTCGCCGATGAACGCGCTGGGGGGAATGATGGTTCCGTCGGGTTTGCGCCAGCGCACAAGGGCCTCGCAGCCGAGAATGCGCCCGGTGTCGATATCCACCACCGGCTGGTAGTGCGGGATGAACTCACCGTTCCTCAGCGCCCTCTCCATCTCCGCCATCGGTCCGCGGTCGCGCCACCCCACCAGGACAAGAGCGCCAATCACCAGACCGAAGGCCAGGCCGCCACCCGCAGAAGTCGTGACGACCCAGCCGTGCTTCTGGCGCCAGGCGCCCTCGGAAGCCGTCGTCTGAATGCGGATCGGATAGCGCTCCGAATGGCGGATCCCATGGACGTCGGGTGTGCCCTCGATGCCGCCCGGCCCGCGAACTGCGACGAGCCGACCGCGCGGCAACAGCTCCACATCGAGGGCAAGGCCAAGGTCCGATGACTGGATGTCGCTATAGGGGACGAACAGGCCGACGGCGATCAGGCCGCCGGTGGTCACGCCAGTTGGCGAGGACAGGGTGACGCGCAGGGCACGGCCGTGCGGTCCGCGCGCGAGGGCGATCGCAAGCGACAGGTGCGGGTCGCGCGTCACGAAAGCCGTCGACGCCGACGTGATCTGAACGAGACTGCCGATGTTGTTGCAGAGAATTTTGCCATCGGGCCCGAGGACCGCGATCTCCTTGAGAACCGGCGATTCGAAGACCAGCAGCCTCAGGGCCTCACGGTCATCTGCACTGCATCCCTGAATGCCCTTGGACTGGGCCTCGCTCAGCGATTGGCTCGCGCGGACAATGGCATTCTCCATCCGCTCCAGAATGACCGCCGCCCTGAGATCGACATGGGTCTGGAGGCTGCGGCGGAGCCAGGTCTCGGCTCCCAGATAGGACGCAAGGGGGAGTGCGACGACCAGCAAGGCCGCCGTCAACCAGACCAGGCCTCTTTTCCGCGAGACCGCCTTCACGCCCATTCCACCGCATGCCGCGCGACCGGCCTGCCCAACCGGGAACACGTAAAATTTTCAGCAGTTTAGGCTGGGATGCTTAATGGGGTGTTTCTTGACCTACGGTCAGCGCGACTGTTCCTGATCGCGCTCCTGCGCTTCCACCACCGCCAGGGCCGTCATGTTCACCACCCCACGCGCGGTGACGGACGAGGTGAGGATGTGGGCGGGTTTGGCCTGGCCCACGAGGATCGGCCCGACGGGCAGCGCATCAGCCAGCACCTTGATGACCTGGAAGGCGATGTTGGCGGCGGAGAGGTTCGGCATGATCAGAACGTTCGCGACGCCCTTCAGCCGCGACTGCGGAAAGACCCGTTCACGCAGATCCGGCAGCAGCGCCGTGTCGGCATGCATCTCGCCGTCGACTTCGAGATCCGGCGCCCGCTCCCACAGGATCTTCAGCGCGGCCTGCATCTTCAGCGCGTCGTCGTCGTAGCTGCCGAAATCGGAGTGCGAGACGAGGGCGATCTTCGGCTCGAGCCCGAACCGGCGAACATGCTCGGCGGCGGTACAGACCATGTCGGCGAGCTGCTCCGGGCTCGGATCGGCCGTGACATGGGTGTCAGCGATGAAGATCGGCCCCTTCGAGGTGATGAGGAGCGAGAGGGCGGCGAGGCCGTCCGCCCCCTCCTTCAGGCCGATGACCTGGCGGATGTGGCGCAGATGCGTGTTGAAGCGCCCCTCGACACCACAGATCATGGCATCGACGTCGCCGCGCTCGAGCGCAACCGTCGCGATGGCGGACGAGGAGGTGCGGATGATGGTACGGGCGGCCTCGGGGGTGACGCCGCGGCGGCCGACGCGGTCGTGATAGGTCGCGACATAGTCGCGATAGCGCGGATCGGACTGCGGATCGATGAGTTCGAAATCCTTGCCCGGCTTGATCGACAGGCCGAAACGCTCCAGCCGCTGCTCGACGATGGCGGGGCGGCCGATGAGCACCGGAACGGCGAGCCCTTCCTCCACCACCACCTGTGCGGCCCTGAGAATGCGCTCGTCCTCGCCCTCGGCATAGATCACGCGCTTGGGGTTCTGCCGCGCCTTGTCGAAGACCGGCTTCATCAGCAGGCCGGAGCGGAAGACGAAGCGCGAGAGTTCGGCCTCATAGGCCTTGAAGTCGGCGATCGGCCGGGTGGCGACACCGGTCTCCATCGCCGCCCTGGCGACCGCCGGGGCGATGCGCAGGATGAGGCGCGGATCGAAGGGCGAGGGAATGAGGTTGCCGGCGCCGAAGGTGCCGACCTCGCCGCCATAGGCGCGCGCCACGACGTCGGAGGGCGCTTCGCGCGCGAGCCCGGCGATGGCGCGCACGGCCGCGAGCTTCATCTCCTCGTTGATGGCGGTGGCGCCGCAGTCGAGGGCGCCGCGGAAGATGTAGGGGAAGCAGAGGACGTTGTTGACCTGGTTCGGATAGTCGGAACGGCCGGTGCAGATCATCGCGTCCGGCTTCGCGGCGCGGGCCTCCTCCGGCATGATCTCGGGGTTCGGATTGGCCAGGGCCATGATGAGCGGGCCCTTGGCCATGCGCTGGACCATGTCGGGCTTCAGCACGCCCGCGGCCGACAGTCCAAGAAAGATGTCGGCATCGCCGATGACGTCGCCGAGGCTGCGGGCGTTGGTGTCCTTGGCATAGACCGCCTTGTAGGGGTCCATGAGCTTCTCGCGGCCCTTGTAGACGACGCCCTCGATGTCGGAGACCCAGATGTTCTCGACCTTCGCGCCGAGTTCGCGCAGCAGGTTGAGGCAGGCGATGGCGGCAGCCCCCGCGCCCGAGGCGACGATCTTCACATCCTCAATGGCCTTGCCCATCAACGCCAGCGCATTGGTCACTGCCGCCGCGACGATGATGGCGGTGCCGTGCTGGTCGTCGTGAAAGACGGGGATGCCCATGCGCTCGCGCAGGCGCTTCTCCACCTCGAAGCACTCGGGGGCCTTGATGTCCTCGAGGTTGATGCCGCCGAAGGTCGGCTCCAGCGCCGCGACCACATCGACGATGTGATCCACCTCGCGGGCGTCGATCTCGATGTCGAAGACGTCGATGCCGGCAAACTTCTTGAACAGGACGGCCTTGCCCTCCATCACCGGCTTGCCGGCGAGAGGCCCGATGTCGCCGAGACCGAGCACGGCGGTGCCGTTGGAGACCACGCCAACGAGGTTGGCGCGGATGGTCAGTTCGGCAGCCTGGGCCGGGTCGGCGACAATCGCCTCGCAAGCCGCCGCGACGCCGGGGGAATAGGCGAGCGCGAGGTCGCGCTGGTTGCCAAGGGGCTTGGTCGCCTGGATCTCCAGCTTTCCGGGCCGCGGCAGGCGATGATAGATGAGCGCGCCGGATTTGAGATCGTCGGTGATCGACTTCGTCATGCCACTGGTCTCCCTGGCCGCTCATGCGCCGCGCGGCCGTCCGGCGTCAATCTCGGACATTCCGGCGTCGCCCGGAAGACCACCCCGCAGGCAAGCACTCCTGCGGCGGGGGAAAAGATGGCGGGCGGCGGGTTCGACATTGCGGGCCGGCGGCACAAGGGCTAATCGGGCACTTCCAGCGAGACGAGCGCCGTGACCGACAAGCCGAAACCCACCAACGGACTGACCTATTCGCAGGCTGGCGTCGACATCGACGCAGGCAACCGCATGGTCGACATGATCAAGCCGCTGGTGCGGTCCACCGCCCGCCCGGGCGCCGATGCCGAGATCGGTGGCTTCGGCGGCCTGTTCGACCTGAAGGCGGCGGGGTTCAAGGACCCCGTGCTGGTTGCGGCCAATGACGGCGTCGGCACCAAGATCAAGATCGCCATCGAGACCGGCAAGCACGACACGATCGGCATCGACCTCGTCGCCATGTGCGTCAACGACCTCGTGGTGCAGGGCGCCGAGCCGCTGTTCTTCCTCGACTATTTCGCCACCGGCAAGCTGTCGCCGGAGGCCGCCGCCCAGGTGGTCAAGGGCATCGCCCTCGGCTGTCGGCAGGCGGGCTGCGCCCTGATCGGCGGCGAGACGGCGGAGATGCCCGGCCTCTATGCCGACGGCGACTACGACCTCGCGGGGTTCTCGGTGGGGGCTGCCGAGCGCGGCACCCTGCTGCCGCGCCAGGACGTCAAGGCCGGCGACGTGGTGCTGGGCCTTGCCTCCTCCGGCGTCCACTCCAACGGCTACTCGCTGGTGCGCAAGATCGCCGAGGTCTCGGGCCTCGGCTGGGACGCCCCCGCCCCCTTCGACGGGGATCGCATCCTCGGCGAGGCGCTGCTGGAGCCGACCCGCATCTACGTGAAGAGCGTCATGGCAGTGCATCGCGGCACCAAGGCCATCAAGGCGCTGGCGCACATCACCGGCGGCGGCTTCGTCGACAACATCCCGCGGGTGCTGCCCGAGGGAACCGGCGCCGAGATCGATCTTGCCGCCATCGCCGTGCCGAAGGTCTTCGGCTGGCTGGCGAAAGTCGGCGGCCTCGCCCAGTCCGAGATGGTGCGCACCTTCAACTGCGGCATTGGCATGGTCATCGTGGTCGCGGCCGGCGAGGCGGCGCGCGTCACGGAGGCCTTCAACCTCGCTGGCGAGACCATCGTCACGCTCGGCCGCATCACCGAGGCCGCAGGAGAACCGCGCGTCACCTTCACCGGGGCGCTGGCGCTGTGAGCGCGGAAGCGACTCCGAAAAAGCGCGTCGCCATCCTGATCTCCGGCCGCGGCTCGAACATGGCCGCGCTGATCGAGGCGGCAAAGGCTCCCGACTACCCGGCCGAGATCGTGCTGGTGATGTCCAATGTGCCGGATGCCGGCGGTCTCGCCATCGCCGCCGCAAGCGGCATCGCCACCATGACCATCGACCATCGCGCCTTCAACCGCGACCGCGAGGCCTTCGAGCGGGCGATGCAGGCGGCACTCACCGCCCATCGCGTCGACATCGTCTGCCTCGCGGGGTTCATGCGCATCCTGACCCCCTGGTTCGTCGGGCAATGGGAGGGACGGA
>CAZPMD010000036.1:23829-34596 GCA_964587395.1 uncultured Hyphomicrobiales bacterium
AACATCCACCCTGCCTTGCTGCCGGCCTACAAGGGCCTCGACACCCATGCCCGGGCTCTGGCGGACGGCGCGAAGGAGCACGGGGCGACGGTGCACTTCGTCACGCCGGGCATGGACGAGGGCGAGACTATTCTGCAGGAGGCCGTGCCGGTGCTGCCGGGCGATACGCCCGAGACCCTCGGCAAGCGCGTGCTGGAGGTCGAGCACCGCATCTATCCGCAGGCGCTCAGGATGATCGCGACGGAATATACCCTGCTCTGAGGCCGCCTACGGCCTGAGCAGGAGGCGATCCAGCGCCGCCGGGTCCTGGTCGTCGAGGAACTCGACCGCGAACCCCTCCGGAAAGTGTCGGCAGACCCGCGCGGCGATGCGCCCGACCGCGAGCAGCGTGCCGACATCCGGCACCACGTCGGCCGAGATGGCCGCCCCGGTGACCGACATGTCCATGACGAGGCAGGACAGCACGCTGCCGTCGGCGAAGGTCAGCATGGAGAAGGGCTCTCGCGGCACCATGCGGGCGTGCAGACGCTTGTCGTGCAGGTCGAGGTTCTTCTGGTCCTCCATCCAGGCGAGGCGCGTGGCGAGGCGGGTGCGCGCTTCTTCGGACAGCGAAAGGGTCATGACGAAACCGCCCTCGAGCACCCGCACGATGCGCCCGGACAGCTTGCCGAAATCGCGGAAATAGGCGATGGCGCGGTCGCCGACCGGCCCTTTGACCGGGCAGGCGAGCATCATGGCGCGACTCGACATGTTGATGAGGCGGCAGGCAAACTCCCGCCGCCGGCCCGCCTCGTCGCGGATCGACGACAGCGAGTAGCTGCCGGGCAGGCTCATGATGACGCGCGGCTCGGTACGTCGCTCGACACCGAAATAGTCGGTCGCGCCGGGCAACGTGAAACGGGACAAGGCCATGGGGGCGAACCCACTGTGGGGGCTGGACATGACGCGATCTAGTAGCGACCCTAATAAATCCTGTTTAAATTGACCCTAAAAATTGAATCCATTCGCGCGATTTAACGACAGATTTCATTTCCGCAACGTCATGCCCTGGTTATCCACGTTACCTAACGGAATTCATCGGCCATGAATACATGCGGATGATGTCGCGAACCCGGAGCCAGGCCGGGCTTATTGATCAGGACGCGGCACGTGACCTCAGCCCGTCACGCGGATCCAGGCCTTGTTGTCGTGGAAGGCGGCGCCGCCGAAGGGCGCCACCGCATCGGCACCGGTGAGCATGTTGATACCGCGGCCACCCTCATGGTCGGAATTGGCCCACAGTCCCTCCGCGATCAGCGTGCCGACCCTTGTCTGGTCGGTGACCTTCGCATGGAGGATGACGGTGCCGCGCGGCGAGCCGAGTTCGACCTTCGCGCCGTTGCCGATGCCGAGACGCTCGGCATCCGCCGGGTTGACCATCACCTCCGGCCGGCCCTCGCGCTTCCGCGACGAGGGGGTCTCGGCGAAGGTCGAGTTGAGGTAGCTGCGCGAGGGCGAGGTGGCGAGCCTGAACGGATAGTCTGCATCGGCCTCCTCGATCACCGGCCAGTGGTCGGGCAGCCCCGGCATGGTTTCAACCGGCCCCAGCGTCCCGATGTTGGCATAGGGCACGTTGGGCCAGTCCGGCTTGAAGCGGAACTTCCGGTCACCATAAGCGAAGCCCTTGAGATAGTGCGCGTCGTCGAACTTCGGCTGCACGTCGCGGAAATTGGTCGCCGCAAGTTCGTCGAAGGTGCCCCAGCCGGACTTCTGCAGCGTCCAGTCGATAATCTCGCGCGGGCTCATGGCGAAGCCCTCGTGCTCGGCGCCGACGCGGGCGGCGAGATCGGCGATGACCTCGTGGTTGGACCGGCATTCGCCCGGCGGCTCGATGAGCTTCAGCCCCAGCATGATGTGCTGGTGGCCGCCGCCCTGATACATGTCGTCATGCTCCATGAACTGGGTCGCGGGCAGCACCAGATCGGCCATCTTCGCCGTGTCGGTCATGAACTGCTCGTGCACGACGGTGAAGAGATCGTCGCGGGCGAATCCGGCGATCACCTTCGCCTGGTCGGGGGCGACGTTCACCGGATTGGTGTTCTGGATGATCATCGCGGTCACCGGCGGCCCGTCGGAGCCGTCGGGCCGTGCGAGTGCGGCCCGTTCTCCGGTCAAAATGGCGCCGATGCGCGACTGGTCGAGCGTGCGGATCGCCGGATCCTTCACGTCGAGCCCCTCGATCAGCGACTTCCGCCAGTGATAGATGGCGCCGTTGTTGTGAAAGGCGCCGCCGCCCTCGTGTCTCCAGGCGCCGGTAACGGTGGGAATGCAGGAGGCGGCATGCATGTTCACCGCGCCGTTGCGCTGGCGGCCGAAGCCGTAGCCGAGGCGGAAGAAGGTCTTCTTGTTCTGGCCGACAAGGGCGGCGAAGGCCTCGATCTCCTCCACCGTCAGCCCGGTGATGCCGGCCGCCCACTGCGGCGTGCGGGTCTGAAGATGTGATTCCAGTTCCGCCGGCACGTCCGTGTAATCGTTGAGATAGTCGCGATCGGCGTAGCCGTCGCGGAACAGCACGTGCATGACGGCGCAGGCGAGCGCCGCATCCGTTCCCGGCTTCAGCACGAGGCCGAGATCAGCCTGCTTCACCGTGTCGGTGCGGTAGATGTCGACGACGACGATCTTCGCCTTGCGCTCCTTGCGGGCCCTCATGGCGTGGGTCATGACGTTGACCTGGGTCGAGACCGGATTGGTGCCCCAGATCACCACGACGTCGGACTTCGCCATCTCGCGGGGGTCGACGCCGGCGAGCCTGCCCGTGCCGGCGATGAAGCCCGACCAGGCCATGTTGGTGCAGATCGTGGCATAGAAGCCCGAGTATTTCTTCACATGGCGCAGGCGGTTGATGCCGTCGCGCTGCACGAAGCCCATGGTGCCGGCATAGTAGTAGGGCCAGACGCTCTCGGACCCGTGGCGACGCTCGGCCTCGAGAAACTTCTCCGCCGTCATCGCCATGGCCTCGTCCCAGGAGATGCGCTGGAACTCGCCCGAGCCCTTGGGGCCCTTGCGGATCAACGGATGAAGCAGGCGGTCGGGATGGTGGATGCGCTCGGCATAGCGGGCGACCTTGGCGCAGACCACGCCGGCCGTGTAACTCTGATGGGGGTCGCCATGCACCCGGCCGATGGTCCGGCCGTCGATGACCTCCACCTCCAGCGAGCAGGCGGAGGGACAGTCGTGAGGACAGGTCGACTTCAGGCGCTGGACGCTGACGGGGGCGTTCATGGCGGCTCCGGGGGCAAGGCCAGACGGGATTCACGCCAAGGCTAGCCCATTGCCGGCCAACGAAAAAGGCGGGCCGGAGCCCGCCTTTGCGCATGCGCTCCGTGCGAGGAGATCAGGCCGGCAGGATCTCGTTCTGGGAGAAGAACTGGGCGATCTCGATACCGGCGTTCTCGACCGAATCCGAACCATGGACCGAGTTCTCGCCGACGGAGACGGCGTAGAGCTTGCGGATGGTGCCCTCGGCGGCCTGGGCCGGGTTGGTGGCGCCCATGATCTCGCGATACCTGGCGACGGCGTTCTCGCCCTCCAGCACCTGCACCACGACCGGGGCCGAAACCATGAAGTCGACGAGTTCGCCGAAGAAGGGACGCTCCTTGTGGACCGCGTAGAACTTGCGGGCCTCGGGCAGCGACATGCGGATGCGCTTCTGGGCGACGATCTGCAGGCCGGCCTTCTCGATGACGGCGTTCACGGCGCCGGTCAGGTTCCGCTTGGTGGCGTCCGGCTTGATGATGGAAAAGGTGCGCTCGATGGCCATGTCTCGTTCCTCGATGGATCGGTGTGGGAAGTTGGCGCGCTTCTAGCAGCGGCCCGATGTGGCCGCAACGGGCGTCGCGGCGGCACTATGGCCCGCGGGTGAACCGCCGATGAAGGCAGGGTTCAGAACGGGTTCGGCCGCGCCGGCTCAGGATAGGATCAAGATCGCAGCTCAGCGATCGAGGCGACTGGAGACCCATCGATGCGCCGTCTCGTCCTTTCCACTCTCGCCGGGATCGCCGCCGTGTCGGCGGTGGTCGCGGCCCCGTCCGTCGCAAGCGCCCAGGTCGGCGTCGATCTGGCGATCAGCGCGACCCCTGTCCAGTGGGGCCCCGGTCCCGACTGGGACGGTCCGCGGCGCCACTACGGCCCGCCGCCGCACCTGGGTCCCCGCCCCCACTATCGCCCGCCGCCGCCCTATGGCTTCCATCGCCCGCCGCCGCCCTATGGGGTCTACCGGCCCTACCGGCCGCATTATGTCGCCCCCGCCTGCTGGCGAGAGCGCCGCTGGGTCGACACGCCCTGGGGCCCCGAGGTCCGGATGGTGAGGATCTGCCGCTGAGGCTTCACGAGTAGTCGCGCGGGTCATCCGACGCCCCACCCAAACCCGATCCGCGCGGGTACGAGCCCGCCACCGAGGATGTATCGGTGGCGGGCTTCGCCGTTTAGGAGGCTCAGGCCTCCAGGATCTTCGCCTTGAACAGGTAGCCGGCCGCCGCGGCAGCGACGATCGGCACGAAAATGAAGAGCCAGAGCTGGGCCAGCGCCTTGCCACCGACGAAGAGCGCCGGGCCGAAGGAACGGGCGGGGTTGACCGAGGTGCCGGTGACCGGGATCAGCAGCAGGTGCATAGCCGTCAGCGTCAGGCCGATGGCGAGACCCGCCACGGCGGGCGAACCGGCCTTCGAGGTGACGCCGAGGATGCAGACCAGGAAGAGGAAGGTTCCCACGAACTCGCCGATGATCGCAGCGAGGGTCGAATAGCCCTTGGCGGGATCCCAGCCATTCTGGCCAAGGCCCGCGGCAGTGACGTCATAGCCCCCGGCCTTGCCGGTGAGCGTCACATAGAGCACCGCCGCGCCGACGATGGCGCCGGCGACCTGCGCGGCGATGTAGCCAGGAACCTCGGAGGTCGGCATGCGACCGGCGATCCAGACGCCGACGGTGACCGCCGGATTGACGTGGCAGCCCGAGACCGGGCCGATGCCGTAGGCCATGGCGACGATGGCGAGGCCGAAGGCCAAGGCGATCGGCAGGGTCGCCAGCGCCGCATAGGGCTGTCCGCTGCCGAAGACGGCGCCCTGGCCGCCGAGGGTCACCACGCCACAACCGATGATGACCAGCGCCGCCGTTCCGATGAACTCGGCAACGTATTTCTTCATTGAGCCGTTCATGAGCCGATTTCCTTCCTGGCCCGACTCGCGGCAATCGTCGGTCGGGGGAGACTGATCGTAGCACCGCCCGCCGCGTCGTCATCCGGGACTTTCCCGCTGCGCGCCGGGCGGATTGCGGCACCGGACCGTCCGCGGCGGCCTTGCATCCGGCCGCCGCCTCCTTCAAAAGCCGCCCATGCTGCAGATCAACGACCTGACCGTGCGGGTGGCCGGCCGCGTGCTCATCGACAATGCGTCGGTGTCGCTGCCGCCGAACGCGCGCGTCGGCTTCCTCGGGCGCAACGGAACCGGCAAATCGACCCTGTTCAAGGTGATCCAGGGCGATCTCGCCGCCGACGCCGGCACGATCAAGCTGCCGGCGCGAGCCCGCCTGGGCGGCGTGGCGCAGGAAGCGCCAGGGGGTCCGGATTCGCTGCTCGATTTCGTGCTGGCCGCCGACAAGGAGCGTGCCCAGCTGCTGGCGGAGGCGGAGACGGCCACCGACCCGCACCGTATCGCCGAGATCCAGACGCGGCTCGTCGACATCGACGCGCACTCGGCCCCGGCCCGCGCCGCGGCGATCCTCGCCGGCCTCGGCTTCGACACGGCGGCGCAGGCGCGACCCTGCTCGGACTTCTCCGGCGGCTGGCGCATGCGCGTGGCGCTGGCGGCGGTGCTGTTCACCGCCCCCGACCTGCTGCTGCTGGACGAGCCGACCAACTATCTCGACCTCGAGGGCACGCTCTGGCTGCAGGACTATCTGGCATCCTATCCCCACAGCGTGCTGCTGATCAGCCATGACCGCGACCTGCTGGACGCCTCGGTGGAGCACATCCTGCATCTCGACCAGGGCAAGCTCACTCTCTGGAAGGGCTCCTACACGATCTTCGCGCGCTCGCGCGCTATCGAGATCGCGGTGCGCGAGAAGGCGGCGAAGCGGCAGGAGGACAAGCGCGCCCACCTGCAGTCCTTCGTCGACCGCTTCCGCGCCAAGGCGACCAAGGCGCGACAGGCGCAGTCACGCCTGAAGATGCTGGAGAAGATGGAGGCGGTCGCCACCATCGTGGAAACCGACGTGCCGCCCTTCATCATCCCGGAGCCGGCGCGCAAGGCCTCGCCGCCGATCATCAACCTGGAGGGCGTCTCGGTCGGCTACACACCGGGTGAGCCCATCCTCCGGCGGCTCGACCTCAGGATCGACGATGATGACCGCATCGGCCTCCTCGGCGCCAACGGCAACGGCAAGTCGACCTTCCTGAAGTTGATCTCGGGCCGTCTCGACGCCATGTCCGGCCGCATCGTGCGCGCCGACAAGCTGAAGATCGCCTATTTTGCCCAGCACCAGCTCGACGAACTGAGGCCCGCCGAAAGCGTCTACCAGCACCTCAGGCGCCTGATGCCGGACGACCCGGAGGCCAAGGTGCGCGCCGCCTGCGCCCGCTCGGGCTTTTCCGGCGAACGCTCGGACACCAAGGTCTCCTCGCTGTCCGGCGGCGAGAAGGCGCGGCTGCTCTTCGCCCTCGCCGTCTTCGAGGGGCCGCACCTGCTCATCCTCGACGAGCCGACCAACCACCTCGACATCGACAGCCGCGCCGCCCTCGTGGAGGCGCTGAACGACTATTCCGGTGCGGTGATGATCGTCTCGCACGACCGCCACCTGCTGGAATCGACAGTGGACCGCCTCTGGCTGGTGCGCGACGGCACGGTGAAGCCCTTCGACGGTGATCTCGACGACTACCGCAAGATCGTTCTGTCGGGATCGACCCCGGCGCCGGCGAGATCCGAGAAGGCGAATGCCGAAGCAAGGCCCGCCGCCCCCTCGCGCGCCGAGGCCAAGGCGCTGGCGAGACGTGTCGCCGAGATCGAGGCGGGCATGGAGAAGCTGCGCGGCGACATCGACAAGATCGACCGCATCCTCGCCCAGCCCGGCTATTTCGAGGCCCATCCCGACAGCGCCGCGCAGGCGGCGAAGACGAGGGCATTGCGCGAAAAGCAGCTCGCCGAGGCGGAAGAGGCCTGGCTCGAGGCGAGCGCTGAGCTGGAGGCGGCGACCCAGCCCGCCTGACTGTCCGCGCGCAGCCAGCGTGAGCGCCGTCAGCTCTCCTTGATCGTCTTCCGCCACCTTGCCCTGAGCACGCTGGGGCGCTCGGGGTAGCGCTGGTCGAGGAACTCGGCGGAGGCGATGCGGTCGGTGCGGAAGGAGCGGAAGTCGCGGCGCAGCTCGCACCAGGCGATGAGGTGGCGGACGCTGTCGAAATAGCCGACCGCCACCGGCCAGAGGATGCGCTGCGTCGCCCTGCCCTGCTCGTCGCTGTAGCCGAGCGCGATCTTCTTGCCCTCGTGGATCCAGCCGCGGACGCGGGCGAGATCGATGCGGTCCTCGGTCGGCTCCCAGGCGGGGCCGGTGCGCGAGACGGGGTCGAGGGCGACATCGCGCAGGCGCTCGGGGACGATGGCGGCAAGCTTGGCGATGAGGTCGGCGGCGGCGCGCGACAGCGCGGGATCGCCGCGCGACTGCACCCAGCGGGCGCCCAGCGCCGCCGCCTCGATCTCGTCGGATGTCAGCATCAGCGGCGGCAGGTCGAAACCGCCCTCCAGCACATAGCCGAGGCCGGCCTCGCCGCGGATCGGCACGCGCTGGCCAATGAGCGTGGAGATGTCGCGGTAGATCGTACGCTTCGAGGTCTCGAGCTCGGCGGCGATGGCCTCGGCGGTCAGGGGCCGGCGCGAGCGGCGCAGGATCTGGATGATCTGGAACAGGCGGTCGGACGGTCTCATGAGGACACTCTGCCGCAGGGCTGCTGCCAACGTTATGGCAGCATGCTGGCAACAGAGCTACCGGCGTTTGCGAAAGCGTCGCGACCAGGCATAGACGAGCAGCAGGGTCAGCCCGAGGCTCGACACCGACAGCGAGATCATGACCGGCACGTAGCCGAACTGGCCGATGGCCAGGCTGGCCGGAAGGGCGATGACCGTCATGGCGGCGAAGAAGGTGGCGTTGAACACGGCCATCGGGGTGGCGCGCTGCTCCGGCGGGGTACCGTCGCAGATCCAGGCCGACAGCACCGGAAAGCCGATGGAATGGCCGAGACCGAAGACCAGACCCGCTACGGCGACACTGGTGACCGTCTGGGCGAGGGCGACGAGAACCAGCCCGGCAGCGAGGAGCACCGCGCCCCCTGCCACCACCAGGCGCCGGTCGATGTTCTCGATCAGGGCGAGACCGCCGAAGCGGACCGCGAAGATGGAGATGGTGAAGGCGGTGAAGAAGGTGCCGACGACGATGCCGCGCTCTACCAGGAAGGGCGCCGCATAGGCGCTGATGAAGCCGAACATGTAGCCGTAGACGATGGCGGCGGTCAGCGGCAGCCAGATTCGCGGGGTGGCGATCAGGCCGAGGATGCCGCCAACCGGACCCTCGGCCTTCTCGGCCGGCCGGAGGGTCCATAGCAGCGGCAGGCCGATGAGGGCCGGCACGGTTCCCGCGAGGAAGTAACCCTGGGCGCCGAAGGCGTGGTAGAGGAACTCGGCGACGATGGGGCCGAAGGCATAGGGCAAAGGCGCCATGGCCGAGAGCAGGCCGAAGAGGCGGACGAAGCGCTCGCGCGTCAGCCGCGTCGTGCCATAGGTCATCACGGGCGCGTGGAACAGCGCGAAGCCGGTGCCCTGGACGAGGCGCGAGGCGAGCGAGCCGAGGACGCTCTCGTGGGTGAGGTAGAGGCTGAGGAAGCCCAGCGTCGTCAACACGGCGCCGATGCGCACCGTGTGCAGAAGGCCGATGCGGTTGGCGAGCAGCCCGGAGAACAGGCTCATCAGCACCAGCGGGATGCCATAGACGGCGATCAGCAGCCCGATGTCGCGATGGGCGAACCCCGCCTCCTCCCAGACCACGGCGAGCAGCACCGACTGCTGGTTGGTCATGGCGGTCAGAAAGATGATCACCGCCAGACGCGCGAACTCGGATCGGGCGGAGCTGTCGACAAATCCGCGCGGGGGCTCGGCGACCGGCGCGCCGGTCACGCCTTCTTCCCCCATCGCCCGGTCTCATCCTGCTGCCAGTAGGTGCAGTCATGCCCGGCGGCGCGCGCCGTCTTCCAGTGCACCCGTGCCTGATCGAGCGCATCGGGGTCGTTGCCGTCGAACAGCAGCACGAGCCGTTCGTAGGTCTCCATGTCGGGGGGCAGCGGCGCGCCATCGACGAGGAAGCGGACCGATCCACCGTTGGCGCGTTCCGCTCCGGAGGTGATCAGGATCGGTTGCAGGGCGGCGTCGGCCTCGCGGTCCGTGCCATGCGGCAGGAAGCTCGCGTCGTCATAGGTCCACAGCAGTGCGTCGAGGGCCTCGACGCGCTCGGGAGAGGTCGCCTCGACGACGACTTTCCAGCCACGTTCCACCGATTTTTCGAGCAGCACCGGCAAGACCCTTTCGAGCGGCTGGTTCTGCAAATGGTAGAACAGAATGTCTGTCACAGAACTCACCTTGCGATCGAGGTTACCCGCCAGCCTCACGTCATGTAAGCCGCAGATGCACATACCAACTGAGCGTCTCGTACAGCGCACCCAAATGGCTTTTTTGGAGCGCGGGCCGCGATAGAGTCACGCGTTCTCAGGTTGCATCCCGATCGTAATACTCCCGATGCGAGAGTGAACCCGTTCTGCTACGATGTGCAGATGAGAGGAATTGGACCACTAGCGACCTTGTTACTGTTCAACATTTCTGCTGTTGGCGCAGCAGAGTGCAACCGTCCTCAGAGCGGGTGCATCGCTTGCACCGATGGACGACTGATTTGCGCGCCGCCTCCAGGGGAGCCCGTGACGCCACCGGGGCTAGAGCCGCCTCCCCTGGCGCCCTTGCGTCCATCGCCGCTGATGGATTTGCGGTTGAACCAGCACGAGTTGCTCCTACAGAATCGCTCTGTTGTTCGCCCCTCCGCGCCCGGCGGCTGATTCGTTGAGAAAAGTTCAATGTTCTCGTCAAAATTCACTTCGGCAGCATCGTGGAGCGAACTGCTTCTACACGTAGAGAATTTATTCTTTTTCTTCTTTGCTCCGTTTCTACTTCAGATCGTCCTCATTGCAATACTTCTGATCATTTCGCGCCGGATACTGCCGATCGCTCATGACTTGATCACGCCAATTTCCCTGACCTTTGCTATTGCTGGCATTGTCGTTGGGTACTTTGTCGGCGCCAGTCGACAGCCGGTGGTGGCGGCACTGCTGCCTGCCATCCTGACCCTGATCGGGGCGATCGCTGCATACGCCTTTGGCAAGGACTCACTCGTCGAACTCCGGCCTGTCGTGGGATATGCGCTGGCAGCGCTGATGCTCGGCGCTCTGTCAGGCACAGTCCACGGTCAGTCAGTCCGAGCCGTTGCCCTGGCTGCCGAGGAAATCCGCAATCAGCAGAAAGAAGCAATGAACCGTCGCTACGAGGAGTGGCGGCTCAACTATGAGCGGGTGGAGCTTCCTCTGAGGCTCGAAACCTTACGCAAACAACTCGGCCTGCCAATAGTGCAGACGCCGCCAACGCCACGGCCGCCGAGTTAGGGCGACGACTCATAAATCCCTGATCCAGATACGGACGGCGACGAGCTTGA
>CAZPMD010000037.1:0-34135 GCA_964587395.1 uncultured Hyphomicrobiales bacterium
GGGCGCACCTGCCGTCCGAGGCCCAGATCGCACAGGCTGACCGGAACGGCGATGACGGCGCAGCGGGCACCGCGCCGGAGCTCCGCGTCGGCGACGAGGCGGGCCTGACCGATGGCGCCGGCACCGCCGATCGCGATGATGGTCGCCGCCTGGGCGCCGTGCAGCGCCGCTGTGACGCGCTGCACCTCGCTGCGCAGCGGCGCCCCGCAGCGGACCGTGGCAGTGAGCAGCCGCACATGCGGAAGGGCGTCCGTGACGCGGGCGAGTGCTTCGGTCGCGCCGGGTTCGGTGTCGATGAGCGCCAGCGCCGTGCCCAGCCGCGAGGCTTCCTCGGGCAAGGCATCGTCGATGGCGCCGTCGGCGAACTGGGTTCGCGTGAGATAGCCGATCAACGTCATGCGGGCCGCCCCGTCGCCCCGGCCGCGCCGGGGTTTCCGCCATGGATCCGATGAAGGGGCCGGCACGGATGCCGACCCCGGTTCATGCGGTCACGGGGTCAGCCGCCGGCGCGCAGCCTGGCGCAGTCGACCACGGTGCGGGACGGCAGTCCGATGGCCCGGTACTGTTCCGCCGTCATGCCGAGCGTCTGGGTGACGTTGTCGGTGCGCGCCACCATCTTGTTGGTCAGGTTGCCGTCGGCGCCCTCGACCACTTCGTTGATGAAGACGTTGCCGGTGGCCTGGCGGTTCTCGTTCAGCGTGATCCGGCCGATGGGGCTGTCGAGCTGAATCTTGTTCAGCGCTTCCTTGAAGCGTGCCTGACCATTGCTGAGGTCGCCGCCGACGGCCTCCAGCCCACGGATCGCGGCGATGGTTGCCACATAGTAGCCGAGGCCGAAGAGCGAGGGCGTCGGGAAGCGCTGGTTGGCCGGGAAGCTGTCCTGGTAGAGCTTCACATAGGCCTGCCAGGCCGCGTCCGGATTGTCGACGGCGAAGGGGCCGGACGTCGGCGTGCCGGTCAGCACCTCCTTGGCCCGGCCGCGGGCTGTCAGCACCGTCTGGTCGGCCATGATCGTGCCGCCGATGAGGCGCGTGCGCTCGCCCGCCTGCTGGTACTGGTTGAGGAAGTTGATGGCGTCGGTGCCGCCGAGGCCGAGATAGATCGCGTCGACGTTGTCGGGAATCTGGGCGATGATGGCACCGAAGTCGGACTGTCCGAGGGGATGCCAGAAGCGCTGGACGATGTCGCCGCCGGCCCTGCAGAAGTCGATCGCGAAGCCCATGAAGTTGGTGTAGCCGAACGAATAGTCGCCCGCGATGCTCACGACGCGCCGCCAGTTCTTCTGCTTCACCACATAGCTGCCGAGGCCGAAGCCCCACTGCGCCCCGTCGAGGTTGAAGCGGTAGAAGTTCGGCGCCGGATCGACCCAGGTCGTCTCAAGGGCACCGGAAATGCCGTTGATCACCACATTGCCGGGAATGGTCTTGGCGAAGTCACGCATGGCGATGCCCTCGGACCCGGAGAGGGGGCCGATGATGATGTCGACCTTGTCCTGCTCGATGAGCTTTCGCGCCATGCGGACCGTCGTGTCCGGACGGGTGTCGGTGGGGGCGACGACGGTCTCGATCCGCCGGCCGGCGACCGTTGCGTTGATCTGCTTGAGCGCCAGTTCGACATTGCGGACGCCATCGGCGCCGCCGGCTGCGAACGCGCCTTCGAGGGCGACCAGAATGCCGATCCTGATCGGAGCGCTGCCCTGCGCCATGGCGGCGCCCGGCAGCATCATGGCTGCGGCCGAAAAGGCGGCCAGTATGGTTCTGCGCATTGGTGATCCTCCCTTTTGCGACGGCTCGTCTCGTCTGCGAGTTGCTCCGCAGCCGGCGAGGTCTTGGCAAAGTCGCTTCCTGGCGAAGCCTGTTCTTGAGACACGATCAGAGATGTCGTGCCTGGACGGGAGGCTGGGGCGAGTGCCGGCCCGGGCCCATACCCAAGCGTCTGCTTTTCGCGGCGGTCGGCTATCCCCGGACGATCCGCGTCGATCAGGGATCGGAGTTCGTCTCCCGCGATCGCGACCTCTGGGCTTATGCCAAGGGCGTGACGCTGGACCTCTCCCGCCTGGGAAAACCAACGGACATTGCCTTCATCGAGGCCTTCAACGGCAGGTTCCGGAGCGAGTGCCTGAACGCGCACTGGTTCCTGACGCTTGCCGACGCGCGCGAAAAGATGGCGGATTGGCTCGGACACTACAACGAGGTGCGCCCGCACGGGGCGATCGGCCATAGGCCTCCGATCTCGTTGCAGAACCCTGGCGGCATCGACAGCCAGCCGCCGTGAAAAAGGCCGGAAACTCCACCTTCCGGCGGTCCAAAGAATGGGACCGGATCAGCTGCATCCCGACGATCCCGCCCTCGCTGTTCGCGGGAGAACAGATCATCGGGATGCAGAAGGAGCAGCAAGCCGGCGCGAAGACGTCGGACGTCTGTTTGAATCGGGCGCACGAAGGGTGGGCCAAGAACGCCACGAGATCGAGAATATGCTCGGCTGTCTCAACGACTGGTGGCTCATCGCCCTTCGCTACGCCCGACTTGTCCATGCCATACTTTTCGCCATCTGCATCGCTGCCGCCATCGCAATCGGGTTTGAGCAATGAGGCCTGAGCCCACGGCAGCGCGCTGTGGATAAAGCTCTGCGGTTGCGCTTTCTTTGTTCTGCAATTGCTCCGTTGCGCTCATGATGCACTCTGCGGTTGGGGGGCGTCCAGCATGCGCGTCATTATAATGATTGCTTGCATCGCGCTGGGGGGATGCGTTTCTGCAGGAGCGGTGCGCTCGCTTTCTCCCACCATAAACCCCGAGGACGCCGTCGCCTACGCAGATGGCAAGGCACGTATAATGTCTGCCTTAGCGGCTGACGCGGGCTTTGCCGCAGCATCGGCGTCTTGGTACGAAGTGGCGAAATCTGGCTTCAACTTCGTCGACGACCGCTGTGCCATCTATTTCGATGATCTGTTTCGCCTTCATCGGAACCGCGAGGCGTTCTCCAGCGCAACCAACTCGTTCCAGCAGACTACAAGTGCCATCCTGATTGCGACTGGGGCGAGCGTCATCAGCCAGGGCGTTGTTGCTCAGGCGTTCGGGCTATCGCGCAGTCTAGTGGAACTGAGCGCCAACAGCTTTCTTTATCAGCTGCCGCCTGCCACAACCTACGGGTTCGTCCGCGAGACCCAGCGAGCCTTCCGTGAAGGTGCAGCAAGCAACGCCGCCCAGGTTCGCTCTGCTTCGGACGCGTATCATCTCGTTCAGCAATACTTGCGGACCTGTCTGCCTGTCTCCATCGAAGCGCAGCTAGTCGACCATGTTGCGGCGGCGCGAGCTGTAGGGAGCGCAACGCTTGGCGCCGGCGTCAGAATTGACGTCGGAACGCGCAACGACGCCGCCATCATTCTCGATACCCCCACACGGAGACTGGAGCAGCCGACGGCGCGACCGGCAACCGATGGCGCCCTCAACAGTCTTGAGGGGCGTACACGCCCAGAAGACCTCAGGCGTTACCAGGCGGTGCTATGCGTGCCCCAGACGGGGCGCTGGGATTTGACCACCCGGCAGGCACTGGGAGCCCTCCTGACCGGTGCGAACGAGCCGCAGGCAGATCTTGGCACCGTGGGGCTAAGTGCGCGATCGCGCCAGCTTCTCAATCGGGCCGTCCGTGAGGTCCGGGACTGCCGGACTGCCGGGTTCCCCGATGCGGCGGCTGTCGGCGCATCGCTTCGTATTCGCTAGGAGGACACCATGCCCTTCATGAATTCGGATCGGCTGCTCTGGAAGGATCCGGGCAAGGTCCCGACCGCCATCACCGCCAAGGCGAAAACGCGGATCGAGATCCTCGACGACACCAAGAAACCCTACACCAAGGTCCGCCTGATCGACGTCGAAGGGAAGCCAGAGGGGTGGGTCACCGATGCTGCCATCGACCGCTCCAATGGGCCCGCGGGCGTGCTCGACAAAACCGCATTCGCCGAAGCCTGCATGGTGGAGGCCGCCACTTTCGACACGAGCGCGCACTATCTCATGGCGGCCGCCAGTATCCGTTCTGGCGTTGCCGACGGTCCTTCGGACGACGGGCTCGGCACTGGCCCTTTCGCACTGACCGCCAGGGAGTGGGCGCTTTTCGCGACGCAGGCGAGTATCTCGCTGAATTTTCAGCCAGGCGATATCGACAGCTGGGAGGCCCAATGCACCGTTTTTGCCGTCATGACGACGGGTGTTCAGAAGCGAATTGCCGCTAGGATCGGCAGCCAACCCAACTCTGTGGAACTCTACCTCGCCCAAATGCTCGGCGTGGACGCGGCGCTGGCTGCTCTGAAGGATGGTTCCGCCGACATCGCGACGGTCATCGGCGCCGTCGCGCCTGATGTCCTGGCGGCAGAAGGCCTCGACGCCACGGAGATCGCCAAGCGCCATGGAACATTGCTGAAGGCCAAGGCAGCCGCTACCATTAAAGCCATCGAAAAGCAGCTGGAGGTTCATCTCGCCGCCGCAGCGCCCTTTATCAAGAAGGTCGGCGCTGATGCAGTGGCTTCGGCCGAGACGGCTTTGCACACGGCCGACGGCGCCAATCTGCGGATCAACTTCGAGTCCAAGGACATCAAGGCGGACCGTCGCCAATGGGCGCAACTGATCGCGCTTCGCTTCCAGGAGCGCGGCTACGGGACCGTGCAGCAGATTGCCGCGATCGCCAATGCCATCGGCGAATCAGGCCTGAACCCGACGATCAAGTCACCTGATCCCGAGAATAGCTACGGGCTGTTTCAGCTCAATCTCAAGGGTGTCGGTCACGGCTATGACCCGGCGGTACTGAAAGATCCCGACAAAAACATCTCGATCATGCTCGACTACATCGCCAAGCAAGGGCAGGCGCAGAAGGACTTTGCAGCGACTAGTTCCATCGAGACGGCAGTTGCCATCTTCGTCCGCAAGTTCGAACGGCCTAAGGACACCGCAGGCGCAATCGCCGCGCGGGTTCCTATCGCAAGACGTCTCATAATTTAAGCTCGGGACCTGTCAATCTGCGAGCGAGTGCGGTTCAGAGTCTCATTCTGGGAAGCTCTTATGAGCCATCTCGCTGCTCAGTGCCAAGGCTACGGCTGCAATCGGGTTCCGCGCGGCGCTGGCCGGGGCAGACATCGACGCTTGCATCCCCTCATCAAAGAGCCGAGACGTCGAGCTCCCGTGACCTGACAGTGAGCCAGGGCAACGGCTTCCTCGGCCGCCCGACGCATCACTGCAATCGGTAGCCGACGCCAGGCTCGGTCAGGATGAAGCGCGGGTCGGCGGCGTCGTCCGCGAGCTTGTCGCGGATATGGCCGACGGCGATGCGCAGGTAATGCGTGTCCTCGACATGGGCCGGCCCCCAGACGGTGGTCAGGAGCTGGCGGTGCGTAACCAGCCTGCCGCGGTGGCGGGCCAGCAGCGCCAGGACATCGTATTCCTTGCGCGTCAGCTTCACGTCGACGCCTTCGAGGGTGACCGCGCGGCGCGCGAGGTCCACCACGAGCGGGCCGATCACCACCGCCGGCTTCTCGGCCTCGGCCGGCCGGCGGCTGCGGACGAGGGCCCTGAGGCGGGCCATCAGTTCACCGGTGGCGAAAGGCTTGGTTACGTAATCGTCCGCCCCGGCGTCCAGGGCGGCGATCTTCTCGTCTTCCGCATCACGCACCGACAGGATCAGGATCGGCACCTGCGACCATTCCCGGATGGCGGCGACCACAGCCTTGCCGTCGATGTCTGGCAGGCCGAGGTCGAGGATGACGACGTCGGGCGCCGAGGTCGCCGCCCGCTCGATGCCCTCGCGGCCGCGCGCCGCCTCCTCGACGCTGAACCCCGCGCTGGCGAGGCTGATGGCGAGGAAGCGCCGGATCGGCGCCTCGTCCTCGATCACCAGGACGCGGGCAGGGGTAGCATCGTCGGTCATGGCTCTTCGTCCGGCACGTCGGCTTCCGGCGCCTTAGGCAAGGTCATCGTGACGGTGGTGCCGATGCCCGACGGGCCCGGAGCGACGTCGACCGTTCCACCATGGGCTTCGACGAAACCGCGGACGATGGCAAGCCCGAGCCCGGTGCCGGCCGGTGCGCCGTCGCCCTGCGCGGCGCGATAGAAGGGGTCGAAGACCCGCTCCCGGTCGGCCGGGTCGATCCCGGGCCCCTGGTCCGAGACGGTCAGGCGGACGTCGGGCCCGTCGGTCATGGCGGCGATGGTGACCGGACTCCCCGGCGGGGCATATTTGCAGGCGTTCTCGACGACGTTGGCGAGCGCCTGGCCAATGAGGACCGGGTCGACATGCACCCTCGGCAGGTCCTTTGTCATGTCGATCCGTACCGGGTGCCCCTCCACCACACGCGCGAGGTCTGACCTGACGCGGCCGACGATCTCGCGGAGGTCGACGCTGGCCCGCTTCGGCTCCAGCACGCCGTGACCGAGCCGCGTCATATCGAGAAGGTTCTGTACATAGCGGTCGAGCCTTCGGGCCTCGTCGAGCGCCGTCGCGGTCAGTTCGGCCCGGTTCTCCTGGCTGAGCGCCGCAGAGCCGTCCGCCAATGTGGTGATGGCGCCGATGACGGTGACGAGAGGCGTCCTGAGGTCGTGGCTGACCGAGTTCAGCAGGGCCGAGCGCAGCCTCTCGCCCTCTGCTCTCACGCGGGCATCCTCGAGATCGGCGGTCAGGGTGAACCGCTCGAGGGCCACGGCCACCTGATCCTCGACGGCGAAGAGGAGGCGCTTGGTTTCCGGGTCCAGCCCGGCAGCGCCGTCGCGGAACTGCACGCCGATGACTCCCAGGATCGTGCGGGCCGTCGCCAGCGGCACGAAGAGCCACTCGGAGGTCGGCAGGGTCGTCGTTCCGGCTCCGGCGGGCTCGTTCTTCTCGAAGGCCCAGCGCGCCGCCCCCTCGGCCCGAGCGTCGAGTTCGTCGATGGAGGGGTGTCCCTGGACCTGCTGCAGCACGCCCTGTCTGTCCGGCATCAGGATCAGCGACCGGCAGTTGAGGGTGGCGGCGATATGCGCCGCGGCGGCCCAGAGGACATCGTCGGCCTTGGTGGCGGAGGCGATCCTGCGGGCGAACTCGTAGAGCGTCTCCGTCCGCCGCTGGGCGGCGCGCATGGAATCCACCTGCGCCTTGAGCCGGCTCGCCAGCGTGCCGGTGAACACGGCGCTGATGAGGAAGACGAGCAGCGCAACGACGGACTCCGACTGCTCGACCGCCAGCGAGTAGTAGGGGGTCGTGAAGAAGAAGTTGTAGGTGAGGAAGCCGAGGCCGCTGGCGAGGAGCGCGGCGGCAAGGCCCCTGCGAAAGGCCACCAGCGACACGGCGAGGAGGTAGACGACCGCCAGCGAGGCCACCGGCAGATGCGGCGAGAAGGGCCAGGCGAAGAGCGTCGCCGCCGCCATGGCGCCGACCGTCTCTGCAATGATCGGACCCCATTGCCGCCAGGGCGGCAGGCGCGCCGACTCAAGGATCCGCCGGCGTTCGACCCGCGCGCGGTGAGCGACGACGGTGACCTCGAAATCGGTCGCCCGGTCGAGGATGCGGTCGGCGACCGGCTCGCGCAGCAATCCGAATGGCCAGCGGTTGCGGGGACGGCCGAGGAGGATGCGGGTGACATTGCGGCTGCGGGCGAAGGCGAGGATCTCCGAGGCGACGTCCGACTCGGTGTGAAGGGTGACGACCTCGGCACCGAGCGTTTCTGCCAGCCGGAGCGCGTCTGCCGTTGCGTCACGGGCCTCCTCGCCGAGTGCCTCGTGGCGCGGCGTGACGACGGTCGCGACGATCCAGGGAATGCGCGCCCGATCGGCCATGCGCTTGCCGGCACGGACCAGCGCCTTGGCCACGGGCGCCTCGTTGACCGAGACGAGCATGCGTTCCTGCGTCGGCCAGGGCCCCTTGACCGCATTGGCCTGCATGTAGCTGAGCATGTCGGCGTCGACGCGGCTGGCGGCCGTCCGCAGCGCCAGTTCCCTGAGGGCGGTGAGATTGCCGCGGGTGAAGAAGTTCTCCAGCGCCCGGCCGACCTGCTGGGGGACGTAGACCTTGCCCTCCCGCAGCCGGTTGATCAGCTCCTCCGGCGGCAGGTCGATCAGCTCGATCTCGTCGGCCTGCTGGAGCACTTCGTCCGGCACGGTTTCCTGCACGCGGACGCCGGTGATGCTGGCGACGACGTCGTTGAGGCTCTCGATATGCTGGACGTTGAGGGTGGTGGTGACGTCGATGCCGGCGTCGAGTACCTCGAAGACATCCTGCCAGCGCTTGGGATGGCGGGCGCCGGGCACGTTGGTATGGGCGAACTCGTCGATGAGGGCGAGTTGCGGCTTGCGGGCGAGCAGCGCGTCGATATCCAGCTCGTGCAGGACCTGGCCGCGATAGGCGATCGCCTTGCGCGGCAGCACCTCGAGGCTTGCCATCAGCGCCGCGGTCTCGGCGCGGCCGTGGGTCTCCACCAGCGCCGCCACGACGTCGCGACCGGTGCGCTGGCGCTGGCGCGCCTCCTCCAGCATGGCGAAGGTCTTTCCGACGCCTGGAGAGGCGCCGAGAAAGACCTTGAGCCGCCCGCGCCCTGCCTTGCGGTGTTCGCCGAGCAGTGCTTCGGGATCGGGGCGGTCGGTGTCGGTGGTCGGCATCCGGTCAGGGCATTTCGGCGTCGAGGGCGAGGTTCAGCGCAAGCACGTTGACCCGCGGCTCACCCAGCAGGCCAAAGCTACGCCCTTCCACGTGCCGTTGCACGAGGCTTTCGAGGCGTGCGGCCGGAACGCCGCGACCGTTGGCGACACGAGCCACCTGGGACAGCGCCGCGGCCGGCGAGATGTGCGGGTCGAGACCGGAGGCGGAGGCGGTGACGAGGTCGGCGGGTGCCTGTCCGCTGCCGAGCGCTTCGGCGCGGGCGCGAATGGCGTCCGCCAGCGCCTTCGACGAGGGACCGAGGTTGCTGCCGGTGGAGGCGCCGGCATTGTACGGCCCATCGATGGTCTTGGTGGCATCGGCCGGATCGGGCACCGATGTCGCCGAGGGGCGGCCGTGGAAGTAGCGCGGGCCGGAAAATGCCTGTCCGACCAGCTCGGAGCCGACGACGCGGCCGCCACGGACGACCAGCGAGCCGTTCGCCTGATGGGGCAAGAGCCCCTGGGCGAGGCCGGTGACCGCGAGCGGATAGGCGAGGCCGGTGAAACCCGTGAAGATCAGTGTGAGGACGAGGGCGGGGCGAAGGAGGGAGAGCATAGGCGAGGCTCCTCAGGCGAGGCGCAGGAGATCGACGATCATGTCGATCAGCTTGATGCCGACGAAGGGAACGATCAGGCCGCCGAGGCCGTAGATCGCAAGGTTGCGCGACAGCAGGGCCGAGGCCGAGGCCGGGACATAGGAGACGCCCTTCAGCGCAATCGGGATCAGCGCGACGATGACCAGAGCGTTGAAGATGATCGCCGCGAGGATCGCCGACTGCGGGGTGCCGAGGCCCATCACGTCGAGCACGGCGAGGCCGGGATAGGCCGCGGCGAACAGCGCCGGAAGGATGGCGAAGTACTTGGCGACGTCATTGGCGATGGAGAAGGTCGTCAGGGCACCGCGGGAGATCAGCAACTGCTTGCCGACGAGGACGATCTCGATGAGCTTGGTCGGATCGCTGTCGAGGTCGATGAGATTGCCCGCCTCCTTCGCTGCGGGGGTTCCCGAGTTCATGGCGACACCGACGTCGGCCTGGGCCAGGGCCGGTGCATCGTTCGAGCCGTCGCCGCACATCGCGACGAGACGCCCCTCGGCCTGCTCCTTGCGGATGAGCTCCAGCTTCTTCTCCGGCGTCGCCTCGGCGAGGAAATCGTCGACTCCGGCCTCCGCGGCGATGGCGGCAGCGGTCAGCGGGTTGTCGCCGGTGATCATCACCGTGCGGATGCCCATGCGGCGGAGTTCGGCGAAACGCTCGCGGATTCCGGGCTTGACGATGTCCTTGAGGTGGACCACGCCGAGCGGCCGACCGTCGCGCGCCACCACGAGCGGCGTGCCGCCGGTCATGGCGATGCGACGGACGATGGCGTCGAGGGCCGGGTCCGCCGCCGTCCCGGCGAGCCGGAGGATGGCGTCCGACGCACCCTTGCGGATCGACGTGCCGTCGGAAAGATCGACGCCGGACATGCGGGTCTGCGCGGTGAATGGTACGAAGGTCATGCCGCTGCGGTCGCTCTGCGCGAGGCCGAACTTGCGCGCAGCCAGGTCGACGATGGACTTGCCCTCCGGCGTGTCGTCGGCGAGCGAGGCCAGCAGGGCCGCCTCGGCGAGTTCGTGATCGGCGACGCCCGGGACCGGCTCGAAGGCGTCCGCCATGCGGTTGCCGAAAGTGATCGTGCCGGTCTTGTCCAGCAGCAGCACGTCGATGTCGCCGGCTGCCTCCACGGCCCGGCCGGACTTGGCGACGACGTTGGCCTTCACCAGCCGGTCCATGCCGGCGATGCCGATGGCCGACAGGAGCCCGCCGATGGTGGTCGGGATGAGGGTGATGAAGAGCGCGGCGAGGTAGATGACGGGGATTTCCGTCGATGACCAGGAGGCGAAGACCGGCAGCGTGACCACCACCAGCAGGAAGACGAGCGTCAGGCCGGCAAGCAGGATGTCGAGGGCGATCTCGTTCGGTGTCTTCTGCCGCTTCGCGCCTTCCACCAGCGCGATCATCCGGTCGAGGAAGGTCTCGCCCTGCTTCGCCGTGACGCGCACCACCAGCCAGTCGGAGACGAGGCGGGTGCCACCGGTGACCGAGCAGCGGTCGCCACCGGACTCACGGATGACCGGGGCGCTCTCGCCGGTGATGGCACTCTCGTCGACGGAGGCGACGCCGTCGATCACCTCGCCGTCGGTGGGGATGGTGTCGCCCGCCTCGACGAGGATCAGGTCGTCCACCTCGACGTCGTCCATGTCCTTGAAGTGCCAGAGGTCGCGGCGGGCGGCCTCGACCAGGACCCGGGCGCGAACGCTCGCCTTGGTGGCCCGGAAGGCATCGGCGCGGGCCTTGCCGCGACCCTCCGCCACGGCCTCGGCGAAGTTGGCGAAGAGCACGGTGAACCACAGCCAGAGGGCGATCTGCACGGCGATGAAGGCATTGGCGCCGGCCGTCGTGACCTCGCGCGCGGCGAGGATGGTGGCGAGCACCGACACCAGCGCGGTGACGAAGATCACGGGATTGCGGACGAGGCTCCTGGGATCGAGCTTGGCGAAGGCCTGGATGGCCGCAGCCTGAAGGATCTTCGCATCGAAGAGCCCGATCTCGACGGTCGATGACTTGCTCATGGGATGAACTCTCAGAAGGTCCTGCCGGCGATCATCGAGACATGCTCGGCGATCGGCCCGAGGGCGAGAACGGGCAGGAATGTCAGGGCGCCGACGATGAGGATCGTGACGACCAGGAGGACGACGAAGACGGGGCCGTGCGTCGGGAAGGTGCCGACGGAAGGCGGCGCGGCCCGCTTCGTGGCGAGGGACCCCGCGATGGCGAGGATCGGGACGATGTAGCCGAACCGCCCCAGCAGCATGGCGATGCCGAGGAAGGTGTTGTGGAAGGGGACATTGGCGTTGAAGCCCGCAAAGGCCGAGCCGTTGTTCCCGGTCGCCGAGGAGTATGAGTAGAGCAGCTCCGACAGGCCATGAGGGCCGGCATCCTGCACCGATCCCTGCGCCGCGCCGGTGACGATGGCGAGACTGGCGAACACCAGCACGCCGACCGGCATGACCAGCAGCGTCAGGGCGGCGAGTTTCACCTCGCGCGCCTCGATCTTCTTGCCGAGATATTCCGGTGTGCGGCCCACCATGAGGCCTGCGAGGAACACGGTCAGCACGACGAAGAGCAGCATGCCGGTGAGGCCGACGCCGACGCCGCCATAGACGATCTCGCCGAGCTGGATGTTCAGCATGGCAACGAGGCCGCCGAGCGGCGTCAGGCTGTCATGCATGGCATTGACCGAACCGTTCGAGGCGGCCGTGGTCGAGATGGCCCAGAGCACGGAGCCGATGAGGCCGAAGCGGACCTCCTTGCCCTCCATGTTGCCCGAGGCGGGGGTCACCAGGGCGGCGTGGAGGGGATTGCCGGCGCGCTCGGCGGCATAGAGCGCCACGAGGGCGATGAGCAGCATCACGCCCATGGCGGCGAACAGCGCGATGCCCTGCCGCCGGTCGCCGACCATGCGGCCGTAGGTGAAGCAGAAGCCGACGGGGATCGCGAGGATCGCCAGCATCGACAGGAGGTTCGAGATGGCTGTCGGGTTCTCCAGCGGATGGGCGGAGTTGACGTTGAAGAAGCCGCCGCCGTTGGTGCCGAGCTGCTTGATTGCGACCTGGCTCGCCACCGGTCCGAGGGCGATGGTCTGCTGCCCGCCCTCAAGCGTCGCCGCCTGCACGGAGGCAGCGAGCGTCTGGGGCATTCCCATGAACACGAAAGCGAAGGCCAACAGGATGGCGAGCGGCAGCAGCACATAGAGGACGGCGCAGACGAGGTCGCTCCAGAAGTTGCCGATGGTGCGGACCTGCCTGCCGGCGAAGCCACGGGCGACGGCCGCGGCGACCGCCATGCCGGAGGCCGCGGAGACGAAGTTCTGTGTCGTCAGGCCCATCATCTGGCTGAGGTGGGAGAGCGTCGTCTCTCCGCCATAGGATTGCCAGTTGGTATTGGTGACGAAGGAGATCGCCGTGTTGAAGGCGAGGTGCGCCGGCACGCCGTCGAAACCCTGCGGGTTCAGCGGCAGGAGGTTCTGGAAGCGCAGGACGAGGAAGAGCAGCACGAAGCCGCAGGCATTGAACGCGATCAGCGAGAGGGCATAGCGCGTCCAGTGCTGGCCCTCCTCGGGCCCGATGCCGGCCGGCCGCAGCAGGGCCCGCTCGACGGGCGCGAGGAATCCCGCCTCCCCCGTGAAGACCCGGGCCATGTAGAGGCCGAGCGGAACGGCAATGGCGACGAGAAGGGCCGCATAGAGCGCGGCCTGGGTCAGATCGGATGTCATGGGACAAGGGCTTTCAGAAGCGCTCGGGCCGCACGAGGGCGACAACGAGATAGCCGAAGGCGAAGACGGCGAAGGCGATGCCGAGGGCGATGTCGAAGCTCATCGCGGCCTCACACGCGCTCGGCGGCGGTCACGGCTGCCGCCACGAGAAGGAAGCCGGCGAGGCCGCCGGCGAGGAAGAGAAGGTCGACCAACATGCGAAGAGGCTCCGGTTGACGATCGACCGGAGGCTAGGCGGGGTCGGCGTAAAGGGACGAGGCGGAAGCGGCTCGCGGGCGTAACGCAGGCGTAAAGTCGAATCCGCGCTGGTGTCGGAGGCAGGAAGAGACGTTCAGACGGCCGGACAGGTCACAATCTGCGAAGGCCCTAACCCCGGGCGTCCCCCCAGTTGTCGATCCGTGTCGCCCGCAAGCAGACGTCCCCCGCGTCGGCTATGGGCCGAACAGAGGAGGCGGGCCTGGCTGTTCAGTGCGAAAGTCTGAATTCACCCTATCAGCCGACCCTGGTCGCAGAGGTACCAGGAGCGCTGTGGTTCCCATGACTGCGCCGGCCGCCATCGCCGCGACTTTCCCAGCACCGGACAAATTGGGGCTCGTTCTGCGGCAGAGCCGCCACGGGGCGACAAAAGTCGCGTCACGACAACGGCTTAGTTGAAATGATGGCGGAGGGGATGGGCCTGACGTCGAACCTTCTCCAACCAAGAACCCAGTAATTGCTAGCCCACCGTGACGCCAAACAGCGCCCCCACCGCTGCTGTCGCAGCCATTGCGAGAGCGCCCCAGAGGGTGACCCGCGCAGCGCCCCGAATGATACCAGCGCCGCCGGCGGATGCGCCCAGACCGCCGAGGACCGCGAGGCCGACGATCGTCAATGCCGCCACGAACAGCGCAATCGACGTTTCAGGCGCCAATAGAACGACGATCAGCGGAACGACCGCACCCACGGCGAATGTGAGAGCTGAGACCAGCGCCGCCTGGATCGGGCGTGCCGTCACGGTCTCGGAGATGCCGAGTTCGTCGCGGGCATGCGATCCGAGCGCGTCGCGTTCGGTCAGCTGGTGGGCCACCTTTTCCGCCAGGTCGCGATCCAGCCCCCGTTCTACGTAGATCCGGGTGAGCTCCTCGAGCTCTGCCTCAGGCGTTTCCGCCAGCTCGCGGGTCTCGCGGGCAAGATCGGCTTGTTCCGCATCAGTCTGCGAACTGACCGAGACGTATTCTCCTGCCGCCATGGACATCGCACCGGCCACGAGGCCAGCCAGCCCCGCGATCAGGACCTCCGGCTTTCCCGATCCTGCCGCGGCGACGCCGACCACGAGGCTTGCCGTCGAGACGAGACCGTCGTTGGCGCCGAGAACGGCGGCCCGCAGCCAGCCGATGCGATGCACCATGTGGATTTCGGAATGCGAGAGGCGGCTCATGGCGTGGCTCCTTGCGCGATGTCGTCCGGCCCGGAGGAGACAGCCTTTGGTTTCGGAGTGGTGGCTTCATGGGGCGCGATGCGCAGCGCACGGAGCGCGTTCAGGATCACTGCAACGTCGATGACCTCCTGCAGGAGCGCGCCCTGCACCGGAGTGAGATAGCCGAAAGCCGCCGCGATCATGCCCATGACCGAAAGCCCGATCCCGGCGACAACGCTTTCGACAGCGATACGGCGCGCGCCGCGCGCGATCTCGATCCCCGGCCCGAGCCGGTCGATACGGTCGACCAACAGCACGACGTCCGCCGCCTCCGCCGAGGCGGCGGCACCGCGCGCGCCCATCGCGACCCCCACGTCGGCCGCAGCGAGAGCGGGCGCGTCGTTGACCCCGTCGCCCACCATCATGACGGGCCCGCGCTTGCGCTCGCTGAGGACGAGCAAGACCTTCTGGTCGGGCGTGAGCCCGGCGCGCAGCCCGTCGAGGCCAAGCCCCTCGGTCACGCGCTCGGCCACGTCCGCGCGGTCGCCCGTGGCGAGCAGGATACGCGCGATCCCCTCGCGCCGCAGCCCGTCGAGCATGGCGCCCGCGCCCTCGCGCAGCGGATCGGACATGACGAGGTGCCCCGCCATGTGCCCGTCGACGGCGACGGCGACGAGGACCGAGCCGGCAGCGATGACGGAATGATCGCCGGGCCGCCGTCCGACGCGGGACGCGACGAAGGCATCCCCACCGACGATGACCTTGCGGCCCTCGACATGGCCCACGACGCCTTCGCCCGGGATCTCAGCCACGTCCGACGGAACGGGCAGAGCGAAGCCCCGCTCTTTCGCGGCGGCGACGATGGCCTGCGCCACGGGGTGCTTGGACGCCTGGTCAAGTGCTGCGGCAAGGCGCAGGATGTCGTCCTCCGCCATGCCGTCGTGGCTGTCGATCGACACGATCTGCGGCCGGCCGTCTGTCAGCGTGCCGGTCTTGTCGAGGATCAGCGTGCGGATGCGCGCCATCGTCTCGAGCGGTCCCGCGCCCTTGATCAGCACCCCGAAATGCGCGGCACGCGACAGGCCGGCCACCAGCGCCACAGGCACGGCCAGGATCAGCGGACAGGGCGTGGCGACGACGAGCACGGCGACGGCCCGGATCGGGTCGCCGGTGAACCACCATGCAGCGAAGGCAATGCTGACCGTTACCGCCAGAAACCCCAGCGACCAACGATCGGCCAGCCGCGACATCGGCGCCTTCGAGGCCTGCGCCTCCTCGACCAGCCGGACGATCCCGGCATAGGTGCTGTCCTTGGCTTCTCTCGTCGCCGTCAGATCGAACGCCTCACCTGCGTTTGTGGAACCGCTCATGGCTTCGGCGCCGTGGGCGAGGCGCACTGGCAGGGACTCGCCCGTCAGCGCGGAGGTGTCGACGAAGGCCGTCTCCGAGGCCACCAAGCCATCCACTGGCACCACGTCGCCCTGCCGGATCAGGAGACGGTCGCCGGGCGCGATGTCGTCGAGCGGGACCTCCTCCAGCCCCCCGTTGCGGTGCCGGGTCGCGCTCCGGGGCACGCGGGAGAGAAGGTCATGCATTTCGCGCCGGGCGCGGCCTTCGGCGAAGGCTTCGAGGAATGTGCCGCCTGAGTACATGACCGCGACGACCGCCGCGGCGAGCGTCTCGCCGAAGACGAGCGCCGCCGACATCGACAGCGCGGCGACGATATCAAGGCCCACCTCGCCGGAGCGCAGGCTGCGCAGAATCTCGACCACGAGTGCAGCGAGCGCGGGAACGACGCCGGCGATCCAGATCAGGTTCGCTTCTTCGGGTCGGCCGGAAAAGTAGAAGGCAAGTCCCGCAATCAGGCCGGTCGCGGCAATGAGCAGGATAGCGGTCTTGAAGCGGTCGGTCCGTGTCCTCTCCATGCGGCCTATCTCCCCTCGGCTGAGGCGATTGCCGCTGGCTCTTCGGAAAATAGTCGTCCGACTCCCACGCCCCGTGCGCTGGCAGTATCATCGCGCAAGAGGAACAGGGCGTCGAGCCCGCTTCGTCTTGCGAGCGTCGAGCCTTTGTCCGGCCCAAGCACCATGAGGGCCGTCGCCCACGCATCGGCTTCGGCACAGGTTCGAGCCACGACGGTGACGGAGGCCGGCGACGCGATCAGCGGCGCGCCCCGCCTCGGGTCCATCGTGTGCGACAGGCGGCGCCCCTGTACCTCGACCCAGTGACGGTAGTCGCCCGAAGTGGCGACGGCGGCATCCTGCAGCGCGAGGATCGAATGCGGCGTCCGGCGCTCGGCGTCCGGCGCCTCGACCGCGATGGTCCAGGCCTCACCGTCCGGCCGGAGGCCCATTGCACGCATCTCTCCATCGATCCCGACGAGGGCATCGGAAATCCCATGATCGCGCAGCGTCTCGGCGAGCCGGTCGACGCCATAGCCTTTGGCGATGCCGTTGAGGTCGAGCTTCAGGACTGCGGCCTTGCGCACGCGGGCGTCGTCCATCTCCAGCACCTCATGTGCCGGGCGGCGTGAGGCGGTCATCGCGGCGCGGATGCCATCCGGCGCGGCGTCCCCGGGCCCGAAGCCCCAGGCCGTCACCGCATCGCCCATGCCGATATCGAAGGCTCCGCCCGAGGCGCGCCCGATCTCGAGGCCGAGGCGCAACACCTCGGCGAGACGGGCTGGAACCGTCACCCATTCTCCCACCGGCGCCGCATTGAGCTGCATCAGGTCGCTGCCCGGGTTCCAGGTCGACATCTGTCCGTCCACCCCGTCCACAGCCGCCTGCAGCGCCGCGCGGGTCGGGGCCGGGTCGAAGTCCGGCTCCGCGAAGAACAGCGCCGACCAGCGCGTGCCCATGGTCGCCCCATTCAGGGCGTGCCTCGTCAGCTCAGTAGACATCTTCGACATACCGCCCCTCCGTCTTCAGGACCGCCGGCGTCAGCCCGGCCGGTGCGAGGATCTCGGCCAGCGCCTCGGCCACGCCGGCGGCCATGTCCCGTCCGCCGCAGACCATCACGCGCGCGCCATTGCGGATGAGCTCTGCGACCTGAGTGGCCTCGCTGCGCAGCGCGTCCTGGACGTAATGGGGACGGGCCCCGCGCGAGACGGCCGTGACCAGCCGGCTTACACGCCCTTCGTCCTGCCATCCGGGGAACTCCTCGCCGTAGAAGAAATCGCTGTCGGGATGGCGCATGCCGAAGAACAGGTGGATCGGCCTGCGGCGCGTATTGCCGCGCACAAAGCCCGCTAGCGGCCCGATGCCGGTCCCTGCGCCGATCAGGATCAGGGGCGCCCGGCTTCGGCCCGGACGGAAGCCGGGGTTGGGGCGCAAGAAGGCGCTCACCGTGTCGCCAGGTTCCAGCGCTGTGAGCTGACCCGAGCAGAGGCCGCCGGGGTGCTTCTTGACCACAATCTCGATGAAGCCGTCGCGGCGTCCGGAGGCAAGCGAGTAGAGCCGCGCGACGGTCCCGCCCTCGGGCAGAATGCCGATCAGGTCACCCGCCTGGAACCGTGCGAACCCGCCCCCGAGCAGCCGTTGCCCGAGCGAGACGCGGGGCAACGCGAAGCGGAGGATGGCGGTCGGGGCCTGCACCTCGGCGCCGTAGTCGCGGCGCGAGACGAGGGTCAGCGTGGTCGTTTGCGGCTGGACAGGCCGGTGCGACAGTTCGAGTTCGATCCCGAGAGCGTCGCCGAGCGCCCGGCCCCAGCGCGCGAAATCCTGCGGGGACTGGCGGTCGATGGTGTCGAGAGCAAGCAGTTCGGGCCAGCCTTTCGCCTCCGCCGCTGTCGCGACGGACTTGGCGAAGGCGCAGTAGGCCGGAAAGCTCCGGTCGCCGAAACCGAGCACCGCGAGAGGGACGTTCGGCGCGCGGTCGGTCGCGTTCAACCGGTCGAGGAAGCCCTTCGCCGAGGCCGGCGCCGCCCCGTCACCATAGGTCGCGGCGAGCAGGATGATCCGCCGGGCGTTGGTGTAGCGCTCCGGGGCGAACCCCGACATCGGGCCGACATGGACGCTTTGCCCGGCCTGCGTCAGTGCGGCGTGAAGCGTCGCGGCGAAGCCCCAGGTGCTGCCGCCCTCGCTGCCAACCAGTAGGACCGTCTCGGCGCGACCGGCGGGCTGGTTGCCCCGGATGCGAGGCCGACCGCGCCGCCCGGCCAGCCAGACCAGGACGCCGGTCGCGCCCATCGCCGGCACGCCGAGCGCCATGAGCCCGAGGATGAGCCCCAGCGTCGCCGCGCCCTGTCCGGTGTGCAGCATGTAGATGGTCTCCGACAGGCGCTCCCATCCCGTCAGGTCCGCCCAGGCCAGCAGCGCCCCGTCGCCCTGATCGAGATATCCGGTGCCCCGGTCGGTCTTGAGCGTGAAAACGTCCGTCGCGTCGCCAGGATAGGGAAAGCTCAGCTCGCGCAACTCGGCGACCGGCGTTTGCCGAAGCGTGGGCATCCGGCCCGGAGCGAAGCCGGTCTCGCCGCTGACCTCGGCAGGGGCTGCCGGCAGGACGCCGCCATCCGGCAGGAGATCGAACGTGGACGCCGTCATCCAGAGGGCGGTCATGGAGGACAGAACGAGGCCGACGACGGCGATCCGGGCGATCTCGACGTGCAGCCGCCCGGCAAGCGGTCCGCGCAAGCGCGCGAACCAGTGTCGCCAGCCGCCCGCCCGCCGCGCGACCAGCGCCGCGCCGGAGAGCGAGAGGATCAGCATCGCGGCAGCCCCCGCGGCCATGGCGATGCGCCCGCCATCCCCGAGGAACAGCGACCGGTGAAGGTTGGTCAGCCAGCGTTCGGCCTGGTTCGGGTCGGCCGAGGCCACACCCTCACCCGTCGCCGGGTCGATCACGGCGGCACCCGGCGCGCCCTGATCGAACCAGTAGGCAGTGATCCGGCCCGAGGGTGATCGGCGGATCTGCTCGACGCCCGGATAGACCGTCCGGATGCGGTCCGCGAGGGCGGCGACCGTGAGCCCGGTCTCCGGCTGCGGGGCGGCAAGCCGTTCGGCCGCAGGGAAGACCGACAGTGCCGCGCCACTCAGCGCGAGGATCGTGACGAGCGCGAGGGCCAGAAGACCGGGCCAGCGATGGAGTGCACGGATCATGGCCCCGATCCTCACATGTCGTAGGCGAAGCTGGCGATGTAGCGGCGGCCAGCCACCGGCGTGCCAGCGCCATCGTTCGTGAGCGGGACGGACACCTCGTTCGGGCTGTCGCGCATGTCCTCGACCGCCGCATCGATGTGGAGCGTGTAGCCCGCGTCGAAGAGCGCGTCGGCCAGGTCGAAAGTGATCTCGAGCGTGCGGCCCGCGCCGACACTGGCGCCGGTGATGCCGTTGACCTGCGCGGTGTCGCCGCCGGTGGCGCGGTACCAGTCGCTCAGATGCTCGTAGTACTTGGACTTGCCGCCGGCCATCCAGAGACTGCCGACATAGGCGCCCGAAGCGTCGGTGACGTATAGCGCGAGATAGGCCCCGTCGCCGCCATAATTGTTGAGGGTCGTGGTGAGCGTCACCGGCCGCGCCATGGCGAGGCCGGGGAGCGTCAGCGCGGTGGTGAGCGCGAGCGTTGCAAGAAGCGATTTCATCGTGATGATCCTTGTTCGGAGGGGGGCTTCGGGGCGGTTCAGTTCACCTGAACCTTCGGAGGGGCGCCGTTACCGAAGAGGCCGTTCTGCGGAGGGGCGACCGTGCCGGCGGGCGCGGGATTGCGAGCGCCACTGCGGCAATCGTCGTCGTCATCATCGTCGTCGCAGTCATCGTCGTCATCGTCGTCGTCGTCGTCGTCGTCGTGGCCGCGACGAGAACCGTCCCGCCAGCGGTCGTCATCGTCGTCGTCATCGTCGCTTGCGAGAACGAGCGGCATCGCTTGCGGGGCGTCATCGAAGAGAGCGGCGACGGGCCGAAGGACGTCGGATGGGGATTGCATCGCGCTCCAGGCGGGGACGCCGATCGCAGCGGTCAGCGCCGTGGTCGCGACCAGAAGTGTCAGGGTCTTCTTCATGGCAGGGTCTCCTTGTCATCTGCTGAGGACAATCTGGAGACACGACCTGAGGGCTTCCTGACGCGTCCGCGATTCCCGCTTCAGCTTGCCGTCAGGAACGAGAAGGCCGACTGAGGCAGTCGGCCTTCTCTGCTTGTGTGAACCGATCGGCCACGCATGCGCGCGTCTGCGGCTCAGTTGCCTGCGCCGGGTCCGTGAGGATTTCCGACACCCATCATCGGCACCGGCTGCGGGCCTGGCGCGACCTGGTCGGCGGCCGGATTCGTCGGCAAGGATTGCGCCCGGATGGCCGATGCGACCAGCAGCGCCGCCGGGTAAAGCACCTCGATGTCGCTGGTCTCGTGCCAGACCACGGTCTCTGCCAGGCGCGCGGTCTCGGCGTCCCCGGCCTCATCCGCCGTTGCATAGAGCTCGACCAGCGCCGTGACGAGTTTCACGTCACCGTCGTAGAGTAGCGACAGTTCCGCCTCGAGGCGCATCCTGTTGGGCAAGTCCGGCACCGTCACCGTGTGCCCTGCCGCGGCCGCGTCGGCCCAGACGAGCAGCGGCAAGACAAGGCGCTCCTGCGCCGCGTTGTGCGGCAACATGAGATCAGCCGCGGTGCGGGCCGCCAAGCCGATCGCGCCGGGCCTTTCGGCGACCCATTCCAGTTGCGCCTGAAACTCGGCGTGCTCCGCACTTAGCGCGTAAGGGGTTTCATCGGGTGCCGCTATCGCCGGTAGGACGAGCGTCGAGAGCGCGGCGGCGAGGGTCAGGGTCTTGTGCATTTCAACCTCCTCTCTCCTGATGACGACAATCTGGGGCATCATCCTGAGCGGATGCTGACAGCCCCCCCCGTTCTGCTTCAGCCTGCCGTCAGGAATGAAAGACCCCGCTGCTGAGAGCGGGGTCAGATTGGGAGACTCTTCCTACGCATCGATCGGATTGACCGCAGCCTAGGCAAACTCGAAATGCTCAAATCGAACCTTTCGCGGGCTCTGTCCCAGAGACGCCAGGCCTTCGAGAACCTCGTCCTTGAGGCCTTTCGGGCCGCAGAACCACAGATCGGCCCGGCCAACCGGGAACGGGGCCGAAGCAATCAGCCTCTCCGCTGACAGCCGACCCACCTGTGCGGACGCGACAAGCTCGAAACTGAAACGCGGGGTGCGCATTGCCGCTGCCTTCAAGATGTCCAGTCCGACCGCATCTTCGGTATTACGGACGCAATGGACGAGATGGATATCTCGACCTTCGGACTCCGTCAGACTCTCGGCCCAGGCGAGGAACGGCGTGATGCCGATTCCGCCCGCCAGCCAGACCTGCCTTGCGCCGCCCTTGCGGAAATCGAACCGGCCATAGGGGCCTTCGACCTGGACCGTGATACCCTCACGCAGGGCGCCGGGCAGCCGCCGCGTCCAATCGCCGAGCGACCTGATGTGCAGGGTTATCGTTCCATCGGGGCGCGGAGCGCTGGAAATCGTGAAAGGGTGTGGCTCCGACAAGCCGACTTCGGGCGCTCGGATGAACGCGAATTGCCCTGGCCGCCATCGCATGGCCCGCCCTTTGGGACGGAGCGTCAACGTCGTCGTGTCCCCCTGCCTGGCGGCGCTGCATACCGTGAATTCACGCCGCCGCAAGTGCGGGGCGACAAACTCGGTGTGTATCCAAGCGACCACTCCGGCGATGCCGAAGGCATTCAGGAGTAAAGCAAACGTCGGATCCACCCCAGCAGGCTTGTCCACGAAGAACTGGTGAAACACGATGACGGCAAAAAGGACGCCCATGAACCGATGGCTGAACCGCCAGAGCTGGTAGGGAATCTCCAGTGGGATGAACGGCAATCGCCGGAACCAGCTGATCGCGATCAGTACGAGCAGCGCATTGAAGGCGAACTCCCCTGCCTCCTCGGCCAGCTCCCCCAGCCCGGTCTCGCGCACCGTCCGCTCGAAATCGGGCTCGATCTGCTGGTGCAGGATCATCAGGACCATCGCGGAGATACCCAGCCACTTGTGAACCTGGTACATTCGGTCGAGCCCCCCGAACAGCGGCTCCAAGAGGCGCGGCCGGGCGGCGAGTATCAGGGTTTGGCTCATGGCAGCCACAGCCGCAGCGCCGAGGGCGATGCCGACAGCCGCTTCGGAGCCATAGGGCGCGTAAGTGGCGTAGCCGAGCGCCGCCACCACGAGGCACGAAACTGCAACCAAGGCTGGCCCGATCGCGCTCAGACTGTTTCCTGCGACGGAAAATCGGAACAAGGATCGAAGTTTGTGTCTTTGATCAGCAGAGTGCGTTGATCCAACGCGATCAATCATTAATGTCTCCCTCGCGGTCGCGGCGGGGGTGATCGTCGCCAACCTCGTCATCGTATTCGAGCTCGATCACTTGAAGGGTGGCCGGGTGGACGGTCACCTCGATCCGGCGCCCTTCGGCGTCGCGCCCGTCGATCTCGTAGCAGCCGTCGTCGATCTTGATCCGGCGCACTGTCCAGCCGTTCTCCTCGGCCAACCGGGCGACGGCGTCGCGCGGCTGCCAGTCGGCCATCGGCACGAAGCAGTCGTCGTCCGCCAGCGCGACGCCGGCCGGGAAGACCGCGAGAAAGCCAAGAATTGTCAATGTCTTCTTCATGGGCCAAACTCCTCGCTGCGGCCATCTTGACGCAATTCATGCGCGGCGAAGCTGACGGCAGCCTGAAGGGACGTGCCCCGCCGCTTCAGCTTCTTGTCAGCCAGACGGATCATGGAAGGTCATCGGAAAAGGACGGGGACGAGGATGCGGATTCTGCTGATCGAGGACGACACGGTTCTGGGGGCCGCGGTGCGCGACCAGATCGCGGCTGATGGGCAGTCGGTCGATTGGGTGACCCGCCTCGATGCGGCCGGCGACGCTGCGAAATCCACGTCTTACGACCTGATCCTGCTCGACCTGATGCTGCCGGACGGGCGCGGGATCGGCTTCCTGAAGAGCCTGCGCGCGCGCGGCGACGTGACCCCGGTCATCATCCTGACCGCGCTCGACCAGGTGTCGGACCGGATCGAGGGGCTGAACGCGGGCGCCGACGATTATCTCGTGAAGCCCTTCGATCTCGCTGAGTTGTCCGCGCGGATCGGGTCTGTCGCTCGACGCTACAGCGGCAATCCGAACCCAATCGTGACCCACGGGCCGCTGGAAATCGATCTCGCCGCCCGCAGCGTGCATCGCGACGGCAAGCCGGTGCAACTGACCGCAAGGGAATGGGCGCTGTTCGAAGCCTTTCTCGCGCGCCCCGGTCAGCTTCTGTCCAAGGCGCAGCTGGAGGAGAAGCTCTACGCCTTCGACGCGGAGGTGGAGAGCAACACCATCGAGGTCCACGTGAGCCGCCTGCGCAAGAAGCTCGGGGCTTCGGTCATCGAGACCGAGCGCGGCATGGGCTACAGGCTGGGCCGTCCATGAGATGGCCGGCCAGCCTTCAGGGCCGACTCGGCCTGTCGCTCGGCCTGGCGCTGACGGTGTTGTGGCTGGTCGCGGCGACGGTGACGGCCGTCATCGTCAGGGGCGAGCTGGACGAGGTCTTCGACAGCGCTCTGCGAGAGACTGCGGAACGGATCCTGCCGCTTGCGGTAACCGATATCGTCGGGCGGGAAGATCAGGGCGTGACGCAGCGGCTCGCGCCCATCCGGGAGCACGACGAGTTCTTCACCTACCTCGTGCGGGATGCCGAGGGGCGTATCCTGCTGCAATCCCACGCGGCCGATGCGGCGGTATTCCCGCCCTGGGACGGACCCGGGTTTCGGCAGACCGCCACCCACCGGTTCTACAGCGACGCAGCGCTTCAGGACACGATCCGGATCACCGTGGCCGAGCCGCTGGCCCATCGCGCATCGGTCGCGCGGGAGATCCGGATGGGGCTCGGCCTGCCGCTGCTGATCGTCCTGCCGGTCGCGCTTGCGGCCATCATCCTGGCGGTCCGCTTCAGCCTAGATCCCCTGCGCCGGTTCCGCGCTCGGCTGGAGGCGCGCAGCGCCCGTGACTTGTCGGAGGTTCCCGCGAGCGATCTGCCGACGGAGATTCGTCCGCTGGCCACGACACTCAACGGTCTTCTGGCCCGGCTGCGCGATGCGTTCGAGGCCGAGCGCAGCTTCGCCGCGAATGCGGCCCACGAGTTGAGAACGCCGCTGGCCGGCGCAATCGCTCAGGCGCAGCGGCTGAGGGCGGAGACGCAGGAGCCGGCCACCGAAGCGCGCGTCGCCGAAATCGAGGCGACGCTCAAGCGCCTGACCCGGCTTTCCGAACGCCTCATGCAGCTTGCGCGGGCCGAAGGCGGGCGCCTGCGGATGGACCGAAGCTCGGATCTGAGGGCAGTCGCGCGCATCGTGGTGGACGATATCGGACGCGCGACCGCGCCTGGCCGCATTGGGCTCACTCTTCCCGACGCGGCTGTCCTGTCGGACATCGACCCCGATGCCTTTGCCATCCTGTGCCGGAACCTTGTGGAGAACGCCCTCCGTCACGGGGCGGAGAATCTGGCAGTCGAGGTGACGCTGACTGCGGACGGCCGCCTCGTTGTCGCTAACGATGGTCCCGTGGTGCCGCGCGAGATGCTCGACCGCCTGACGGCACGTTTCGAACGGGCGAACGCAAGCACCGATGGCAGCGGGCTTGGCCTCGCCATCGTCGCCGCCATCGCCAACCGGATCGGAAGCTCGCTCGTTCTGAAATCGCCGCGACCTGGCGCAACCTCCGGCTTCGAGGCATCACTCATCTTGCCGACCGATAGCCCCAGGTTCGGCGCCGGGCGCGACGCGTAATCCGCGACAAGTGCCGGAGGATCAGCACACCCGCGCCTGTTCCCGCAACACCGCATAGTCGCTCATCATCTCTGCGATCGCCGAGCCCTCCGGCAGGAGGTCCAGCTCCCCTGCCGCTCGCGCCTGGAACTTCCTACTGTACTCGACGACCGGCGGACACGCCCCTGGCCCGCTACCGTCAGAACCGACCGTCGCGCAGCCGCTCAGCCAGATCGTCGCGAGAACGAGGACGGCGCGCCGCTGCCTCGAGCATTCGCTTTTGGGCGTCATAGGTTTTCTCCATGGTTTCGAGCTGCTCGGTCAGTCGGCCGGCGCGCTCGCCGGAGCGGCGCAGGGAAAGCAGGAACAGCAGGATCGCGAGTGCGATGACGCCGTAGCGGAGCCCAGTGCGCGCCCATGCCGATCCGGCGCTCCCGGTGAGCAGCCCGGCGATCACCGTCGCCCCCTCTTCCAGTCGTCGAGCCGGGCGTAGAGCGTGACCGCGATACCGCCGAGAGCCACGGCGATGAACACCCAGCGCAGGGTATCGAGATAAGGCACCAGCGGGAGGATGGCAGTCTGGGTCTCGGCGAGGACGCTCTGCGCCACCTCGACCCCAGCTGCGCCCAGCGTCGCCACGCCTGCCGCACCACCCGCCTTCATGGTGCGGCTCTCGGCCAGCACTTCGCGCGCTGGAGGGGCTTCTTCGGCGAAGGCGGTCGCCCGGACCGGGAACCGCTCGCCCCACTGCCGTGCGGGCCCGAGATCGACATGGATGAACCCCGAGCGCGGATAGAACCCGAAGCCGAGGAACCCGACCTCGCGCGCCGCCGCCTCGAACGCCACCGGGTCGTGGTTCGCCATGGCGATGTCAAAGGCGGCGCCGTCGAGGTGCTTGGAGCGGGTCGCGCCGCCCACGGCGCGGTTGTGCTCGGGGCTGCGATAGGCGGAACGGACGATCAGCGGCTTGCCCAGCCGGTCACGCAACGCCTGCAGCTTGTCGAGTGCCGCTTCGTTGACCAGCAGCCTGTCGGTGCCCCGGCAGGCGATCTCGGCGGGCGAGAAATTCGGCCAGCGCCAGGTGCCTTCGGGCACGTCGCGCCAGTGGCTGTGGAAGGTCTTCGTCATGGGGTCCTCCGAAAACGAAAAACCCGCCTCGAGGGCGGGTCATTGCGGGCTGATGAATGGGGGATGGGGCGCGGCTACGGGCCGCCGCCGAAGATCTTGAGCTTGATCGCGATGCCCGCGAGCAGCGCCAGCATGACGCAAGTGGTGATCATGCGGACGGCAGTCTGCATGGCGGTGCGGCGCACCAGGCGGATGCAGTCGACGAGCGAGCGCAGATCGCGGATATCGAGCGCGGCCTCGTCGCCGTCGAGCCCGACATCGGCCAGCGCGCGCTTCGCGCCTTCCTCGGCCGCCCGGGTCAGGATCGCCTCGAACTCGGCGTCGGGCATGCGCACGAAGCCCTCGGATCGGGGTGGTGTCATCGGATCCTCCTTCCGCCGCTCAGCCGATCTTGCAGCCCCAGAAGGACGTGTGATCGGCGGCGAAGTAGCCGTCGGCGACCCGGAAATACCCCTGCAGCTCGACGGTATCGCCTGCGGTCAGCGGCGCCATGGTCTGCAGCCAGATCGCGGTGGCGAGCGAGACGTGGGTGGCGGAGATCTCCCCGAGGGAGCCGCGGATTTCCGTCGCGCCGTTCAGGACGAGCCGCCCCCGCATGCGGGCGGTGGTGCTGGCATTGACCTTGTACATGAGCGTCGCGCCGAAGAGGTAGGTGCCGTCGACCGGGGCCACGAAATGGTTGTTCGCGGCGTCGAATGCCCCCTGATCGTTGTAGTCGGTGTTGTTGATGGCGATCTTCGTCCAGGCCCCGACACCGACATAGTTGTCGTAGTTGGTATAGGCCTTGAACCGCGGCAGCCGGGGCTGGTCGACGATGCCGGTGGCGTTGTCGACGCTGAGCCCGTCGAAGAAGGTGCTGCCATCGGCCGAGACCGCGAGCCGGAATCTGTCCGAGCCGAACAGCCCCACCAGCGCCTTGGTCACGAAGCCCGTCTGGAGCGTCAGCCCGAGATCGTCGCCGGCCGCCTCCTTGTTCATGGTGTAGAAGAGATCACCCGTGCCGCCCTCGGCCACGGTCTTTGCGGTCCAGAGCGCGGCGTTCAGCTTGGCCGAGAACGGGTTCGACGCATCCGCCGTCGTGCCGAGCCCCAGCAGCGCGAGGTTCTGCAGCGCGGCCGGTGTCGTCCCGATCCAGCCCGCGCCGTTGTAGACCAGCAGCAGGCCCTCGTCCTCGGCCCAAGCGCGCCAGCCGGTCCTCGGTGGCAGACGCAGCCATGCGCCGTCCGTCCAGAGCGCGACGTTCACGTCCCACCCCGCCCAGTCGCCCGTCGCGCCCGAGCCGACGATGTAGCGATCGCCATCGGCGGGGCTGACAGGCGGCGCAGTCAGGTCGCGATCGAGGACGGAAAGCTGAACGAGCCCGTCGAGGATCCGCAGCGCCTCGTTGTGGGTGACATGCTTCTGGGCCTGCGCCGCGAGGATGTACGGCAGCAGGAGATGGGTCGTGGCGTCGGACATGGGATGGCCTTCAGAGTATCAGCGTCACAGTCTTGGGCGCGCCCCGCCCGACGAGGGCGGAGAGCTGGTAGATGCAGATGTCGAGCGTGTCGCCGGGGCCGAGCGGCCCGCCCCAGTCGGCGGTCTGCTGGGCGGCGGTGTAGAGCGCACTGGTCGTGGTCGTGCTGAGCACCCGCTTCACGGTGGCGCCGTCGAGGATCTCCACCTCATAGGCTTCCAGTTCCTCGGCCAGCGGCACCTCCAGCCCACCCCAGCTGTCGGCCGCGAGCGCGCGGGACCGGCGCGTCCAGCGGATCGTCAGATCGCCGGGACTGCGCGCCTTGCGCCACGGCTGCTCGACATGGGCGACGGAGTACGGCCGTAGCCCCACGCCCGACGGCGTGAAGGTTTGCGCCACATAGGTCTCGTCGCTGACCGGTCGGCTCGCCGGCCCGATGCGACAGTTCCACGGGATGCCGAGATCGGCCTCGGCGATCGGCAGCGATGCCAGCGCGGTGTCCAGCACGACGACACGCGCGCCCGCGGGTGCCGGGTTGCCCATGGCGGCTTCGGTCCCGCGCTGACCCCGCAGGAGCCGGGTCAGCCGATACCGACCGGGCGCCAGCAGCTCCGCCGCGCCCGCCTGCACGATCTCCCAGACGCCGGACGCGCTCTCGATCGCGAGCGCGTTCGCCCCGCCGAACAGCGTCAGGTCGGTGACGCTTTCCAGCGTGCCGGTCAACAGGTCGACGACCAGCGCATTGCCGAGGTCGAAGCGCGAGGTGGGCCCCGCGTAGAAATCCGAGACCAGCGTCCCGATCCGGGCGCGGCTGCCGAGCGTCGTCAGCAGTTCGAAGCCATCGGTCGAGGGGCTGCGGAACACCGCGATCTCGCCTGGCCACGGCACGGCATGCGCTGCGGCGAAGGGGCGATGCGCCGGCTGTTCCTCGGTAAGCTGCGGCAGGTCGAGAAGCACCGCCTCGGGCGCGCCGAAGACGACCGCCTGCGACAGCGCCGAGGGGCGCGGGGCGCCGGGCGGCAAATCGTAGCTCGCCCGGTCCTGGCGCACCGCCTCGATGCCGCGCGCCTCGGCGTCGGCGATGGAGACGAGCCGCAGATCGATCAGCCGCCCATCGTGCTGGAGCCGGATCGCGTCGGCCGGATCCAGCGCGAGGCGCGAGGGTGGCAGTCGGAACGCCGCCGTCTCGCGCCCCACCCACGCCTCCATCAGCGCGCGGCGGCAGCGGCGTTCGGCTTCCTCGGGCGGCACTGCCATCGGAAAGGACTCGGAGGCGATCCGGGTCGTGTCGACGGTGATGCGCCGCGCCTCGACGAGAGCGGCGTCGTAATCCTCGTCGGCGCGGGCGACCTGCCATTTCAGCGCCTGCAGCAGTTCGGTCTCCTGGCCGCGGGTCAGCTCCAGCACGTCGCCTTCGCGGGGTGCCACCAGATCGTCGGGCCCGAGGGTCGCGACGGAGGCCCGACCGCGCATGACGAAGCGGATCACCCCTTCGGCCTCGACGGCGTCGAAGCCGAAGTGTCGCGACAGCGTCGTGATGGAGGCGCGCGGGCTTTCGAGCGCCGTGATGGCATAGCCCTCGACCGCGCCCCAGAGGCCGGAGACGTCGATGCGGTCCTCGGGGAGCCCCGCCCGCTGGCAGAGGTGCCGGACGAGGGCCGCCAACGACACCGCGCCCAGCCGCCCGGTCAGCCAGTGGCCGAGCCGCCAGTTGCCGCCGTCCGTCCAGACATCGGTCAGCGCCGGAAAGAACGGATAGGGCCGCGCGTCCCAGGTCCAGGCGGCGCATTCGGGGACGTGCACCATCCGGCCGCCATAGACCGAGGACACCGGGTTGTTCGCGGCCTCGCCCCACCAGAGATAGGTCGCCTCGAGATACGCCCGCTGGATCGCGTCATCGCGCCATCCCCGCGAGAAATGCGGCGTGAAGCTCTCCGAGGACTTCGGATCAAAGAAGACGTTGGGCTGGTTGGTGCCTCGGTCGATGGCGGGACAGCCGAGCTCGGTGAACCAGATCGGCTTCGACTGCGGCGCCCATGCCGTCGGCGCGCCGCTCTCCACCCCGCCCGGGCGGTCGTAATGCGGGTTCGCCCACCAGGCCCGTAGATCCTTGTAGCGGAACACCCATGCCTTGCCTGCGGCGCCATCCGTGATCGGGGTGCGGGCTTGCGCGCTTCGGTCGGCCGCGCTGGCATAGAACCAGTCGAAGCCTTCGCCGCCCGCGATGTTCCCCTGCAGGTAGGCGCGGTCGTAGATCGCGGGCCAGCCCTCGGCCGCGTCCGCATGCTCGAACCCATCGCGCCAGTCCGACAGCGGCATGTAGTTGTCGATCCCGATGAAATCGATCTCCGGATCGGCCCAGAGCGGATCGAGGTGGAAGAACACGTCGCCGCTGCCATCGCCCGGCTGGTGCCCGAAATACTCCGACCAGTCTGCCGCATAGCCGATCTTGGTTCCGGATCCGAGGATCGAGCGCACATCCGCAAGCAGGTCCCGATAAGCCTGCACGGCCGGATAGGTGGCCGCGCCCGAGCGGATCGTCGTCAGCGCCGGCATCTCGGTTCCGATCAGGAAGGCGTCCACGCTACCCGCCGCCGCGCAGAGATGGGCATAGTGCAGCACCATGCGCCGTAGGCCCCAGTCGCCGGGCGTGCCTGTCCAGCTGACGCTCTCGCCCGAGACGATGAAGCTCGCGGGCGTGGCTCCGCCGAACAGCGCGGCGACCTGGCTTGCGGCCGTGGCGGTCTGGTCCACCGTCCCCGCGAACCCTGCAGCCGGAGAACAGGTGATCCGGCCGCGCCAGGGGAACGCGGGCTGGCCGGTCTCGGCGGCGTTGTTGGAATACGGGTTCGGCAGCGCGTTGCCGGGCGGGACGTCCATCAGGATGAACGGATAGAAGGTCACCCGCAGCCCGCGCGCCTTCATCTCCTGGATCGCCTGCACCACGGCAAAGTCGGATGGCGTGCCGCCATAGACGGGGCGATCCTCAGCATCCCGGCTGACCAGGAAGGCGCTGGCGCGGCTCACACCGTTCACCGACCAGCTGTCGGGCGTGGTCGACTTGGCCGAGACCTCGACGCCCGGCCGCACCTTGCAGGATCCCGCGCGCAGGTCGTCGCCGAACCAGGCCACGACGAGGCTGACGCTCTCGACCGCAGGTGCCATCGCCTGCAGCCGGTCGAGCGCTTCCACCATGTCGGCGGAGTCGGCCAGCGCGTTCAGGTTCTCAGGAATCTGCGCGCCGCCATCGGTCTTCCGGATCGCCCGCGTGGCATAGGTGAACTCGCCCGACGCCGGGATCATGGTGACGGCCCGGGTCAGCCCCTCGGCGGTGTCGGGATCGGCCAGTGGGCGGAACACCTCGAAGGAGAGCTGCGGCAGGCGGTTGCCGTAGGTCGAGAGCGCAAGTTCCTCGAAGACCACATAGGCGGTGCCGCGATAGGCCGGCGTGCTGGCGGCCCCCATCTTCGCCGCGATGAACGGATCGGCCGTCTGCGCCTCGTCGCCCGGATACCAGCGCCAGGTGACGCCGGAGAGGTCCATCGGCTTGCCGTCGGCCCAGATGCGGCCGATGCCGGTGATCGGACCTTCGCAAAGCGCCACGGCGAAGCTGGCGTAGTACAGATACTCGGTCGTCTTGACCTTGCCGCCCCCGCCGCCCTTGCCGCCACCTTGGGTTGTTGTCTTTGTCTCCTCGCGAAAGTCCGTCGCCCAGATGATGTTGCCGCCCATCCGCATCCGGCCATAGAGCCGCGGGATGACCGCGCCCTCGGTGGCCGAGGTGATGCGCAAGGTGTCGAGCCGCGCGCCCTCGATGCGCTGGGTGGGCGCCAGCGACGAGATGATCCAGCTGTCGACCACCGAGCCGATGCTGGAGCCGATGAAGCCGCCGATGGTCGCGGCACTGACGCCGAGGATCGCGCCGCCGATGCTGCCGCCAATGGCGGCGCCGGCCGCACCGAGGACAAGCGTTGCCATGTTCGGGTCTCAGCGTTGCGGGAACAGGAAAGCGAAGGCGATGCGCCGCCGCCAGGATGCAGTGAGCGGTTCCTCGATCACGCCGACCCGCTCGTATGCATGGAGGAAGCTGTCGGGACAGGTCAGGATCCCGACATGCTTCGCGATGGCGCGGGGCTTCATGCGGAAGAGCACCAGCGCGCCCGGACCTGCCGACGCGGGTTCCACTTCGATCATCATCCGCCGCGCGCCCTCGGCCAGAACCTCGCGAGGGCCGGTCTCGCCCCAGTCCCGGCTGTAGGGCGGGATCGGGAACGGCTCTGGACCCACGACCTCGCGCCAGACGCCCCGGGCGAGCCCGAGGCAATCGCAACCGACGCCCCGAAGGCTGGCCTGGTCGTGGTACGGCGTGCCGAGCCAGGCCCGCGCGATGGCGATGACGCGGGTGGGATCGGCGGAGGTCACAGCACGGACCCCTCGTGCCCGCCGTCCTTGGTGGCGTAGCGCAGCACCGCATCCTGGCCGGGGATATGCGGAAAGCCCCTGAAGTTGGCGATGTTCGCGAACTTCGCCCCGCAGGTTTCCATGCGCTTGTCGCAACCCGCGCGGATGGTGAAGCCGTCGCTTTCGGCGATCGCGCGTACCGGCGCTTCGAGCAAGGTCAGCACAGCGATGCCTTCCGTGACGTCATGGCCCAGCACCTCGGTACGCCGCCCCGCGTTGGAGCCGCTGGACCACTCGAGCGTGCCGAAGGTGAACCAGCCGGCCTCGAACACGCCGAGACCCGAGGCGGTGAACGCCCGGTCGCGCAGGAGATCGATCACGGTGCCCGTGCCCTTGAAGGCGGGGCCCTCCAGATTGACGCCGCAACGCGCGTCGCCGAGCGCAGCGTCGCAGGTCGCCTGAAAGGTCCGCCCGACCGTCTGGCCGAGGAAATGGGCGAGCGAGCGGACCTCGGCGACGAAGGCCAGCCGCCCGCGCCGGATCTGCCCGATGGCCCCGCGCCGCATCAGCACGCGCTGGCCGGTGTCGGCCCAGTTGACCCGCCAGACCTCGACCTCCGCGTTGTCCCAGCGGCCGTCGAGGATGTCGGTCTCGGTGATGCGGTCGGAGGTCAGCACGCCCTCGGCGTCCTGCGCATCGACGGATAGGTCCGAGCCCGAGCGCACCTCGGATGCGGTCAGCCCGCTCTCTGGCTCGAAGTCTGTGCTGTCGAAAGTCAGCGTCCGGTCGTGGTCGGTGAAGCCGAAGGTGACGCCGTCGGCACGCGCGATCCGCCAGCACCAGGCGAGCGTCGTCGTGCCCTCTTCGAGATGGGCCTGCAGATCGGGAGCGAGGGTCTTCATCGGCGCAGTTCCAGAAGCGGAATGGAGGTGATCGAACCGAGCCGCTCGAGGTCGAGCGTCACGTCGAGCACGTCGGTGTCGAAGCGGACCGGCACGTCGAAGGCGAAGCCCGCGGCGATCGCGACGCCAGCGCCCGGCGCGGCGCCGAAGGTGACGACGCCGGTTGTCGAGTCGACGGACCAGCCGGAGGGCTGCTCGACGCCGCCGAGGGCGATGAGCACTGTCCCCGCCACCGGCTTGGCGACGGCGCGCGTCCAGGATTGCGCCCCGGAGGCGTAGTGCTTCACCAGCTGGAAAGCGGTGGTCGTGCCATCCCCGGTGCCGATGGCCTGATCGGTCGGCGATGGCGTGCCCGAGGGCAGGCAGGACTTGTGATCGCCCCAGTCCTTGAAGCGGAAACCGTGCAGCCGCCCGTTCCGTGCCTCGAAGAAGGCGATCACCGCCGCCAGATCGTCGGCACGCCGGATGCCGTAGGCCACATCGTAGCGGCGTCGCGAATTGGCCCAGCTGGCGTTGCGTTCCTCGTCGCCCGAGGCGAGCTCGACGATCTGCGTGCGCCGCTCGGGCCCGCCGCGCGCGCCGCGGCTGATGTTGTCCGGGAACCGGACCTCATGGAACGCCATCACATGCCCCTCCGCCCGAGCGACACGGCGCGGGCAATGTCGGCCGCGATCTGTGTGCGGGACTGCCGGAAGCTCTCGGCATCACGCGCCATGATGGTGACGTTGATCCCGCCGCCCGCGCCGTAGCTCTGTGCCTCCCGCCGCGACAGCACGCGCTCGCCCCGCTGCAGGATCGCGGGCACCTCGTCATGGCGAAGCCCGGCCATGCCGCCTGAATGCATCCGGGGCGCGGCGGCGAAAGCCATGGCCGGGACCATGCGCGAGGGTCCGGCCGATCCGACCATCCCGCCCGCATGCAGAACGTTGGCGAAGATGCCGCCCGCGCCGGAGAACACGCCAGAGAGCGCGTTGGCGATGGGCCCGAGGATAAACCGCCGCGCCGCGAGTTTGGCGAGATCGGCCAGGAGCGAGGTGACGAGGTCGCGGAAGTCGAGCTTGCCGGTCTTCACGAACTGGCCCACCGCGTTCTCGGCCGACTGGAAGGCGCCGACGAGGCTCTGGCCGATGTCGCCGCCGATCTCGCGCGCC
>CAZPMD010000038.1:0-33817 GCA_964587395.1 uncultured Hyphomicrobiales bacterium
GGAGCCTGGGCACTCGGACCGGCGGGAGAAGGTTCTGCCGCCGCGGAAGCGGGGGGCGCCTGTGGGGCCGCTGCCGGAGGGGCGGGAGCATCGGTCGCGGCGGCCGGAGCCTGGGCTGCAGCCTGACTGGGGACAAGCGCCAGCGAGGCGCTGACAAGCGCGGCACTGAACAGCCGGGGGAGCGTGCGAGGTGTCATGAATCAGCGAACGAAACAAAGCCTATCGCCGATCCATAGCGCAAATAAGGCAGGCTGTCGCAAGGTCAGCCGAAACGGGCGACGGCTGCCGCCAGGCTGTCGGGCAGGGCGATCGGCCGGCGGTTCTTCGCATCCACATAGACATGGACGAAATGGCCATGGGCGATGGTCGTCTCGCCGCCCTTCAGGAAGATGCCGAGCTCGTAGCGCAGGCTCGAGCGACCGCGCTCGCCGAAGGTGATTCCGGCTTCCAGCGCGTCCGGATAGCCCGCCGGTGCGAAGTAGGAGCAGCGCGTGTCGACGACGAGCCCCATCCAGGGGCTGACAAGGGGCTGCATCCCCGCCTCCTCGATCAGGAACACGTTCACCGCCGTGTCGAAGTAGGAATAGTAGATGACGTTGTTCAGATGTCCGTACTGGTCATTGTCCGACCAGCGGGTCTGGATCGGCAGGAACCAGCGAAAGTCGCTGCGCGGGCGTGGCACGGGGCGGGAAGGGGTCGGCGACATCGGCGGTCTCGCTTGCGGATCGGTCGGTGGCGAGAACAGCCGATCCGCGGCGGTCTGAAAAGCCCCGCGAAGAATCAGGCCGCGGATGCGAGCAGCGTCCCGGCGTCGAGCGGCCGCAGGTCGGGGTCGCGCCAGTCGAGACGGGCGGACGGCGACAGCAGGGTTTCGCGGGTCCAGAAGCGGAAGATGCCCTCCTTGGCGCCGAACGGACCGGCGACATAGGCGTTGACCTGTGCGAGCAGGCCCGCAGGCGCATCGCGCTCCAGGAAGCGCGCGGCCGACCAGACGAAATACATGGTGACCGTCTCGTGGTAGCCGCGCATGGCGTCGTTGGTCCGCCCGACCGAGAGATTGTAGGCCTTGATTCCCTCGCGCAGCAGGGGCTTGGCCGCGTCCTCGCCGTGGGTCGCCACGTGCCAAAGGCCCGTCGCCAGATGCGCCTGGTGCGACCAGTCGGCGAAGGGCAGGGTGCGGGCCCGGAACGCCTCGACGATGGCGAGAATCCGTGCCTCGTCGGGAAAGGGCGCGAACTGGCGTTCAGGCGTATCCATGGCCATGGCGGCTATCGACCTCCCGACGAAAACACAAAGATCCGCGCCATGGTGAAGTTGGCGACGAAGGCGAGGCCGATCGGAACGATGGCGGCAAGCGCCAGCGGCAGGTAGCGCACAGCGAAGAGAAAACTCAGCACCTCGACCGCAAGCCCCACCGTTCCCGACGCCACGAAGCGCAGGTAGGTCGACCATGACAGCCGGCCGCCGCTCTCGCGGGAGAAGGTGAAGAGCGTGTTGAACAGGTAGGAGTTCGACACCGCGACGGCCCATCCCAGCGCCTTGGCGAGGCCGAGGGCCACGTCGCTGGTGGCAAGACCCAGCGGCGCCAGCATGAGCAGCGTCACGCCGACGGTGATCACGTAGTTCACCACGCCGTTGATGGCGCCGATCAGCCCGAAGGACAGCATCTTGCGCCCCTCGCGGATCAGCATGGCGCGCAGGGCGCCGGGAGCTCTTTGTTGTCCGTCATTCATCCTGGGGCCGTCGTCTACACGCTTTTGCGTCATGAAACAGCCGGCGCGTGGTGACCATGATGCAGGATCACTCTTCACGGCGACGTGAACTGCGGTATCATGACCCTCTGTTTCAGGAGCGGCTTCGGGCCGTGGACCTCATGAGTATCAGCGACAGGCGCGTCATTGCCTTTCCCGGCACCGAGACCCCACCCTTCGGCCTCACCATCGTCGTGCCGGCCTACAACGAGGCCGAGGCCCTTCCTCACACCCATGCCAAGCTGACCGCCTTCGCCCGCAAGCTGAAGGACGAGCGGGGCCTGGCGGTCGAGATTCTCTATGTCGACGACGGCTCCCGCGACGGCACCTTCGCCGTGGCACAGGGGCTGCGCGCCGAGGGCGCCGATGTCCAGGTCATCGGCTTCTCGCGCAATTTCGGCAAGGAGGCGGCACTGCTTGCCGGCCTCGACCATGCCCGCTACGGCGCCGTCATCTTCATGGACGCCGATGGCCAGCACCCGACCTCGGTCGCGGAGATCCTCGTGTCGCGCTGGCTCGACGACGGCTACGACGTGGTCTTCACCTACAAGGCGCACCGTCGCGACGAGCCGCGCCTGCGCACGCTCTTCGTCAATGCCTTCTACGGCGTGGTCAATGCCGGTGTCCGTCACAAGATCCCGGCCGATGCCGGCGACTTCCGGCTGCTCTCGCCCCGAGCCGCGGCGGCGCTGCGCCGCCTGCCCGAGCGGGGCCGCTTCTTCAAGGGCCTGTCGAGCTGGGTCGGCTTCCGCCAGATCGGCATCCCCTACGAGCCCGACCCGCGCCGGCAGGGCGAGGCCAAGTGGAGCTTCTGGGGCCTGCTCGCCTTCTCCATCGAGGGGCTGACCTCGTTCTCCATCGTGCCTCTGCGGGTCGCGAGCCTGCTCGGCGCGCTGCTGGCGGCGGCGGCCTTTTGCTATGGCCTCTATATCGTTGGAGAGACCATCTTCCTCGGTCGCGGCGTGCCGGGTTATCCATCCGTGTTTGTCGCCGTCACCTTCATCGGCGGCGTTCAGCTTCTGATGATCGGCGTGCTCGGCGAATATATCGGCAAGATCCTCTCCGAGCTGAAGGGACGGCCGGTCTATCTCGTCGCCGATCAGGTGCTGAAGCGCGCGGTGGACCAGCCCGCGCTGACCGAGGCGACCAATCCCCTGGCCCAGGGCGACTGACCCTCCGCCTGATCGGAACCTGCGGCTGATGAAGCGCCTGATCCTCTGCGCCGACGACTATGCCCTGGCGCCGGGGGTCTCGCGTGCCATTCGCGAACTCGCGGCGGCGGGGCGCCTCAACGCCACGTCCGTCATGACGCCGGGTCCCGGCCTCGCCGTCGAGGCGGAAAGACTTCTGGCAGTCGCTCCTTCCGGTTTCCAGATCGGCCTGCACGTCACCCTGACCGGCGGCCTGACGCCGCTGACGGCACCGCGTTTTGCCATGGCCGAGGGCATCTCGCCTCTTCTGGTCCGCGCCCATCTGCGCCGGCTCGACCGGCCGGCCATCGAGGCGGAGGTCGAGGCGCAGATGCAGGCCTTCATCGTCGCTTTCGGGGGCCCGCCAGACTTCGTCGACGGGCATCAGCACGCGCATCTGCTGCCGGCGATCCGCGATGTCGTCGTCGCGGCGACGGAGCGCCACGCGCCGGGCGCCTGGATACGCCAGTGCGGTGGTCCGAGAGGCGCGGGCGAGGGCGTCAAGGGTCGGATCATCGCCGCCCTGTCGCGGGGCCTCAGGCGGACGCTCGCCCGGCACCACATTCCGACCAATCCGGCCTTCTCCGGCGCCTACGACTTCCGCCGCGCGCCGGATTTCGCGGCGATCTTTCCACGCTTCCTGAAGGGGCTGCCCGACGGGGCACTGGTCATGGTCCACCCGGGCCATGTCGATGAGGCTCTGAAGGGGCGCGACCCCGTCCATGAGCCGCGCGAACAGGAGTCCGCCTATCTCGCGGGTGACGGGTTCCCCCGCGCCCTGTCGGACGCCGGCTTCGCCCTGTCCTGAGCATCCATCGGCAGAAGCCTTCGGCCATTCTTCTGTTGCAAATGATTCGCAACAAATTAGGGTGATGCTGGAAATCATCACCGGCGCATTGTTGCAGGGCATGCCTTGCCGAAGCGCGGACGAGCCGCATACTCGGCATCGGGGCAAATCAGGGGCTGTTCATGAATCGCATCGTCGCGGCAGGTTTCGTCGTCCTCCTGTCCGGGGGCGCCTCCATGGCGGCGGACGCGGCCCGCCCTGCGGCCGCTGCCGCAAGCGAAGCGGCCGGTCCGGATGACGCCTACGGCTTTCTCGACGGCACCGGCGTCGGCAGCCCCGGCGACCGTGGCCTGACCTCCGAGACCACTGCCCGCTTCGGCAAGTTCGACGGCAGCTATGCGGGCATCAACACCAAGCTTGAAGCTGGCTGGACGCCGGTCCAGCGCCTGCAGGTGTCGCTCGCTGTCTGGGCCGCCTATCACGACATCCGCAACAACACCGTTCCGGGCTATCCGAACCAGAACCGCTTCGCCTTCGACGGCCTCGCCGGCCAGGTGCGCTACCAGCTCCGCGAGCGCGGCACGGCGCCGCTCGATCCGGGCCTGACGGTCGGCCTCGAGCTGCGCTGGGGCCGCTTCTCTGAAGGCCTCGGCATCTCGGCCGAGCGCTTTGCCGCGACCTTCAAGGTGGCAATGGACGCCGCCCTCGTGGGCGACCGCCTCTACGGTTCCGTCAACCTCAACGTCGGCCCCGGTACCGAGCGTCCGCGCGGCGCCCTCGGCTATGCCAACGATTCCGGCCTCGAACTGGGCGGTGCGCTCGCCTGGCGGGCGGGTGAGGGCTCCTCGACCTTCGTCGGCGGCAATGTGCGCTACGTCGCGGCCTATGCCGGTGCCTTCCTCAACCAGTGGGGCGGCCATGCCGTTCTCGTCGGCCCGACACTCTTCCACAAGATCGGCGATGTCGGTCCGTTCAAGGACACCTTCGTCTCGCTTGCCTGGAACGCCCAGGTCTGGGGCCGCGCCGCTGGCGGCGTCACCGGCTCGCTCGATCTTGTCAATTTCGAGCGCCACCAGGTGCGCGTGAAGCTGGGTGGCGCGTTCTAGGGCGCGCCCTGACCGCTGCCTTGGATCGGCCATAAGTCGCGCTGACAAGGCTGTTCCATGGCACGCTTCTTCTTCAATCGCAGGGGACCGGATCCGGAGACGGCCGATGCATCGCGCCGGCTGACCGCGATGGTCCGCGACATCCTCTCGCTCACCGAGGACGACGGCGTCACGGTCAGCGAGATCGCCTGTTCCCATCCCGAGTGCGGTGACGCCGAGACGGTCGTGCTCATCATGCGCCTCGGCCGGCCGACCGAGCCCGTGAAAGTGATGAAGGCCATGCGGCTGGTCAGCGACGAGGAGCTCCGCGAGGCGCTCGCCGACATCGCCTCCGACGTACCCTCCTGACTTGCCTCTTCCCTTCCGTCAGGGCGCGTGATTCATAGGCGCTGCGCGCCGCTCGTCGCCCGCCCGCCATCGACCGGCCCGTTCAAGACCAGCCCCGGGGTTCCCTCATGTTTCCCATTGCCATTGCAGCAGGACTGGCAGGCACCGCCCTGGCCATCGCAAGGCTCGCCGGTTGGGTCGACCTTCCGCCCTATGTCTTCCTCCTGACCCTGGTCGCCGCCGCCATCGCCTGGCTCTCGCGCCCCACCTCGACGCTCATCCGTGCCATCATCGGCTTTCTGGTCGTCTGGCATCTCTCGGCGCTGGCAATCCTGCTCCTGAACGAAGCCGGCCGCGTGCCGGAGGCGCTCGGGCCCTACCTGCCGACCCGTGCCAGCATCCTGCTGTCGGTCATCTTCGCGATCGCGGTCTATGCGCTGAGCTTCGTCGGCACCATCCGCCAGATCACGAAACTCGCCGATCCCTTCTTCGAGACCCGCGACGAAGGCACGGTCCAGCTGCCCTTCGGCCTCAGCTTCCGCATGCAGGAGCGCTATATCGCGCACGCCCTGCTCTACATCCTGCTCGCCATCAACGTGGCGCAGGTGCTGGCCACGGTGCTCCTCAACCAGTGGAACAACCGCTTCTACACGGCGCTGCAGCAGCGCGCCGAGGCGACCTTCTGGGTGGAGCTGCAGTATTTCACCGTCGTCGCCTTCCTGTGGGTGATCCTCGCGGTCTACGAGCTCTACCTCACCCAGTACACGCAGATGCGCTGGCGCCGCTGGATGACCGGCCGCATGACCGGCCACTGGCTCGACGAGGGCGGCCACTATCGCATGCGCCTCGCCGGCAGCCAGGCCGACAACCCCGACCAGCGCATCGCGGAGGACATCCGCATGTTCACCGAGAACACGCTGGCCCTCATGATCCGCTTCTTCTCGGCGATCCTGTCGCTCTACGCCTTCGTGCTGATCCTCTGGGGCCTGTCGGCGAGCTTCAAGTACAACGTCCTCGGCATCGACCTCGAATCGATCCCCGGCTACCTCGTCTATGCCGCGCTCTTCGTCGCCATCTTCGGTACCGTCTGCGCCCATCTCATCGGCCGCAAGCTGATCGGCATCAACTTCCTGCGCCAGCGCTACGAGGCCGACTTCCGTTACAATCTGGTGCGGGTGCGCGAGAACGACGAGCAGATCGCCCTCCTGAAAGGCGAACCGGCCGAAGGCCAGGGTCTGGCCAGTCGTTTCGCAAAGGTCGTGTCCAACTGGTTCGACTACATGAAGTACACCAAGAGGCTGACCTGGTTCACGAGCTTCATCAATCAGGGCTCGGTGATCTTCCCCTTCGTGCTGCTGGCCCCGGCCTATTTCTCCGGCGCCGTGCAGTTGGGTGCGCTGACACAGACGGCCGGCGCCTTCGGCCGGGTGGAATCCGCCCTGCTGATCTTCACCAACCTCTATGCCTCGCTCGCCGACTACAAGTCGGTGGTCGATCGACTCACCGGCTTTGATCGGTCGGCCGAAACGGCGCGCCGCCAGCCGGTCCCGGCCATCCTGTCCGAGAAGAACGGCAACGTGCTGAAGATCGCGGACCTCTCCGTGTCCCTGCCGGACGGCAAGGTGCTGGTCTCGGCGCCGGACCTCACCGTCAACCCGGGTGACCGTGTGCTGGTGACCGGTCCGTCGGGCTCGGGCAAGTCGACCCTCTTCCGCGCCATCGCCGGCATCTGGCCCCACGGGTCGGGAACGGTGTCCTCGCCGAGCGGCGCCGACATCATGCTGCTGCCGCAGCGGCCCTACTTCCCGGTCGCCAGCCTACGTGACGCCGTGACCTATCCGGCCGAGCGCGGCGCCTATTCCGATGCCGACATCGTCGCCGCGCTGGAGGCCGTCAACCTCGCGGCGCTGACGACGCGCCTCGACGAGGAGGCTGCCTGGCATCAGATCCTGTCGGGCGGCGAGCAGCAGCGCCTGGCCCTCGCCCGCGCGCTGCTGTCGAAGCCGGACTGGCTGTTCCTCGACGAGGCGACCGCCGCCATCGACGAGGCGGGCGAGGCCAATCTCTACAAGGCCATCTGCGACCTGCTGCCGAACTCCACCATCGTCTCCATCGGCCACCGTTCGACGCTGGTGAATTTCCACGACCGGCGGGTTCATCTGGTCAAGGACGAGACCGGGCTGCATGTCGCTGCCGATGCGCCGCTGATGCCGCTGGCGAAGGCCTGACGCGACGCAGGCCACGCGGTCCGGTTTTTGGACCGGACCGGTCGCCGGATCGTGCTAGCATCGGGCCATGGCGATGCATGGTCAGTTCTGCGCGGTGGCGCGAGCCCAGGATCTCCTCGGCGGACGATGGTCTCTTCTCGTCGTGCGCGAGCTGCTGTGTGGCGCGCGCCGTTTCAATGACATCCGCCGCGGCATTCCCCGCATCTCCCGCACCATGCTGTCGGAACGCCTGCAGGCGCTGGCGGCCGCTGGCGTCGTGCGCCGCAGCGAAGGGCCGCATGGCCCGGAATATGATCTCACCGAGGGCGGGCGCGAACTGATCGAGGTCGTGAAGGCCCTGGGGATCTGGGGGCAGAGGTGGCTGCCTCGACATGCCGATCGCGAGGAGATCGACCTCGACCCGCTGCTCCTCGACATGCAGCGCCGGGTGCGTCCCGCTGCGCTGCCTGCCGAGCCTTTCGTCATACGCTTCGACCTCAAGGATTGCCCTGCACGCTTCCTGCTGCTGAAGGACCGGGACATTGCTTTCTGTGCGCACAATCCCGGTTTCCCGGAGCCCCTGTGCCTCGGCGGGCCGGTGACGGCCCTTGCCGGCTGGTGGCGCGGCGACACCACCTTCGCCGAGGCGCGGCGCCACGGCCTGACGCTCACCGGGACAAAGGCGCTCGTGGTCGGTTTTCCCGACTGGTTCGAGCGCTATATCTTCGCCGATGTGGCGGCGGCCGCGTCCTGACCAGGTCCGGATTTCAGACCTGACGCGACGGGCCGGGCGAAGCATCAACAGGGCGATGCTCCAACCTGTCGAGGCCGTCGCCATGTCCAGCACAACGCTTCTTGCCATCCCGGCCCTGGCCTTCGTCACCTCCATCAGCCCCGGCCCGAGCAACGTCATGCTGCTCGCCTCGGGCGTGAATTTCGGCTTCAGGCGCACCATTCCGCAGATTCTCGGCATCACTATCGGCTTCAGCACGCTGCTGGTGGCGGCGGGGCTGGGGCTCGGTGCCGTCCTGCGCGCGGTTCCGCCACTGGAACTCGCCCTGAAGGTCGTGGGTGGCGCCTACCTGCTCTATCTCGCCTGGCGGATCGCCTCGGCCCGGTCGATGGGACCGGAAGCCGCCGGCGGTACCCGGCCGCTAACCCTCCTCGAATCGGCGGCCTTCCAGTGGATCAATCCCAAGGCCTGGGTCGTCGCCCTGACGGTGATGGCGGTGCACGCCGACCCTGTCTCACCCGTGGCCTCGGCGATGCTCGTGGCCGCCGTCTTCGCCCTCGTGAACCTGCCGTCGATTTCCATCTGGGCGGCCTTCGGAACCGCGCTGCGCGGCTCCCTTGCCGACCCTGCGCGCCTCAGGTGGTTCAATATCGGGATGGGACTTCTGCTGGCAGCGTCCCTCTGGCCGATGCTCCGGACCTAGATTGCCCCCGCAGTCAGAAGGCCGGCTCGAAGGTCACCGTTCCGCGAGCGCCGGTGAACGTCATTCCCCGCGCGCCATGCGGGCGCCAGCGGGTGGCCCCCTGGATCGCCCAGAAGATGGCGCGCTCCTGGCGGTCGACCTCGCCACCGCACCTGCGTTCGATGAAGTTCAGGGGTCCGAAACGGATGTCGCTCGGACCGGTGTTGCGGCGGTAGTCGGCGCTCACCGGGTTGCAGCCGCCGAAGCCGGTCATCCTGAGACCTGATGTGAAGGTGAAGGCAGGGCGGTCGGCGGCGACCGGCCGGCGGCCGTTGATCGAGACCACGGCGAGACGCACACCGGCCGGGAAGCTGTTGTAGAGCATCACCTCGGCGCGGGTCGGCGGTCTTGGACGCGGCGGCTCCCGTCGGCGCTGCGCCTCGGCGAGGCTGGTGGCTGCGAGCAGAATGGCGACAGCCAGCGCCGCTGCCTTGGGCTGAAGGGTCCTGATCATCATCCCCGTTTAGGCAGGACCGTCGATGGCTTCAAGCGGCCAGGGGGTTCAGCCGGCCTGCATCAGTCCCTCGCGCGCCCAGGCCTCGCGCTTGCGGTAGATCGTCGAGGGACTGATCTCCAGGGCTGCGGCTGCGCGCGACAGATTGCCGTCGAAGGCGGCGAGCGCCTCCTCGATGATTCGCCTCTCCTGCTGCCAGTAGGGCTCGACGGGGGTTCGGGTCGCGACAGGCCGCGCCGCCTGCGCGGACTGGTCCCCCGCGGTGCGGTAGGACCCGTGCGCCAGCGCGAGCGGCAGCATGGGGGCCGTCACCTGCTCGCCGTCGTGCATGACGACCAGCCGGCGGATGACGTTCTGCAGCTGCCTGACGTTCCCGGGCCAGTGGAACTCGGAGACGATCCGGGCCGCCGCCTCGTCAAAGCCGCGGAAGTGACGTCCCTCTTCGGCAGAGAAGCGGGCGAGGAAGGCCTCGGCCAGGGCCAGCACGTCGTCGCCGCGGCGCCGCAGCGGCGGCAGGTGCACGGGCAGCACGCAGAGGCGGTAGTAGAGATCCTCGCGGAACCGGCCGGCGGCAACGTCAGCAAGGGGGTCGCGGTTGGTGGCGCAGATGAAACGGACATCGACGCGGCGGATGCGCGTGTCGCCGACGCGACGTATCTCGCCGGTCTGGATGAAGCGCAGCAGCTTCGTCTGCAGCGCTAGGTCCATCTCGCAGATCTCGTCGAGGAAGAGGGTGCCGCCATCGGCGAGTTCGGCCGCGCCGGAGCGGTCGTCGGTCGCTCCGGTGAAGGCGCCCTTCACATGGCCGAAGATCTCGCTCTCCATAAGATCCTCGGGGATCGCGCCGCAGTTGAGCGCCACGAACCGCTCGGCAAGGCGGCCGGACCGCGTGTGAATGGCCTGGGCGGTGACCTCCTTGCCGGTGCCGCTCTCGCCGGTGACGAAGACGGGGGCCTTCGAGGGAGCGATGCGCCGGATCTGCTCATAGATGTCGCGCATCACCGGTGAGGCGCCGACGAAACCCTCGAAGTCGGTGGCATCTCGGCGCGAGGCATCCAGGACGCGGACAGCCGGGCGCTCCCTGTCGAGAAGTCTGGTGACGCGTCGCAACAGATCGGCCGCCGAGACCGGCTTGCCCGCGACGTCGCTCGCTCCGCAGCGCATCGCCTCCACCGCCGTCGCCAGCGAGACGCGCGCGCTGGTGGCGAGGATCGGGCCCTCATAGCCCGCGAAGCGGATGGTCTCGATGGCGTCGGGGCTGGTGTCCGCCCCATCGTCGAGGCACAGAACGATGAGGTCCGGGTCGCCGCGGTCGAGGACGGTGAAGGCGCGATCCACGTCTTCGGCCTCGCTGCAGGTGGCGACCGCGGCGAGAGCCTGAATCACCATGCGGCGGGATGCCGGATCGCCATCGATTACGAGGATGCGACGCGAGGCGGGCATAGTCGCGGGCTCTTCTGGGCCCAGGAAAGGCTTCATGGCCGGGCGACCCCTCACGCGGACCGAAATGCAACGACGACACTGTCGACGATCAGGGTAAACGCAGGGTTTCCGTTCTCTTTCCAAACTCCGCTGTGGACGTCCCGAAACGGAACGGGCCCGCATGAGCGGGCCCGTCCGAACTGGTACGACGTGCGAGCAGGACGTCAGAGACGGCCGCCCTCGCCGCCGGGACCGCGACGCGGGCCGTCCTGGTAACGCTCCCAGCCGCCGCCATAGCCGCCCCAGCCGCCGCGGCCATGACCGCCCCAGCCTTCGCCGCCCATGCCGCGTCCGCCCATGCCGCCGCCCATCATCATGCCGCGGCCGCGCCACATGCGATCCAGCCGGCGCTTCTGGGCCTCGTCGAGAGAGGCGTAGAGCGGGCCTGCCGCATCGGCGAGCTTGCGCATGGTGGCGGCGTTCTCGGCCATGCGATCAGCGGCGGTGCGCAGGCGCTGCACCGGGTCGGGCCGGGCTGCGTCGCGGTTCTGCCGCATGTCGCTCCAGCGCTGCATCCGCTCGTTCATGCGCTGCAGGCGCTGGGCGGAAGCCTCGCGCAACGCGGTCTCCATGGCCGGCCAGTGCCTTTCCTGGTCGGGGGTGAGTCGCAGCATGGCCTTCAGGCCGGCGATGCGCGCGTCCGTCATGGCGGCGCGATCCTCCGGCGACATCTGCATCATCCGGCCGGGGCCGCGCGGGCCGCCTTCTCCTCCGGGGCCACGCGGACCGCCGGGACCCGGCTGCGCGACGGCGACGGCGGCAATGGCCATGGTGGCCACGACGCCTGCGGCAATGATCATCTTCTTCATGGTGGAGTCTCCTCGTGGGTGTGCCCCGATCCGATGAGGAGAATCTACGCCAGGGTGGCGCCCGGGCCGAGTTAAACTTCGTCCATGTATGATGGGCGGGTTAGGCGCCCGGCTTCTTGCCGAACTGGGCGAACAGCGTTTCGAGCTGTGCCAGTTGCTGGTCCTGCATCTCGCGGCCGGTCTCGAACATGCGACCCATGGTGGCGGTCCAGGTGTCGGCCGCCTGCTGTCCGAGGGTGCGCGCTCCCTGCGCCTCCCCGGTCGGCGGCTGCGGGTTCATCGCGGCGGCGAGCAGGGGATTGGCGGCCTGTATCTGCCGGCTGAGTTCCATCAACTGGTCGAGCCCGGGAAAGCCGGCCGGCTGGCCCGGCTTCTGTGCCGTGCCGGCTCCGAAAAAGTTGCCGAACATGCCCATCATGCTGCCGACAGGATCGGCCGCGGCGGTCGCCTGCGGCGGCATCATCGGCCTGATCATGGCAGCGATCATCTCGCCGAGCGGATTCTGCCCGCTCATCGCGCCCTTCATGAGCCCGCCCATGATCAGCGAGGCCATGAGTGGCATGACCTGCTTCATCATCTCCTGGCCCATGCCCGTCGCCGCCGCCGTCTGCTGGGCAATGGCCTGGGTCAGTTCCGGCGTTCCGAAGATGCGGGTCAGCGCCTGCTGGCCGGCGGCCATCATCGACTGTCCGGCGCTCATCGGCGTTTCGAACATCTCCGCATAGTTGGGCCCGGCGGTGAAGAGCCCGAACAGGTCCGCCATGTCGGCGGGCGACCGGGTGGCGCGGTTGAGGCCGAGGGAGAAGGCGGGAAGCAGCGCCTCCATCGCCGTCTTGGCCTGCTGGGGTGCCATGCCGAACTGGGTGGCGAACGCGTCGAAGCCCTGCTTTCCCGTGGCCTGGGCGAGAATGTCGGCGAGGTTGAACATGATGTGGCTCCCGCGAGAGCCGATTCCCCGGCCCCTTCGGGCAGCATCTAACCACGCGGGCCGGCCAGCGTCACGAGCCGGCCGTCGCCCCCTTGCCGGAGGTGAAGGGCGACAGGCCGCTGGCCGGTCCTCCCGGAGCCGGCGGATCCGCAGGCGGGCGGCTCGCCATGCCATCGATGACGCGGAAGCAGATGGCGATGGAGAGGATGCCGAACAGGATGCCGCCGGCGGCTTGTCCTGCGATGATACCCTGTGCGCCATGTTCGGGACCCGCGACCCATGCGCCGGCCCAGGCGAAGGGAACCGTGCCGATCGTCGCCCGGCTCCAGTTGAGTGCAGTGGAGTAGGTCGGAAAGCCGAGATTGTTGAAGGCGGCATTGCCGACGAAGACGGCACCGTTGAAGGCCCATGCGAGCGAGGCATAGACGCAGAAGAAGGCGATGACGGCCGCAGCCATGCCGGTGGCATCGAACAGGCGGACGATGTGATCGGAGAGCAGCAGCAGGATCAGCCAGACGGCGATGCCGTAGAGGCTGAGGAAGACCAGCGCATCGACGAGCGCCTGTCTCACCCGCGGATAGAGCCGCGCCCCGACGTTCTGCCCCATGATCGGACCGATCGATCCGGACAGCGCGAAGAAGGCGCCGAAGGCGACGGGCACGAGCCGGCCGAGAACGGCCCATCCCGCCACCGCGCTGTCGCCGTAGCGGGCGATCATCGCCGTGACGATGCCATTGCCGAAGGGCGTCGCGATATTGGTGAGCACGGCCGGGACGGCGATCGCCGCGATCGGCTTCACGTCGCCCAGAACCGCGGCCAGCTGCGGCGGGGCCGTCAGCCGGTGGACGAGCGTCACCCCGCGCAAGCCGATCAGGGCCATGGCGATGCGGGAGATGATCGAGGTGATCGCGGCCCCATCGACGCCGAGACCGAGCGCGAAGATGAAGACGGGATCGAGGATCGCCGTGACGATCCCGCCCATCAGCGTGACCCACATCGCCCGCTTGGCATCGCCCACCGCTCGCAGGATGGCCGAATACATCATGCCGAGGCCGAGGAAGATGGTGGAGGGCACCACCATCCAGAGGAAACGGTCGGCGATCGCGTGAGTCCGACCCGTCGCGCCGATGGACGACAGGATGCGGCCCGACCACGGCAGCATCGCCGCAGCCAGCAGCACCATGGCGACGGCCATGACGAAGAGGCTCGAGGTGGCGAGCCGCCGCGCCTTCTCGCGATCCCCTGCCCCGAGTGCCCGCGACACGAGGGCGGTTCCGGCGATGGACACCCCGATGGCGAAAGACGTGAGGAAGAAGAGCACCGTGCCGGCATAGCCGATGGCGGCGGCCAGCTCCTGTTCGCCGAGCTGGGCAATGTAGAAGAGGTTGAGGAGGTCGACGAGGAACACCGCCATCAGCCCGACCGAACCGGTCAGGGTCATGACAACGACGTGGCGCATCGTCGGCCCTTGCGTGAACTTGCCCGGCACGCCGCTGCGGGACCCGGATGAACCGCTCATCCGGAATATCTCGTCTCGTCCGCCAGCACGTCCTCGGCCTCGGGGTTCAGGGCCTGGGCCTTGCGTGCCGGTTCGGTCAGCGGAGAGGGCGTGACCGGCTGGCGATGCATCAGATGGGCACCGGCCATGATCCCCTCGTGCATCTGCAATTCCAGTCGCGCCGCGTCGCGCTTGCGGATGTCCTCCATCGTGCGATGGGCATCGTCGCGATCGACTCCGAGAGCGACCAGCGCCTCCCGCCCGAATACGAGGGCGCTCTCCATGACCTCGCGAATCTCGTAGTCGACCCCCTCGCCCCGCAACTTGATGGCGTGCACGCGGTCGAAGGACCTGACGAACAGCTTGGCCAGCGGATACTCGGCCTTGACCAGTTCCACCACCTTGTCTGCCACATCCGACTTGTCGACGCAGACGCAGACGAGCCGCGCCGTGCCCGCACCCGCCGCTCTCAACACGTCCAGGCGCGTGCCATCGCCATAGTAGATGCGGAAGCCGAAGGTTCCCGCTGCCTGGATCATCTCGACGTCATTGTCGATGATCGTCACTTCGGCCTTCTCAGCGAGCAGGGCCTGGCATACGGCTTGGCCGAAGCGGCCGAAACCAATGACGAGGACCTCGCCCGTCAGGCCATCCGCGACCTCCACGCCGTCCAGCGACTGGCCGGCGGGGGCCGGCACGACGAAGCGCATGCCCATCAGCGCCAGCGGCGTCAGCACCATGGAGATGATGACGATGGCCGTCAGCGTCGCATTGGCCTGGCCGTCGATGAGCCCGGTGCTGGTCGCGGCCGCGTAGAGCACGAAGGCGAACTCGCCGCCCTGCGCCATCATGATCGTACGCTCCATCGCCTCGCCGTGGCTGGAGCGCATCAATCGGGCCACGGCGTAGATGCCGATTCCCTTGGCGACCATGTAGGCCGCGACATAGACGGCGACGAGCTTCCAGTTGGCGATCACCACCGACAGGTCGAGCGACATGCCGACCGCCATGAAGAAGAGCCCGAGCAGAATGCCGCGGAAGGGTTCGACGTCGGCCTCGAGTTGGTGGCGGAAGGTCGATTCGGACAGCAGCACGCCGGCGAGAAAGGCGCCCATGGCCATGGACAGGCCGCCGGTCTGCAGCGCCAGCGCCGATCCGAGCACCACCAGCAGCGCGGCCGCCGTCATCACCTCGCGCGCGCCATAGGAGGCAAGGAAGCGGAACAGCGGATTAAGAAGGTAGCGGCCGGCGACGATCAGCGCGGTGATCGAGCCGATGCCGATGGCGACGGCCGTCAGCCGCGAGGCGAGGTTGCCATCCTGCGCACCCGTCACGGCCGGGGCGAGGAAGGCGACGAGCGCCAGCAGCGGCACGATGGCGAGATCCTCGAGCAGCAGGATGGAGACCATCTTCTGCCCCGGTGGCGTGTTGAGTTCGCCCCGCTCCTCGAGTGTCTGCATGACGATGGCGGTCGAGGTCATGACGAAGCCAGCGCCGGCGACGAAGGACACGGCGGGCGGAAAGCCGCCGGCAAGTCCCATCAGGGTCAGCAGTCCGGCGCAGACGCCGACCTGCAGCAGGCCGAGGCCGAAGATCTGCTTGCGCAGGCTCCACAGCCGCGCCGGCCGCATCTCGAGGCCGATGATGAAGAGGAACATCACGACGCCGAGTTCGGCGATGTGGAGGATCGCGGCCGGGTCGGAGATGAGCCTCAGGCCGAAGGGGCCGATCGCCAGGCCTGCCGCGAGATAGCCGAGGATGGAGCCGAGGCGGGCGCGCCGGAAAAGCGGCACGGCGATGACGGCCGCCGCCAGCAGGGTGACGGCCGGAACGACGAAGGCGGTGGGGGAGTGGGCGTCGGCCATGCGCTCGCGGGGGACAGCGTGAAGGGGATCAGTCTAACCGGAACCCGGCGCCTGTGTACTCCCGCGAGTTTGCATCGCGGAATTGCTCCTCAACCCGTGCCGCCGACAGTGATCCGCTCCATCTTCAGCGTCGGCTGGCCGACGCCGACGGGCACCCACTGCCCCCCCTTGCCGCAGGTGCCGATGCCGGTGTCCAGGCTCATGTCATTGCCGACCATGGTCACCCGCTTCATGTCGGCCGGGCCCGAGCCGATGAGCATGGCCCCCTTGACCGGCGCACCGACGCGGCCGTTCTCGATGCGATAGGCCTCGGTGCATTCGAAGACGTACTTGCCGGAGGTAATGTCGACCTGCCCTCCGCCGAAGCTGACGGCATAGAGGCCGTTCTTCACGCTCGCGAGAATCTCCTCGCGGGTATGGCTCCCCCCGAGCATGTAGGTGTTGGTCATGCGCGGCATGGGCGCATGGGCATAGCTCTCGCGGCGGCCGTTGCCGGTCGCGGCGACACCCATCAGCCGGGCGTTCTGGCGGTCTTGCATGTAGCCGACCAGTCGGCCGTCATCGATCAGCACCGTGCGGTGCGAGGCCGTGCCCTCGTCGTCGATGGAGATCGAGCCGCGCCGGTCGGCGATGGTGCCGTCGTCGACGACCGTCACGCCCTTCGCCGCCACCATCTCGCCCATGAGGCCGGCGAAGGCCGACTGGCCCTTGCGGTTGAAGTCGCCCTCCAGACCGTGGCCCACTGCCTCGTGCAGCATGACGCCGGGCCAGCCCGGGCCGAGCACGACGTCCATCTCACCGGCCGGGGAGGGGATGCTCTCGAGATTGACAAGGGCCTGGCGGATCGCCTCGTCGGCGGCATGCTTCCAGCGGCCCTCGGTGATGAAGTCGGCGTAGGCCGCGCGGCCACCGAAGCCGTGCGAGCCGGACTCCTGCCGGTCGCCCGAACCTGCCACCACCGAGACATTGAGACGCACCAGCGGCCGGACGTCACGGAACAGCTCGCCGTCGGGGCGCAGGATCTCCACCACCTGCCAGGAGCCGGCCAGCGACACGGTGACCTGCCTCACCTTGGGGTCTTTCGCCCGCGCATAGGCGTCGATGACCTCCATCAGCCTCACCTTGTCTGCGAAGGCCGGCGCGTCGAGCGGATTGTCATCGGCGTAGAGACGGATGTTCGAACGCACGGGGCCAGCCGCCAGCGTTCCCGCATAGCCGCCGGCAACGGCCTTCACGGTCTCGGCGGCGCGCTTCAGCGCGGCTTCGGAAACATCGGAGGAATGGGCGTAGCCGACGGCCTCGCCCTTCACCGCGCGCAGGCCGAAACCCTGGCCGTTGTCGGTGCCGGCCTGCTTCAGCCGGCCATTGTCGAAAAGGAGCGATTCCGATTGCTTGTATTCGAGGAAGAGCTCGCCGTCGTCTGCGCCGGCCAGCGCGTTGCCGAGGATGGCGCGGGCAGTCGCCGGATCGAGATCGGCGCGGGCAAGCAGGGACTGGTCGGCCATGACGACTCCGGCACGGTGTCAGAATTCTTTGATCTATCTAGTGCTCCCCGCAGCGCTTCGCGAGCCCGCAGGGCCGCCGCACCGTCAGGGCAGGGCGTCGAAGCCCGGCTTGAAGCCGTTCAGCGACACCGGAACGCCGATTCCCTCTTCCGGAGTCTGGAAGATGATGAAGGTAGCGGACTGCCCACTGCTCATCTGGTTGAGCAGATTGTCGTCCATCACCACCAGAGCCTCGCAGCCGGAGGGCAGGCAGCGCTCGAACTGGACGCGGCCGACATTATTGCCGTCGATGGTGAGGCCGAGGCCGGAGGGCAGCAGCACGCCGAGCGGCGCAAGCACCCGCATCAGCCGGTTGCGCCGGTCGGCGGTCTTCAGCACCACCACGACGAGGCCGACATTCGGGCGGTCCTCGGCGGTGACGTGCTGCCAGAGGGCGCACTGCTCGGCCCGGGCACCGGGAGGCGTGTCGCAACGGACCTGCCAGTCCCCGTGTGTGGCGCGAATAGCCCCCTGGGCATGGGCGCCTCCCGCTCCGAAGAAGGACAGAAGGGCTGCCAGGGCAAGCATGGCCGCCCGAACGGCGCCACCCCGGTTCCGCCCGTGGGACACCGGTGCGTCCGCATGTCCGGATTTCGGCTGAGACGTCCGCATGGTCATCCGAGGGGCTCCAGGGTGATGGCTGTCCGGCGTTCCGGACCGGGGTCCACAAACGAATCGCCGCGCCGCCGGAGACCTGCCGGCGACGATGCGAGGGACCATTCCCCTGCAATGGTGTCAAGATTATGCGTCCCCGGACGGGGTCTCATGCAGCTTTGGCGTGGCAGCGCCCCCTTTGCCCCGATTTCGCCCGCCCGGCGGCAGGCGATGTCGGCCCGGCATCAGCGCGCGGCGGCGCCGACTTGAATGGCTCTAAGGGCGACATTGCGAGCATGGAGTTTTTGTGTTTCAAGGAGCCGGTGGACCCTCGGCCTGATCGCTTGAGCGATGCATTGATCAAGAATGCGTCCCCGGTCGTAGTGAGAGTGTCACTGAGGTTGCGGCGCGCGATCCCCCGATCCGCCGGAGCCGCAAGCGGCGAACGAGACAGGATCGAAGTCCAGCAATCTTCGGTCCGCGGTATGGAGCGGATGAACATGGGTTTGGCGATGCTGAACGGCACGTCGGCGGCACGGGGCGGGATCGCCGCCGGGACGCGCATGTCGGGTATCTTGGCACTCCTTATGGCAATGACGGCGGCTCCGGGCCTTGCGCTGGCTCAACAGCCCGGGCTCGGACAGCCGGCTCCCGGCGGACTGGGTCTGCAGCAATCCGCCTCGCCGATCATGGATTTCATCCATTTCTTCCATGACGGGTTCCTTCTGCCGATCATCACCGTGATCTGCATCTTCGTGGCAGGCCTTCTGGCCTATTGCCTCTTCCGCTTCTCCGAGAAGCGCAACCCGACGCCCTCCACCACGACGCACCATGTCGGCCTGGAAGTGGCATGGACGGTGATTCCCGTCCTCATCCTGATCATCATCGCCATTCCGTCCTTCCGTCTGCTCTATCAGCAGCAGGTGATCCCGCGCGCCGACATGACCATCAAGGCGACCGGTTCGAGCTGGCGCTGGTCCTACGACTATCCTGATCACGGCAACTTCAACTTCGTCTCCAACATGCAGACTGACGCTGAGCGTCAGCAGCGCATCCGGGCCGGCGCTCCCGCCAGCGAGGTGCCGCGCCTTCTCGCCGTGGACAACGAGGTCGTCGTTCCCGTGAACAAGGTGATCCGCGTCCAGGTGACGTCATCGGACGTGATGCACGCCTTCGCGGTGCCCTCCTTCGGCATCAAGATCGACGCCGTTCCGGGCCGCCTCAACGAGACCTGGTTCCGCGCCACCCGCGAGGGCATCTTCTACGGCCAGTGTTCCGAGCTCTGTGGCAAGGACCACGCCTTCATGCCGATCGCCGTGCGCGTCGTCTCCGAACAGGCCTTCGCCGCCTGGGTCGAGGAGGCGAAGAAGAAGTTCGCCGGAACCGAGCGGGCGACGACCGTCGCCGCCAACGAAATCCCCGTGGCGCGCTGACGCGCCGCCCCCCGAGACGATACCTGTCGAGGATCGAACCCATCATGGCTGAGGCTCACGCGACCGCCGGTCACGACCATCACGACGACCACGCCATTCCGACCGGGTGGCGGCGCTATGTCTATTCGACGAACCACAAGGACATCGGAACGATGTACCTGATCTTCGCGATCTTCGCGGGGCTCATCGGGTTCGCCCTGTCCATCGGCATCCGCATGGAGCTGATGGAGCCGGGGATGCAGATCTTCTCCAATCCGCACACCTTCAACGTGTTCACCACCGGCCACGGCGTCATCATGATCTTCTTCATGGTCATGCCGGCCCTGATCGGCGGCTTCGCCAACTGGTTCGTTCCGATCATGATCGGCGCACCGGACATGGCCTTCCCGCGCATGAACAACATCTCGTTCTGGCTGCTGCCGCCGTCCTTCGCGCTGCTGCTGATCTCGCTCTTCGTCGAGGGGCCTACCGGCGCCAACGGCTTCGGCGGCGGTTGGACGATCTACCCGCCGCTCTCGTCGAAGATGGGCCATCCCGGCCCGGCGATGGATTTCGTGATCCTGTCGCTGCACATCGCGGGCGCCTCGTCGCTGCTCGGCGCGATCAACTTCATCACCACGATCTTCAACATGCGTGCCCCGGGCATGACGCTGCACAAGATGCCGCTCTTTGCCTGGTCCGTGCTGGTCACCGCCTTCCTGCTGCTGCTGTCGCTACCCGTTCTGGCGGGCGCCATCACCATGCTGCTGACGGATCGCAACTTCGGCACGACCTTCTTCGACCCGGCCGGCGGCGGTGATCCGATCCTGTTCCAGCACCTGTTCTGGTTCTTCGGCCACCCCGAGGTCTACATCCTCATCCTGCCGGCCTTCGGCATCATCAGCCACATCGTGTCGACCTTCTCGAAGAAGCCGGTCTTCGGCTATCTCGGCATGGCCTACGCCATGGTCGCCATCGGCGTGGTCGGCTTCATCGTCTGGGCCCACCACATGTACACGGCGGGTCTGTCGGTCAAGACGCAAGCCTACTTCGTCGCCGCCACCATGGTCATCGCCGTGCCGACGGGCGTGAAGATCTTCTCCTGGATCGCCACGATGTGGGGCGGCTCCATCCGCATGACCACCCCCATGCTCTGGGCGGTCGGCTTCATCTTCCTGTTCACGGTCGGTGGCGTCACCGGCGTCGTCCTCGCCAATGCCGGCGTCGACCGCGCCCTGCACGACACCTACTACGTCGTCGCGCACTTCCACTACGTGCTGTCGCTACTACTGGTTCCCGAAGATGTATGGCTACATGTACTCCGAGTTCATCGGCAAGCTGCACTTCTGGGTCACCTTCGTCGGCGTCAACCTGATCTTCTTCCCGCAGCACTTCCTCGGGCTGCAGGGCATGCCGCGCCGCTACGTCGACTATCCGGATGCCTTCGCGACCTGGAACTACGTGTCGTCGATCGGCTCCTACATCGCCGCCGTCGGCGTGGTCATCTTCCTGGTCGGCATCGTCCAGGCCTTCGCGAAGAAGCAGAAGGTCGGCGAGAATCCGTGGGGCGAAGGTGCGACGACGCTGGAGTGGACCCTGTCCTCGCCGCCGCCCTTCCACCAGTTCGAAGAGCTGCCGCGCATCCGCTGAGCGGCAACCCTGCTCAATGAAGCCCGGAGCACGCCGCCCCGGGCTTCGATCCCGACAGGGGTTCCTGTCATCCCGAACACCGATCCGAGTTCGCCTTGTCCCTCGTCGACGACACAACGGGAATGAACCGCGGAGCACTGGTCAGCCAGGCTGAACCGGGTGACTTCATCGCGCTTCTGAAGCCGCGCGTGATGTCGCTCGTCGTCTTCACGGCCCTGACCGGTCTGGTCGTTGCTCCGGGGTCTCTGCATCCGGTCCTCGCCGCGATCAGCCTCCTGTGCATCGCTGTCGGGGCGGGCGCCTCGGGCGCCCTCAACATGTGGTACGACGCCGACATTGATGCGCTGATGGCGCGCACGGCCAAGCGGCCCATTCCTGCTGGCCGGGTGTCGCCAGGCGAGGCTCTGGCCTTCGGCCTCTTCCTGTCCGCCTGTTCCGTGCTGGTGCTCGGGTTGGTCGCCAACTGGCTCGCCGCCGGTCTTCTGGCCTTCACGATCTTCTTCTACGCCGTCGTCTATACGATGTGGCTGAAGCGCTGGACGCCGCAGAACATCGTCATCGGCGGCGCCGCCGGCGCTTTTCCGCCGATGATCGGCTGGGCCGCCGTCACGGGCGGCATCTCGGTCGAATCGGTGGTGCTCTTCCTCATCATCTTCATCTGGACGCCGCCTCACTTCTGGGCCCTGGCGCTGCTGAAGTCAGACGACTATGCCCGCGCCGGCGTTCCCATGCTGCCTGTGGTCTGCGGCGAGGCCGAGACGCGTCGCCAGATCCTGCTCTACACGGTCCTGCTGGCGCCGGTCGGCCTGGCGCCCTGGTTCCTCGGTTTCGCCGGCACCGCCTATGGTGTCACCGCCCTCGTCGGCGGTCTCGGCATGCTTGCCCTCGCCATCGAGATCTATCGCCGCCGCGAGGGGGCTGCCGCCCGGAAGGCGGCTGGCCGCATGTTCGCCTTCTCCATCCTCTATCTCTTCGCGCTCTTCGCCGTGCTCCTGATCGAGCAGGGCGTCGTCGCGGGGCTGTTCTGAGGGGATGGATGCCGTGACCGAGCACCCGCTGAAGACAGGCATTGTCCTCACCCCCGAGGAGAAGCGGCGCCAGCGCCAGCGCAACGTCGCGATCGCCCTCGCCCTGGTCGGGCTGTGTGCGCTGTTCTGGGTCGTCACCCTCGTCAAGGGGCCGGCCATCCTCAACCGGCCGATGTGAGACCGCGATGAGCGACGCCACGCCGATGACGCCCGAGACCCCCGCGCCGCGCACCTGGAAGCGCGACGTGAAGGTGGCGCTGTCCGCCTTCCTGTTCGGCGCTACCATGTTCGGCGCCGCCTATGCCGCCGTGCCGCTCTATGATCTGTTCTGCCGCGTGACCGGCTTCGGCGGCACGACGATGCGCGCCGAGCGCCCCGCCGACCGCGTCATCGACCACACGGTCGATATCCGCTTCGATTCCAATATCGGTCCCGGCCTGCCCTGGCGGTTCCGGGTCGACACCGCCCGCCATACGATCAAGGCGGGCGAGACCCACACCATGACCTATCAGGTCACCAATACCGCCAACGAGCCCATCACCGGCATGGCGACCTACAATGTCGCCCCGTCCGAGACGGGGCGCTTCTTCAACAAGCTCGAGTGCTTCTGCTTCACCGAGCAGACCCTGGCACCCGGCGAGACGCGCGAGTTCACCGTCGTCTATTTCGTCGACCCGGCGATCGTCGATGATCCGGGCGCGCGCTCGGCCAACACGATCACGCTCAGCTATACCTTCTTCCGCCAGAACCAGCCCCCCAGGCCTCTTGCCCAGGGTGCCGGATCGACCGCGGCATCGCGAACCAACTGACAGACCGACGCGCCGGCCGACACCGGCGCGAAGAGCCAGACGGAGACTTCAATGGCCGAGGCCCACGCCAAACATCACGACTACCATCTGGTGCCGCTCAGCCCCTGGCCCTTCGTCGGCTCGATGTCGGCCTTCGTCATGGCCGTCGGTGCGGTGATGTGGATGAAATCCATGGCGCTGGCCGGGCTCCAGCTCGGCTGGGTCGTGTTCTTCGCCGGCCTCATCGGCGTGCTCTACACGATGTTCGGCTGGTGGTCGGACGTCATCCGCGAGGGCCAGGAAGGCCACCATACGCGGGTCGTCTCCCTGCATCTGCGGTACGGCATGATGATGTTCATCGCCTCCGAGGTGATGTTCTTCGTCGCCTGGTTCTGGGCCTATTTCGACGCCGCCTTCTTTCCCGGGGAGGTTGCCCAGTACCAGCGCACCGAGCTCACGGGCGGTCACTGGCCGCCGAAGGGCATCGAGACCTTCAATCCGCTCCAGCTTCCCCTGCTCGGAACACTCGTCCTGCTCCTCTCGGGCACGACGGTCACCGCCGCGCACCACTACATCGTCACCGGCGAGCGTGAGCAGGCCAAGATGTACCTGTGGTTCACGGTGCTCCTCGGCCTGCTCTTCACGTGCCTCCAGGTCTACGAGTACTCGCACGCCCATTTCGCCTTCTCGGGCAACATCTACGGCGCCACCTTCTTCATGGCGACCGGCTTCCACGGCTTCCACGTCGTCGTCGGCACCATCTTCCTGCTGGTCTGCACGCTGCGCCTCTATCGCGAGACGCATCTGACGCCCGAGAAGCACTTCGGCTTCGAGGCCGCCGCCTGGTACTGGCATTTCGTTGACGTGGTGTGGCTGTTCCTCTTCGCCGCCATCTACGTCTGGGGCCACGACTGGTCCGGCCGGGCGCTCGCCGGCGCAGTCGGCCATTGACGAAGCCGGGTCTTCACCCGACATGCAGAGGGCGGCTTCGGCCGCCCTTTTCTTTGATGGCCAGCAGCCTTCACGGGCTTGTCATGAGCCAGACGCGGCGTCCATGTGTCTCTATGGGGCCGAACATCCCGATGATGGTGGTACCATGCCCATGACCCGACGCATGTTCACGACAGGCTTGGCGGCCCTCGCCACGCCGGCGCTCATGCCGTCCGTGTCGCTTGGATCGGTACCGGTCGAGCGGGCCTATCGCCACGTCCTCGCCAACGGGCTCGAGGTTGTCGCCATCCCCGACCATCGCATCCCGGTGGTCACGCACATGCTCTGGTACAGGGTCGGCTCGGCCGACGAGGAGCCGGGCAAGTCGGGCCTTGCCCATTTCCTGGAGCATCTCCTGTTCAAGGGTACGGCGCGCAATCCAATCCACGTCTTCTCCCGCGCGGTGACGGCCGCGGGCGGCCAGGAGAACGCCTTCACCTCCTACGACTACACCGGCTATTTCCAGCGCATCGTCCGCGACCAGCTCCCGGTGATGATGGAGTTCGAGGCGGACCGGATGACGGGCCTGGTGCTCACCGACGAGGTCGTCCTGCCGGAGCGCGACGTGGTGCTGGAGGAGCGCCGCCAGCGCATCGACAACGATCCCGGCGCACGGCTCGGCGAGCAGATGCAGAGCCGGCTGTGGGGCGAAACCCACCCCTATGGCATCCCGATCATCGGCTTCGAGCGGGAGATTCGCGCCCTCAATCGCGAGGATGCCCTAGCCTTCTACCGCCGCCACTACGCGCCCAACAATGCCATCCTGGTGATCGCCGGCGATGTTGCACCCGACGCGGTGCTCCGTCTCGCCGAGGAGACCTACGGACGCATCGACGCCAACCCGCGTATCGCCCCGCGCAGCCGTCCCGCTGCCGCCGCGCGCACCGAGCGCGACCGCATACGCCTCGCCGACCGGCGCGTCCGCCAGCCCAGCCTGACGCACACGCATGTGGTCCCGTCCTATCGCTCTGCCCGGCCGGGAGAGGCCGAGGCGCTGGAGGTGCTGTCGCAGATCGCCGGCTCCTCGCCCAACGGGCGCATGTACAAGACCCTCGTCGCCGATGCGGGCCTTGCCGTCTCTGCCGGCTGCTTCTACGCCGGATCGGCACTGGGAGACGGGCGCTTCGGCATCCATGCCTCGCCGCGCCCCGACGTTCCGCTCGAGACCCTCGAGAGGGCGATGTTCGAGGTCTCCGCCCGGATCGCCGGGGACGGTGTCACGGAGGACGAGATCGCCCGCGCCAAGACTCGCCTCATCGCCGATTCCGTCTATTCGCAGGACAGCCAGTCCTCCATGGCGCGCATGTATGGGGCGGCGCTCACCTGCGGCTCCAGCATGGAGGATCTGCAGGAATGGGTGGCGCGCATCCGGGCCGTCAGCCGCGATCAGGTCAATGCCATGGCGCCGCGCGCCTTCGATTTTTCCCGCGCCGTGACAGGCGAACTGGTCCGCGCGGGGCAGGGCTGATGTTCAGGCGCGCCGCTGCCCTCGCTCTCGGAGCCCTGATGATGGCCCATGCCCTGACGCCGGTTGACGCCGCCCCCGCCTTGACCGGCCCGAGCCAGTCGAGCCGCGTCGAGCGCGTGGTCTCGCCCGGGGGCATCGAGGCCTGGCTGGTCCGCCAGACCCATCTTCCGGTCATCGCGCTCTCCTTCGCGATGCGCGGCGGCACGGCCCAGGATCCCGTGGGCCGGGAGGGCGCCGCCAATCTTCTCGCCGCCATGATGGACGAGGGCGCCGGCGATCTGGATGCGGAGGTCTTCAACCGCCGCATGCAGGACCGCGCCATCGAGATGAGCTTCTCGGCCAGCCGCGACATCTTCTCGGGATCGGTACGCAGCCTCACCGAGCACCGCGGCGAGGCGATGGCCCTGCTGAAGCTCGCCCTGACGCGGCCGCGCTTCGATATCCCGCCGATGGAGCGCATGCGCCAGTCGATCCTCGCGTCCATCCGGCGCGCCTCGACCAACCCGGGATCCATCGCCAGCGACACGTTCTGGTCGATGGCCTTTCCCGGCCATCCCTATGGCCGTCGCAACGCGGGAACGACGGAGAGCGTCACGGCGCTCACGGTGGCTGACCTTTCCGCCCTGCACCGGCGGATGATCGCCCGCGAGCACCTGAAGGTGGCGGTCGTGGGCGATATGACGGCGACGGAACTGGGGCCACTGCTGGACGATGTGTTCGGCGATCTCCCTGCCCGCGCCGAGATCGCGCCAGTGCCCGGGGCGGTCATTGCCAATACCGGCCAGCGCCGGGTGATCCCCCTCGATATTCCCCAGGCGACCATCTCGTTCGGTCTGGCTGGTCTCAAGCGCGACGATCCGGACTTCTTCCCGGCCTTCGTGATGAACCACATTCTCGGTGGCGGCACCTTTTCCTCGCGGCTCTATCAGGAGGTCAGGGAAAAGCGCGGCCTTGCCTATTCGGTCTCCACCGGCCTGGCCGCGCTCGACGCCACCGGTCTTCTCACCGGAGGGACGTCCACCCGCAACGACCGGGCGGCCGAGAGCCTCGCCGTCATCGAGGCCGAGCTGAGACGGATGGGCGCTGAAGGTCCGACACCTCTGGAGCTGGAGCAGGCCAAGCGCTACCTCATCGGCTCCTGGGCCCTGAGGTTCGAGACCTCCACCCAGATCGCCTCAAACCTCATCCGTATCCAGCTCGACGGCGAGGGACCCGACTACCTCGACCGTCGCAACAGCCTGATCGAGGCGGTCGGCATCGAGGACGTCCGGCGGGCCGCCCGCCGTCTCCTCGGCGACCCCAAGCTGCTCGTGGTGGTGGTTGGCAAGCCCGAAGGCATGTGAGGGCCCTGGCCTATCGCCCCCGCAGCCGCTGGATCGCAAAGGCGGCGAAGACACCGATCAGCGTCAGGGCGAGGCCGAACCAGGTCAGCGCATATTCCAGGTGCCGGTTGGCAAAGGTCAGCCGCGTCTCACCGCCGCGGGGCAGGCCTCCGGCGACGGGCGTGTCATCGGCATCGATCGAGAAGGGCGCTGTGAGCCGCGTGTTGAGCCCCATCGCCCGTGCCATGGCGACAAGGTCGCGTGTGTAGAAGAGGCGGCGCGCGGGGTCATCGACGGCCGAGAAGGCCCCGCGCGGCTCGGGATAGCGGACGAGGCCCGTGACCGCCACCTCGCCGCTGACCTGGCCCTCCGCCCGTGTCGCCGGGTCGCGCTTGTCGAGCGGCACGAAGCCGCGGTTGACGATCACCGTGTCGCCATTGGCCAGCACTAGCGGGGTCATGACGAAATAGCCCTGCCCCTGGGGCCGCCCGGGATCGGCCCGCCGGCTGTCGCCGGCCACGTGATAGAGATAGGCTTCGGCCTCGTGGCGGAACCGCCCGGTCACGATGACGCGTCGGTAATCGTCCCGGTCCGCAGACATGCGGCCCCAGGCCTCGCGTCCCGCCAGCGGAATGGCGGGTGCCTTGCTGCGCGCGTCGACCTGCGCGACGAGACCTTGCTTCCATGCCAGCCGCGACAACTGCCAGGTCCCGAGCGAGAACAGCATGCCGAGCACCAGGGCGGCGAAAAGCCCGGGCAGGACGAGCGAACGCCAGCGCTCGGCCACGGGAGGGGCGGGTGGAAGGGCGTGCGGTTGGGGATGCGAGGACATGAGCCGCAGATAGGCGCTGGCCTACTCCGTGTCGAGCCGTCCCTCGCGCGCACTGTTGCGATACTGCAGGGCGATCATCAGCCCCTTCATCGGTCGCAGCAGTCCGAGGCAGACGATCAGCACGAGCGGCAGGAAGATGATGGCGTGGACCCAGTAGGGCGGCGAGTACCTCACCTCGACGACGAGCGCCATGGCGCAGATGATGAAACCTGCGAACAGGATGACGAAGACGGCCGGCCCGTCGCCGGCGTCGGCAAAGGCATAGTCGAGGCCACAGGCGCTGCACGTCGGCTTCACTGTCAGGAATCCGTCGAAGAGGTGACCTTCTCCGCAGCGCGGGCAACGGCCGCGCAGGCCCGTCGAGACGGGCGACTGGTCCTGATAGTCGGTCATGTGGACGCTCCTCCGGGACCGACCCTACAGCCTCGTCCAGGGCAAACCAATTCGTAACCCTGCAGACGATGAGGCGGGACGGAGGCGAATTGGGGCGGATTTTCTCGGGCGGCCAGACGCCCCGTTAACCGCTTCTTCAAGGCTGAAAGGCATTTTCATACCGGACGCCGCCATGCGTGCGGCTCGAACAACTTTCCGGAACGGCGTGGCAGGAGCCATGCTGGCGCTTGGAGCAGTGTGATGGCTGTTGACCTCTCGATGCCGATCCTCGTGGTCGACGATTACAACACGATGATCCGTATCATCCGAAATCTTCTGAAGCAGCTCGGCTTCGACGACATCGACGACGCGTCCGACGGCTCCGCCGCGCTCGCCAAGATGAAGGAGAAGAAGTACGGGCTCGTCATCTCCGACTGGAACATGGAGCCGATGACCGGTTACGAGCTCCTCAAGGAGGTGCGCGCCGACGGTTCCCTGTCGCGGACGCCCTTCATCATGGTGACCGCCGAATCCAAGACGGAGAACGTCATCGCGGCAAAAAAGGCCGGCGTGAACAACTACATCGTCAAGCCCTTCAACGCCCAGACGCTGAAGGCCAAGATCGACGCGGTCTTCGCCGACTGACGGGGCCGCTGCGCCCCGTGCACAGCCTCGATCGCCGGAGATTTCGCCGGGATTGATGCCTCGGGGCTCATGCCCGTCGGACAGACGCCGCCGCAGACGTCCTTGGGAAACAGGCGACAATGAAAAAAGTCTCCACCGACCACCTCGACCGCATCGTTCAGTTTGTCCGAACCAAGGGAAACGGCGAGGTCTCACTGTCCGATGTGGTGGGCCTTGCCGAAGTGACGGTGGAGTCGCTGTCGAGCTTCTTCCGCTCCATCGACATGGCGGTCTATCGCGAACTGTCCGAGATCGCCGCTTTCATCACCAACATGAAGTCCGAGGTCGGTCGACTGCAGCCGAACGACCTGAAGCATAGCCGCATCCCGGCTGCCGGCATGGAGCTCGACGCCATCGTCAAGGCGACCGAGAAGGCCACCGACACGATCATGGGGGCCGCGGAAGAGTTGATGGCCGCCGATGCTTCGGATCCGGACGCCTACAAGGCCATGGTCGACGAGCGCATGCTGCTGATCTTCGAGGCCTGCTCCTTCCAGGACATCACGGGCCAGCGCGTCGCCAAGGTGATCGAGACCCTCAAGCACATCGAGGCGCGAGTCTCGCGGTTCGCCGAGGCGATCAATGCCGCCGACGCCGAGGGCTATCTCACCGAAGAGGAAAAGCGGCGCGAGGAGCGCAAGCTCAAGAATATCCTCCACGGCCCCCAGTTGTCCGGCGAAGGTGTCGACCAGACGGATGTCGATGCGCTCTTCGACAAGCCCGCCAAGAAGGCGAGCCCGCAGGACGATATCGACGCCCTTTTCAAGTAGGTTCGCACCGCACAGCGTGGTGCGGGCCCGTCACCAGACGAGCTTGCGCATCACGTGGCGCGGACGCTGGCCGGTCTCCGCGATCAGTGTGGCCAGTCCGTCCGGCTTGAGGCCGTCCGGTCCGAGAAGGACCTCGGCATGGATGCCTTCCGCGAGGAACAGGCAGTCGAATCCCATCCGCACGGCGCCGGCCACGTCGGTCCGCATCGCATCGCCGATGGCGAGGACGCGGGAATTGTCTGGCCGCTTGCCGAGAATGCGCTCCGCATAGTCCCAGCACGCGTCATAGGCCGGTTCGTAGGGCTTGCCGGCATAGAGCACCTCGCCGCCCATGGACTGGTAGCGGTCGCCGATGGCGCCGGCGCAGAAGATGAGGTCGTGGCCGACCTCCACCACCTTGTCCGGATTGCCGCACAGGAAGAACAGGTCGCGCGCCTTCATGCGCTCCAGCCGCTCTTGGTAGTCGTCCGGAGTCTCGGTGCGGTCGTCGACGAGGCCGGTGCAGACGACGTAGTCCGCCTCCTCGATGTCGACAAGCCGGGTGTCGATTCCCTCGAAGACCACGAGGTCGCGCTGCGGGCCGACATGGTGAACCGGCGCCCCCGGCCGGGTGCGCATGTAGTCGCGCGACACGTCGCCCGAGGTGACGACGGCGTCATAGGCGGCGCGCGGCACGCCGAGCCGGTCGAGCTGCCCGACGATGACGGGAGCCTGTCGCGGCGCGTTGGTGATGAGGATCACCGGCACGCCCCGCTTGCGGATGTTGACCAGCGCGTCGCAGGCCTGGGGATGGGCGCGCATGCCGTTGTGCAGCACGCCCCAGACGTCGGTGAACACCAGGTCGTAGCGGTCCGCGATGGATGCGAGGCCGTCGATGATCGGCGGCAGGGCGGCGGTGGGGGCGGCGAGGCTGTCGGTCATGCCTGCGGGTTAAGGGGCACGGGCGGACCGGTCAAGCATGCGGTGCACCGCCATCACGCGAGCGTCGTGCCGCCCAGGAATGGGAGGAGGGCTGCAAGGCACCCGGCCGGGTTCTCCTCGGGGATGAAATGGCCGGAATCGACCGCCTCGCCGCTCGCCTTCGGTGCGAACACCTTCCAGGCGTCGAGCGGGCTTGTTCCGGCGGAGGGGATGCCGGCATCGCCCCAGACCACGTGGGTCGGCACTGCGATCGTCCTTCCCGCCGCCTTGTCGGCCTCGTCGGCGGCAAGATCCGCCGTCGCGCCGGCGCGATAGTCCTCACAGGCCGCATGAATGCGGGAGGGGTCGTTGAAGGAATGCCGATAGTGCTGCAGGGCGCGGTTGTCATAGGCGTCGAGCGTGCCGGACTTTGTCCACAACGCCAGCTTCGCCTCGAGATAGGCGGTCGGGTTGCGGCCGATCTCGGTCTCCGGCACGCCCTCGGGGCCTGACAGGAAGATCCAGTGCTCGGTCTTCGGGGACGGCGCCGCACGAATGCGCTCCCACATGACGAGGGTCGGCACGATGTCGAGGAGGGCGATGCGCTCCAGCCGGCCGGGATGGTCGAGCGCCATGCGATAGGTGACGCGCGCGCCGCGGTCGTGGCCGCAGGCCATGAAGCGCACATGGCCGAGAGCTTCCATCACCTCGATCATCACCTTCGCCATGTCGCGCTTGGCGTAGGGGGAGTGATCCTTGCCGCCTCGCGGCGCCACCGACCAGCCGTAGCCGGGCAGGTCGGGCATCACCAGGGTGAAGCGCTTCGCCAGTTCGGGGGCGATACGGTGCCACTCCACATGGGTCTGCGGGAAGCCGTGGACGAGCAGCAGAGGCGGTCCGGAACCGCCGGAGCGCGCGAAGATCTGGCCGACAGAAGTGTCGATCCAGTGCGATTCGAAGCCGGGGAACAGATCGAAGGTGGACATGGACGCTCCTTGGACATTGGGCCTGAGCATAGCGCGGAAGGAGGCCCGATGGTGACACCAGGGAGCCACTCGTGCCCCGCCGGCGCCGGCCTCACGCCCCTCCGCGCCGGCCACGGTCACGCCCGCGCATGCACGATGTCCCGCCGCGAGAGCCGGGACGAGATCGCGCCCGCATCCCGGTCCGGATGGAACTCCGGAGGCTTTGCATCGAACCTGCCAATTGCCAAGCTGACCCTCGCCGTGGGGCATCGAGGCCGGGGCGCGATCCTCCGGTCAATCCCGCCGGGCTGCGGCCTGTTCCCGCTGCACCGCCTGCCAGCCGATGTCGCGACGGCAGAATCCGCCAGGCCAGTCGATCAGGTCGACCGCGCGATAGGCCTTCTCCTGCGCCTCCGTCACCGTGCGGCCGGTGGCGGTCACGGCCAGGACGCGGCCACCATTGGCAACCGTCTCGCCGTCCTTCAGGGCGGTGCCGGCATGGAAGACCTCGACGCCGTCCAGTGCCCGCGCCCGCTCGATGCCGCGGATGACGGAGCCCTTCTCGGGCGTGCCGGGATAGCCCTTCGCCGCCATGACGACGGTGAGAGCCGCCTCGTCGTACCAGCGCGCGCTCATGGTCTTCAGCTGGCCATCGGCCGAGGCGAGGAGCAGGGTCAGCAGATCGTCCTTCAGCCGCATCATCAGCACCTCGCATTCGGGGTCGCCGAAGCGGCAGTTGTACTCGATGAGCCTGGGCCCCTCGGTCGTGATCATCAGGCCGGCGAAGAGAACGCCCTTGAAGGGATGCCCCTTGGCCGCCATGGCCGCGAGGGTCGGCCGGATGATTTCCGCCATGGTCCGCTCGACCATGGCCGGCGTCATCACCGGCGCCGGAGAATAGGCGCCCATGCCGCCGGTGTTCGGCCCTGTGTCGCCATCGCCGACGCGCTTGTGGTCCTGCGCCGTGGCGAGGGCCAGCGCGTTCTCGCCGTCGCAGAGGGCGAAGAACGAGGCCTCCTCACCGGTCATGAACTCCTCGATGACGACCGAGGCGCCGGCGGCGCCCATGCCGCCCTCGAACATCATGTCGACGGCGGCCAGCGCCTCGTCGAGCGTCATGGCGACAACCACGCCCTTGCCGGCGGCAAGTCCGTCCGCCTTGATCACGATGGGCGCGCCCATGCGGCGCACATAGTCCCTGGCAGGGCCCGCGGCGGTGAAGCGCTCGTAAGCAGCGGTTGGAATGCCGAACGCGCGGCAGAGATCCTTGGTGAAGCCCTTGGAGCCCTCCAGTTGGGCTGCCGCCTTCGACGGGCCGAAGACCTTGATGCCGGCCACCGCCAGGTCGTCGGCGATGCCGGCGACCAGCGGCGCCTCCGGTCCAACCACCACGAAAGTGATCGCGTGCTGGCGGCAATAGGCGATGACGGCCGCGTGGTCGCTCACGTCCAGCGCCGCCAGCGTCGCCATCTCGGCGATGCCGGGGTTGCCCGGCGCGCAGTGGAGCCGCGTCAGCAGCGGGCTCGCCGACAGGGCCCAGGCGAGGGCATGTTCCCGGCCGCCGCCGCCGATCAGAAGCACGTTCATGGCTCTCTCCGGAAATCGCGCCGGATGGCGCTTCATCCTTCGTCCCGCAGCGTCTAGACAAGAGTGTCCTGTCCGGCAACGGATTCGCTTCGCATGACCGATGTTGCCCCGTCCAACACCCCCGAGATCTCGGTTTCGGAGCTCTCCGCCGCCATCAAGCGGACGGTGGAGGACGCCTTCGGCTATGTGCGCCTGCGCGGCGAGGTGTCCGGTTTCAAGGGACCGAGCGGCTCCGGGCACGTCTATTTCCGCCTGAAGGACGAGGGCGCCACCATCGAGGCGGTGATCTGGAAGGGCGTCTATGGCCGGTTGAAGTTCAAGCCGCAGGAGGGCCTCGAGGTCATCGCCACCGGCCGCGTCACGACCTTCCCCGGCTCGTCCAAGTATCAGGTGGTGATCGAGAGCCTCGAGCCGGCCGGCGTCGGCGCATTGATGGCCCTGCTCGAGGAACGCCGCAGGAAGCTCGCCGCCGAAGGGCTGTTCGATGCGGCTCGCAAGCGACCCTTGCCCTACCTGCCCCGGGTCATCGGCGTGGTGACCTCGCCGACCGGTGCCGTCATCCGTGACATCCTGCACCGGCTGGAGGATCGTTTTCCCCGCACGGTCCTCGTCTGGCCCGTCAGGGTGCAGGGCGAGGGCAGCGCCGCCGAGGTCGCCTCCGCCATCCGCGGCTTCAACGCCATCGGGCCCGATGACGACCTGCCACGCCCTGACGTCATCATCGTGGCGCGCGGAGGCGGCTCGCTGGAGGATCTCTGGGGCTTCAACGAGGAGATCGTCGTCCGCGCCGCCTTCGAGAGCGACATCCCCCTCATCTCGGCGGTGGGCCACGAGACCGATACGACCCTCATCGACTTCGCCGCCGACAGGCGTGCCCCGACGCCGACCGCCGCCGCGGAAATGGCCGTGCCGGTCCGCTCCGACCTCATCGCCGAGACCACCGGCCTCGGTCGCCGGCTCAGCCTTGCGGTTGCCCGCGGCATGGAGAACCGGCGCACCGAGCTGCGGAGCGCGGCCCGCGCACTTCCCGAT